>CAYYKK010000482.1:0-4260 GCA_964467935.1 uncultured Polyangiaceae bacterium
AACGACAAGGGCGTCGGACACTATTGCACGCCCGGCGGCCACGAGTGCCAGGCGTTCCCGCTCGCGGCGCTCTGCCTCGCGGACGTAGGGCAGGATCAGTGGTTCTGTACCCGCATCGGCTGCGACGCGACGACCGACTGCGGTCAGGGCGCGGGCTGTCTCCTCGATCCGCAGGGCTCGGCGTGTGTGCCCTGCAAGTGCGAGCCGACGGCGAGCGGTTGCAGCGCCGGCACGTCGTCGTCGACCGGCTCGTCGAGCAGTGCTTCGTCGAGCAGTGCTTCGTCGAGCAGTGCGTCCTCGAGCAGTGCTTCGTCGAGCAGCGCGTCCTCGAGCAGCGCGTCGACCGGCACCGGCAACTGAGCGCACGGCGTGGCCGGATGATGTAGACTCGCGAGGCCGTGGCAGAAGACGAAGCGAAGTCGGGGCCTCCTCTCGTCGTTTGGGTGCTGGGCGCGCCCATCGTGGTGCAGGCGGCCGTGCTCGCGCTCTCTCGTCGCCCGTGGACGACGATGATCGAGAGCCACAACCGCTCCGGCCGTTCGAGCCTCCAGTCCGACGGCTCCGTCCACGCATGGCTCGCCGTCGGCGCGCTCGTCGTCTACTTCCTCGCCACCGCGTGGGAGGGCGGGCTCTCGTTCGGATGGAACCCGGGGCTCCGCACGAGCGCGGGCGACGTGTTCGTCGTCAAGACGCTCGCGCGCGGCCTCGCGGTCGCGCTCCTCTACTACGGCGCCTACACGCTCCTGCGCGACTACGTCCTACATTGAGATCGAGATCGAAACGCTGAGCAGTCGGGGAGGAGGGATTTGAACCCCCGACAACGAGCACCCAAAGCTCGTGCACTACCGGACTGTGCGACTCCCCGGTGAGCCTCCGGGCGCGAGCGCCCGACGGCGAAGGTTCCATAGCACACCCGCGCGGCTGGTGAAGGGGCGGCGCGCGTATTGACGAGGCGCCGCTCCTCGGCTGACCTCGCGGGGTGCGGAGCCGTCCGAAGGTCCAGGTCTTCCTCTCGCCGCCGAGCGTGCTGCCCGGGCAGAACCTCGACGTCGAGGCGGTGTTGGAGTCGCGCTCGTCGACGCCGACGGAAGCGATCTCGTTGACGCTCACCGGACGCGAGCACGACGTCGCGATGCGCTCGCGCACGGTCTGCGAGCTGCGCGCGACGTTCGAGCCCGTCGAGCTCGAGAAGGGGAAGCGCTCGTTTCGCGCTCGATTCCCGCTCCCCGCGTCGATCCCTCCGACGCACCGAGGCGCGCTCTTCTCCGCGTCGTACGAGCTCCGCGTGCACGTCGACATCCCGTGGTGGCCGGACGTCGATCGGCTCTTCCAAGTGCACGTCTCGCAGCCGCCCGTCGAGCAGGCGCAGGCGCAAGTGGTCTTCAACTCGCGCGGAGGCGACGCCAAGGGCGAGGCCCTCTACGCCGAGGCGACGCTCGCGAGCCCGCTCGTCGCGCCGGGCGGCGCGATCGTCGGGGCCGTCTCGTTCGGCAACACCGCAGGCACGGGCAAGCGTCGCGTCGAGGTCGCGTTCGTCGGCGTCGAGCAGGGCGGCGGACAGACCCGCGAGGTGCATCGCTTCACCGCGACGATCCACGCAGGCCCTCTCGTCGAGGGCGAGGCGATCCCGCTCCACGTGACGCTCCCCCCGTCGGCGCCGCCGACCACGGCGACGCACCTCGGTCGACTCGACTGGTTCTTGCTCGTCGACGCCGAGGGGACTTGGAAGCGCGAGCCGATGCTGCGCATCCCGATCGAGGTTCGCCCGCTCCGAGCCGGGGTGGCGCGGATGCGCGTCAGCGCGATCGGACGAGCGCGTCGCTCGGCCCTCTGGTCGGCGGTCGCCGAGGAGAAGCAGTGGACGTACGACGAGGGCGCCGATCGCATGGAGAGGCGCTTCGGACATCTGCGCGCGTCGCTCTTCGTCGAGCAGCGCGCGACCGGCGGACCGCACGTCGTCGGCGAGATCGATCTCGCGGATCTCGGCCTCGATCTCGACGTGCGGCCGAAGGGCTGGATCCACCCGTTCTCCGGCGTCGAGGTGGGCAACGATCGCTTCGATCGCGCGCTCGCCGTCGCCGCGCGCGAGCCCGAGCAAGCGCGCGCGCTCCTCGCCGGTGCGCTGGCCGACGTCCTCGTGCTCGCCGACGAGGCGCGGCTCGACGACGCGCGCGCGACCCTCGCGTGGGAGGGCGCCGGGATCGATCCGTCGGCCGTGCGCCGAGCGGTCACCGTCGTGGAGTCCGCCGCGCGTCTCTTCGCCGATCGCATCGCGACGCTCCCCGCGCCGAAGAAGCTCGCCGCGTCGATGGATCGTTGGCGCGCGCTGTCGGCGCGGCTCGGCGGGCGCCTCCGGCCAGGTCGACCCGAGATCGTCGGCGCGGAGCTCCTCGGTCGACCGATCGCGCTGCGGGTCCTGTGGGAGGGCCGAGAGGGGCCGATCGGCCTCGCGATCGAGGCGCGCCGCGCGCAGAGCGACGAGCCCGAGCGCGCGCCGACCAAGCGCGCGGAGGCCGCCCGCGCCGCGCTCGAAAGGCACGGGCTCGTCGCGATCGATCGCGATCGCGTGACGGTCACGCTGCGCGACGAGTCGTGCGATCCAGCCACGGCCGAGCCGCTGCTCGAGCCGACGGCGGAGCTCGTCGCGCTCCTCGACGATCTGGGCGAGCGAGGCCCCTACCGATGATCACGAACGATCCGCGCGAGCTCCTCGCGCTCGCGCGATCCGCGCGACACGATTGCGGGCTCGACCCTTCACTGCGCGAGGAAGATCTCGCGCTCGGCCCTTGCCCCTGCGTGCTCTCGCTGCTCGGCGCCCGCTGGCTCGGCGACGCGCACGCGCCGATGCCCGCGCTCGACGACGAAGAGGGCGAGCGGCTCGACGCCTCGCTGCCGCGCGTGATCGACGCGCACGTACACCTCTTCCCCGATCGCGTCCTCGAGGCGATCTGGCGCTGGTTCGAGGCCTACGGGTGGCCCGTGCGCTACAAGCTGCCCACGCCGCGCATCGTCCGCTTCCTGCTCGATCGCGGCGTCTCGGACCTCGTCGGCCTCGCGTACTCGCACAAGCCGGGGATGTCGCGCGCGCTCAACGCGTTCATGGCCGACGTCGCGTCGAGCGAGCCGCGGGTCGTGGGGCTCGCGACGGTGCTGCCGGGCGAGCCCGACGCGCGCGCGATCCTCGACGACGCGTTCGACGCAGGCCTGCGCGGCGTGAAGCTCCACTGCCACGTGCAGAGCTTTTCGCCCGACGCGCCGGAGCTCGAAGAGATCTACGCCGCCTGCGAAGCGCGGGACCGCCCGCTCGTGATGCACGCGGGGCGCGAGCCCGCGAGCCCGCACTATCCGCGCGACGCGTACGAGCTCTGCGCCGCCGAGCGCGTCGAGCGCGTCCTCGCCGCGCATCCGCGGCTCCGCCTGTCGGTGCCTCACTACGGCGCCGACGAGCTCGACGCCTACGAGCGCCTCGTCACGCGCTACGACAACCTCTGGCTCGACACGACGATGGTGTTCGCCGAGTTCTTCCCCTTGGCGGCGCCGCGGCGGCTGCTCGAAGCGCGACCCGATCGCATCCTCTTCGGGACCGACTTCCCGAACCTGCCTTACGCATGGGATCGCGAGGTGAAGAAGCTCGCGCGCTCGGGTCTTCGAGACGACGTCCTCGCCCAGATCCTCTCGGGCACCGCCGCCTCGCTCTTCGGGCTCTGAGAGAGCCTCGCCGAAGCTCGGGCTCGTCGGAGCTTCGCTCGACGTCGCGCCTGCTCGCCGGAGCTTCGCTCGACGTCGCGCCTGCTCGCCGGAGCTTCGCTCGACGTCGCGCTTACTCGACGTCGTCAGCGCGGCTCACGCCTTGCGACGAGAGGCTCACGGGCGGCTGGGCCGGACGCGCGCCGCCGGAGAGATCGAGCATCGCCTTGTTCATCTCGTCGACGATGAGCGGCTTCAGCCACGACGGGTCGCCCTGCCCGTAGGCTTTCTGGCCGCTCACGAGGAGGCTGCGCGCCGCGTCCATGTCGCCCGTCTTGTAGTAGGCGAGGCCGCAGTACACGAGGTAGCGCACCTGCTTCTTCCCATCGAGATCGCTCTCGTCGATCGCCTCGCATCGCTGCGATGCCTTGTGGAAGTTGCCGGTCTCGTACGCCGTCATGCTGTGCTTGAGGTCGCGCGTGGACGCCGCACAGCCGCCCAGGCAGAGCGCTCCGCCGAGCAGCGTCGCGATCACCGCGAACGACTTCCCGAGAATCGACTCAGACGATGACT
>CAYYKK010000483.1:0-4242 GCA_964467935.1 uncultured Polyangiaceae bacterium
CGCCGCCGGCGAGCTTCTTGAACTTCACGAGCGCGAAGTCGGGCTCGATGCCGGTCGTGTCGCAGTCCATCAAGAGGCCGATGGTGCCGGTCGGGGCGAGCACGGTCGACTGCGCGTTGCGGTAGCCATGCTGCGAGCCGACGCGCACCGCGAGATCCCAGTCCTCGCACGCCGCGCGGTAGAGCGACTCGGGGCACTTGTCGCGGTTGATCGCGTAGGCGGCGTCGCGGTGCATGCCCATCACGCGCAGCATCGGCTCGCGGTTCTTGTGGAAGCCGGGGAACGCGCCCTTCGACCCCGCCATCTCGGCCGAGACGGCGTACGCGCGACCACACATGATCGCCGTGAGCGCCGCGGCGAGCGAGCGGCCTTCGTCGGAGTCGTACGGCAGCCCGAGCAGCATGAGCAGCGTGCCGAGGTTCGCGTACCCGAGGCCGAGCGGCCGGTAGTCGTGCGAGTTCTGCGCGATGGGCTTCGTCGGGTAGGACGAGAAGTCGACCAGGATCTCCTGCGCCGTGAAGAAGATGCGCACCGCGTGGCGATAGCCCTCGACGTCGAACTGCCCGTCCTCGCCGAGGAACTTGGTGAGGTTCAGGCTCGCGAGGTTGCAGGCCGAGTCGTCGAGGAACATGTACTCCGAGCACGGGTTCGACGCGTTGATGCGCGCCGTGTTCGGGCACGTGTGCCAGCGGTTGATCGTGGAGTCGTACTGCACGCCCGGGTCCGCGCAGCCCCAAGCCGACTCGGCGACCTTGCGCCAGAGATCCTTCGCGCTCAGGGTGTCGACGATCTCACCGGTCGTGCGCGCGCGCGTCTCCCACGACGCGCCGCTCATCGCCGCGCGCATGAAGTCGTCGCTCACGCGCAGCGAGTTGTTCGAGTTCTGGCCGCTCACGGTGTGGTAGGCCTCACCGTTGAAGTCGGCGGGGTAGCCCGAGGCGATGAGGGCCTGCGCCTTCTTCTCCTCACGCATCTTCCACTCGATGAAGTCGACGATCTCCGGGTGGTCCATGTCGAGGCAGACCATCTTCGCCGCGCGGCGCGTGGTGCCGCCCGACTTGGTCGCGCCGGCCGCGCGATCGAGCACCTCGAGGAAGCTCATGAGGCCCGAGCTCGTGCCGCCGCCGGAGAGCTTCTCCTGCTTGCCGCGGATGTTCGAGAAGTTCGTGCCCGTGCCCGAGCCGTACTTGAAGAGGCGCGCCTCGCTCTTGATGAGATCGTAGATGCTCATCAGGTCGTCGTTCACCGCCTGGATGAAGCAGGCGGAGCACTGGGGGCGCTCGTAGGCGTTCGCGGTCTCCGAGATGGGCGAGGTGCCCGGGATGGTCTCGGCGCGGACGGTCGCGTCGAGGAACTCCTTCGCGACGGCGTAGTTTCCGCCCGTGCCGGTGATGCCGTAGCGGTGGTAGAGGCCGCAGTTGAACCACACGGGCGAGTTGAAGGCGCCGTACTGGTTGACGAGGAGGAACGTGAGCTCGGCCTCGAACGTGTCCGCGTCCTTGGCGGTGGCGAAGTAGCCGCCGAGCTCGTCGCCAGCCTCACGGATGGTCTTCGCGAGCCGGGTGACCACGTCGCGAACGCTGGTCTCCCCCTTCTTCGCGTCGCCGTGGATGCCGGCCTTGCGGAAGTACTTGGAGACGACGATGTCGGTCGCGAGCTGCGACCACGTGGAGGGGATCTCCGCCCCCTCCATCTTGAAGACCACCGAGCCATCGGGGTTGGTGATGATCGAGGAGCGTCGCTCCCAGGTGACCTCGTCGAGCGGGTCGACGCTGCGCTGGGTGAAGTGGCGGTCCATCGTGAGACCGCGCGCGCGGCTCCTCGTCGCGGAGCCCTTGGTCTCCTTGGCGCCCTTGGCGCCCGAGGCGGATCCCTTCGCGGCAGCACCCTTCGCGGCAGGGTCCTTCTTGCTCCGTCCCTCCGCCGCCTTGCTCTCCGTCGCCTTCATGTGGCCCGCCTTCGTGCCGGCTGCGCTCCCATGACCGTTCGCGTGCTTCACGCCGTTCACCCCAAGCTTACCCGCTTCGCTCCCGATCGTCGGCTGCGCCATGCTTCCTCCAGAGGCGAGGTCGTCCTCGCCACACGTTCCCGATGATGGGCGAGACCTCGCCCCGTTTTCCCGGCCGGCCGTCGCGGCCGATCCGCCCCCGGCCGGTGCGGTCGGCTCGTTCCCGAACCGTCCCGGCCGCCACACAGACAAAACCATCCCGACACGGCGCAAAGCTGCGCGCCGCTCGACCTGCCGCCGCTGAACCTGCCGCCGCTGAACCTGCCGCCGCTGAACCTGCCGCCGCTGCTTGCTGCTTGCCGCTGCCGACCTGCCGCTGCCGCCCTGCCGCTGCTGACCCAAAAACCGCTCGCCACCACGCCGCGTGGAGGCCCGAGCCCCCTTCAGGCGTCCCCCCGAGGAGGGGGCCCCCCTGGCTGCCGGTCCGAAATCGTTCAGCGACTCGACCGTTCAGGGACGGAAAGCATTACCCCAACATATCGTGGTCGGGCAAACAAAAAGCACTAGATGTAGTAACCAACGGCTTTCATTGAGGTCTTCCTGAACGCTTGAGACCTGTGCACAGGTTAGCCCGAGGATGCCCCGGCTTTGTCCCGGTCCTCTCCACAAAGCATCCCCAGCGGCGGCGCCGAATCGGGCGCTAAGGAGGCACCGGGACGTCTATCCTCTCGGAGCCTTGGCCCCGCTCACCGCCGCCCCCGCCTCCAAGACCCTCCGGATCGTCCCGCTCGGGGGCCTCGGCGAGATCGGGATGAACTGCCTCGCCCTCGAGCAGGGCGAGGACATCCTCCTGGTCGACTGTGGGGTCACGTTTCCGAGCGGGGACTACGGCGTAGACGTGTTGCACCCGCGATTCGATTACCTGATCGAGCGGGCGGACCGCGTCCGGGGTCTCGTGATCACCCACGGACACGAAGATCACATCGGCGCCGTGCCCTACCTGCTCGACGCGCTCGACGTCCCCGTGTTCGCGCCGGAGCACGCGATGGGCCTCATCCAACGCCGCCTCGGGGAGCACCAGCTCGACCCCGACGATCTCGACCTCACCACGACCCGCGTCGGCGCGCGCTTCCGCGTGGGGAGCTTCGAGGTCGAGCCCATCCGAGTGACCCACTCGATCGCCGACGCCACCGCGTTGGCGATCGACACCTGCGTCGGGACCGTCGTGCACACGGGCGACTTCAAGCTCGACGAGCAACCGACCGATGGCGAGCTCACCGACGAGCGGCGCTTCCGCGAGCTCGGGGATCGGGGGGTGCGGCTGCTCTTCTCGGACAGCACCAGCATCGACGCGCCCGGGACCTCCGCGAGCGAGGAGGAGGTCGGCGCCGCGCTCGGCCGCGTGGTCGCCGCCGCGTCGGGACGGGTGATCCTCGGGCTCTTCGCGTCGAACGTGCAGCGCTTGCTGCACGTCGGGCGGATCGCGATGGCGAGCGGGCGGAAGATCTGCCTGCTCGGCCGGAGCATGACCACGCACGTGCGAGTGGCGCACGAGGTCGGCCGCATGCAGTGGCCGAGCGATCTCCTGATCGACGCCGACGCCGCCCAAGCGCTGCCGCCGCGCGAGGTGCTCGTGGTGGCGACGGGGACGCAGGCGGAGCCGCTCGCGGCGCTCATGCGACTCGCGAACGGGAACCACCCGCGACTCAAGATCGCGTCGACCGACACGGTCGTGCTCTCGAGCCGGATCATCCCGGGCAACGACCGACAGGTGTACGAGATGATCGGCGGCTTCCTGCGCGCCGGCGCGACCGTCGAGAGCCGGGTGACGAACGCGAAGATCCACGCGAGCGGGCACGCCTACCGGGAGGAGCAGCGAAGAATGCTCGAGCTCGTGCGGCCGCGCGCGTTCATCCCCGTCCACGGCACGCTGCACCACCTCAAGAGACACGAGGCCCTGGCGCGAGAGACCGGCGTCGAGGAGACGCTCGTCATCGAGAACGGGGACGTCGCCGAGCTCGGTCCCTCGGGCTCACCGGCGAAGATCGGCCGCACGCGCGTGGGCAGAGTCGCGACGATGGGTGGCGCGCCGCTCGCCGACGAGATCCTCCGCGAACGCGCGCAGCTCGGCCGCATCGGGGTCGCCACGGTGGCCGTCGTGCTCGACGAGCATCGCGCCCTCGCGGCGCCGCCGCGCGTGGGCGCGGCCGGCGTGGTGGGCGAGCTCGACGTCGACGTGCTGCAGGCCGCTGCGAAGGCCGCGGCGCGGAGCGTCAACGACGCGAGCGATCACG
>CAYYKK010000484.1:0-4227 GCA_964467935.1 uncultured Polyangiaceae bacterium
GTCGACGTGGCGCTCGTCGTCTCGTCGAGCGACGAGGCGTTCGCCCCGTCTCCGAAGGCGCTCGCCTCCGGCGCCGATCGCCCGCGGCCGCTCGTCGGCATGCCCGCCCCGCGGTCCGCGCGCGACGGCTACATGCTGCAAGTGCCCGCGCGATACCTCTTCGCGCGGATCGACGTGGCGATGGCCCTCTTGTCCGCGTTCGAAAAGACGTATCGGACATTCAAAAGAGATCCAATTGCAATCAGTGACATCAGCCAATGGGACGGGCGTCGTCCGAAGACCGATCGGAGCATGCCGCGACACATCAGCCACGTGGGCGGCGCCGACGTCGACATCGGGCTGCCGGCCCTCGACACGTTCCCGTCGACCACGCGCGACCACTGCCGCGGCGTGCTCCTCGATCCCGATCACTTCGGCTGCGCGCCCGGCTCGGGAAAGGGCGTCGATTTCGAGCGGCTCGGCTTCTTCCTCGGCACGCTCGTGGACGAGTCGCCCGGCGCCATCGTCAAGGTGTTCATGGACGACGTCTACCGTCGCGAGCTCGTCCGCGTCGCGCCCGATCTCAGGCGGGCCGACCTCATCAAGGACGAAGCGCTCGCCGCGCTCTCCGAGGATGGCGTCGTCGTCGCGTCGCCGTGGCACACCGATCACTTTCACGTCCGCTTCCGCGGCGAGCAGGGGCGCCCGCTGCTCTAGCGCTCGCGATCGGCGGGGGGACCCATGTCGGCGCGGGGATCGGACGGGGCGCGCGCCTCGCGTCGCTCGTCACGCAGCCGGATGAGGGCCTGGTCCGCCTCGTCCACCGCTTCGCCGAGCGCGTCCGTCCACGCGTCGAGCTCGCGCGCGCCCGGCGCTCCGAGGCCGAAGGCGAGGCGCATCCCCGCCAAGCGGCGCGCGATGCCCTCGGCGGAGAGGTAGTCGTCGTGGAGCGATCCGTCTCGCGCGGCGCTCACGATGCGCGCCATGCGCGACTCGAACCGTGGGCGATCCCCCGTCGCTCCCGCCGCGCCGAAGTGATGCAGATCGACCGCCGCGTCGAGCGCCTCCTCGGCGCGATCGAGCGACGCCGCGACGTCCGCCGTGACCGCCGAAGGGCCGCGGGCGCGGAGGAGCGCGCCGTCGAGGCACATCTCCCACGCGGGGTGGGCGAAGAGCAGCAGCTTGGAGCTCTTCGTCGCGTAGAACCGACCGCGGAGCGCCCGCTCTCCCTCGGTGAACACGCGCGAGCGGTGGAACCAGCGATCGATCGCGCGATGGTGCTCCACGCCGGCGAGCACCATCCGGAGCGCCGCGGGGTGCGCCTCGATCGTGGGCGGATCGAGCTCGCGCGGGCGCACGCGTCGATCCGCCATGCGCCAAAGATCGGGGAGCATCGCCCCGACTGCGCCGGCGGGGCGCTCCTCGTCGTCCGCGAGCTCGGCGAGCGCGAACTCGTGATGCAGCAGGAAGTTCATCGCTTCTTGGTGAGCGCTTCGATCGTCGCGCTCAGCGTCTTGTCGACGCCGGGGTGCTCGGCGATGCGGCGCTTCCACACGCGATCGAGGCGCATGAGCTCGCTCCGCGGCACGCCGAGCTCGGCCATGACGTCCGCGAGGTCGCCCTCCTTCTTCGCCACGACGATGCGCGCGTATTCCTTCACGCCGACCGGCGCGCGCAGCGCGTCTTGCGCGGCGACGTACGCGGCGTCGTAGCGATTGAGGAGGTCGTGCAGGCCGCCGGCGGTCTCCTGATCGATCCTCGCGAGGTGCGTCTTCTCGATGCGCGCGAAGGTCGCCTCGTCGAGGTCGTGCTTCTTCAGGACGGCCGCCCGATCGGCGCCCGGCATCGCGATCCCCGCGCGCACCGCGGCGCAGTGCTCGAGCGTGACGCCGTCGACCTCGAACCCGTCCGACTTCGGCAGCGGGAACTCGAAGGCGTCGCGATCGGCGTCCGCCTCGGCCTCCTCGAGCGTGCGCGCTTCGATCCCCTTGCGGTCCGACGTCGACGCGTCGGTGAGCTCCTCCGAGAGGGTGACCTCGCTGTCGGGCTTCGCGAAGATGGGCACCGTCGGCTTCTTCACGGCCGTCTCTTGCGTCGCCGGATCACCGAACGTGGGCGCTGCGGGAGCCCTCGCTGCTTCCGCGGGCTTCGTCGCCGCGCGGGGCGCCTCTCGACCGCCGCCGGAGCTCGCGGACTCGGCTCCCGAGCGCGCCGCGGTCGGTTCGTCCTCGGGCGCGCCCACCCCGTTCGTCGGCATCGTCACGACGACCGCGCCCGGGGGCACCGACGCGAGCTTGCCGGTGCCGAGCGCCATCGCGCCGAGCCGCGTCGACGGCGGCGGTCGGAGCGCGAGGCTCGGCATCGGCGCCGCTTCGGCTTCCGCCGACAGCTTCACGTCGACGACGCCGTGGGTCGGAGCGAGCGGTGGCCGCTGCGGTGCGGGGCCAGCCATCGTCTGCGACAGCGGCGGCGCCTCGCTGCCCTTCGAGCGGCGCTCGGGCAGCGGCGGCTCCGGCGTCGGCCCGATGTCCGGGGGCACGAGCCGCACCGTCGAGCGCGCGATCGCCGGCTTGGGCGTCGCGTCGACGTAGGGGGTCGGGGTCGGCGGATCCGATGGCGGCGCCGGCGCGCGCGGCGCGGGCGGGAGACGCGCGTTCGAGGCGGTCGTCGGATCCTCGAGGAGGCTCTGAGTCGTCTCGCTGTCGAAGGGCAGGGCTCCGAGCCCGGCGCCGACGGAGATCTCCTGCGTGACGAACATGCCACCCGGGAGCGGCGCTGGCGGCATCGTCTTGCCGGCGCCCGTCCGAGCCGGCGCTTCGCTCGGCGTCTCCTTGCGCGGCGGGAGCGCCGCACCCGCAGGCGCGCGCAGAAACGGCAGCCCCGCGCCCACCGGCTCGGCCGTGCCCATCTGCGTCGCGTTCATCTCCGGGCCCGGCGCCGGCGCCGCCCGATCGACGGGCTCGACGCGCGTCATCACCTGGGTCGCGAGGTCCGGGTGCGAGATCGGGACGACGCCGCGATAGACCAAGGTCGCGATCTCGCGCTCCGCGTCGAGCCACAACGTGTCGAGGCGGAGCGGGACCTCGAGCTGCTGCAGCGCCTGCGGGTCGAACACGAACGCGCGCGGGCGCACCGACGGCAAGCGCGAGGTGAAGACCGGGTGCTCGGGGTGGACGTGCTCGAGGACGATCGCAGCGCCCGTCTGCAGCTCCGGGAGCTGCTGGTCGAAGGGCGCGATGTTGAAGTAGCCGAAGTTGAACCCCTCCGGCGGTGCGCCCGCGCGCTGGCCCGCGAGCAGCGCGTGCACCCAGCCGAGCATCATCGGGTGGACGAGCCCCGCCCGCGTCGGCGCGTTCGCAGGCACCGGGCCCGTCGTCGCCGCGTAGCCCGCGCTCGCCGGCTCGAGGTTCGGCAGCGCGATGCGGTGCTCGACCGGCACGGCGTCCGGATCGAGCCCGAGCGGGTTCTCCGGCGTGCGGAGCGCGCGCTCGCCCGAGAGCAAGATGCGTCGGAACTTGCGCGGCGCGCCGGGCACCAAGCGCCCCGCCTCGCGGAGCCAGAACCTGTCGCCGGTGACGCGGAGCGCCTTCGAGAAGTCCCCGATGCGCATGCGCACGAGCAGCCGCTCGGCCTCGCCTTCGTCGGCCGGCGCGTACGCGTGGCCGACCAGCAGCACGTCCGCGCGCAGCCGGAAGGGGACGCGGAAGTCGGCCTCCGCCGTGCGCAGCAGGACGTCGTCGTAGAAGGGCGATGCTTCGACGATCCGCGCCTCGGCGCCGTGTACGAGCTTCATCGTCAGCTCGCAGGCCACGGTCATGGAGAGGCGCCCCGGATGGGCTTCCCACGGGTACGCCGAGAGTCGAAGGGGCGGCTCCAAGGCGAGGGGAGCATATCGGACTCGGCTCGCGTCCGCACGGGAGCCTCTGCCACGAGTTCGCCACGAGCTCTCCGCCGAGCCTCCACACCCGCGCGACCCGCGCCGGCGCACCCTGTTTTTGTTCGCGGGATGGCGCCGTCGGAGTAGGACGTTCCCATCGCGAGGGGCGGCGAGGAAGGGCGACGTGGCGAAGCACATCCTGGTGGTCGACGACGAGGCGCGGATCCGCGAGGTGGTGACGTACGCGCTGCGCAAGGAGGGCTATGCGGTCAGCGAAGCGGCGGACGGAGCCTCCGCTTCGAAGCGCGTCGGCGAGGGCGGGGTCGACCTCGTCGTCCTCGACGTCATGCTGCCCGCGATGGATGGGCTCG
>CAYYKK010000485.1:0-4203 GCA_964467935.1 uncultured Polyangiaceae bacterium
CGACCCGGCGAGGCGTTCCTCCTCGACGAGGGACCGGCGCTCGTCGTCGAGGTCCTCGACGAGCGGGAGCTCTCGCTCCTCGGCGCTCCCGCCGGCTCTGCATAGCGCGCCGGTCTGCGCGCCTCTCCCGCGTAGCGCGCGCGCTTCGACCGCCGTAGCCTCGTCGCCCATGCGACCGTTCGAGCAGCTCCCGTTCTCCGCGGTGCCCGAGCGGCCTCGCAGGCCGCACCCGTATTTCGAGGCCGAGGAGCGCCGCGTGTCCGTGCGGTCGCGGCCGTTCGGCGACGTCGAGGTGCGCGTGCGCGTGTACGGAAAAGGGCCGCCCCTCCTGCTCGTGCACGGCTTCATGACCTCGAGCTACTCGTTCCGCTACGTCCTCGAGCCGCTCGGCGCGCGCTTCACGTGCTTCGTTCCGGATCTCGTCGGCGCCGGTCGCTCCGACAAGCCGGACGCGAGCTACCTGCCCGATCACCTGGCGACGTCGATCGGCGAGCTGCTCTCGGCGCTCGGCATCCGCGGCGCGCCGGCGATCGGCAACTCGCTCGGCGGCTACCTCATGATGCGCCTCGCGCTGCGCGATCCGGGCGCGACGAGCCGCCTCGTGAACCTCCACTCGCCCGGCCTGCCGACGGCGCGCATGCGGGCCCTCTCCGCAGCGCTCACGGTGGTCGGTGACGTCGAGCCGATCTTGCGCTGGCTCGTGTGGCGGAGCCCGGAGCGGTGGGTTCACCGGAACGTGCACTACTTCGACGAGACGTTGAAGTCGCGCGAAGAGCACGCCGAGTACGCCGCGCCGCTGCGCACGCCGGAGGGGATCCGCGCGTTCGCACGCATGCTCACCGAGACGCTCGACGTCGCGGAGATGGCGTCGTTCGAGCGCGAGCTCGCGGCGAGGCGCCGCTTCCCGATCCCGCTCTCGCTCGTCTACGCGGCCCGCGACCCGATGGTGCCCCCCTCGGTCGGCGATCGCTTCCGCGCGCTGCTCCCGGACGCGCGCTTCACGCGGCTCGAAGACGCGTCCCACTTCGCGCACGTCGACGCGAGCGACCGGTTCGTCGACGCGGTGCTGCCGTTCTTGCTCGACGAGCCGTGAGCTCAGGCGCGCGGCTTGCGGCGCGCCGCGAAGAAGCTCTTCAAGATCGCGGCGCACGATTCGGCGAGGATGCCGCCTTCGGCGTCGAATCGGTGGTTGAGGCGCGGATCGCGGCCGATCGCGAAGAGTGAGTCGATCGCCCCCGCCTTCGGATCGGCGCAACCGTAGACGACGCGCCCGATGCGCGCGTTGACGAGCGCGCCGGCGCACATGGGGCAGGGCTCCAGCGTGACGTAGAGCGTCGCGTCGCCCAACCTCCAGCTCGAGCGCGCCTCGGCGGCGCTCCGGAGGGCACCGATCTCGGCGTGGGCCGTCGGATCGCTGTCGATCTCCCGCCGGTTGCGGCCCAGGGCGACGCACGCCTCGCCGACCACGACCACAGCCCCCACCGGCACGTCCCCTGCGTCCGCAGCGCGCCGCGCCTCCTCGAGCGCCAGCGCCATCCATCGCTCGTCCCGCGCGCGCCTCGACGTCTCGTCAGAAGACGTCTCGTCAGAAGACGCCTCTTCCGAAGTCGCCCCGTCGGCAGACGCCCCTTGGACAGGCTCCTCTCCGCGGAGGGCTTCGGGGGGAGGGACCTCAGAGAGGGCGCCCTCAGAAAGGCCGCCCTCACGAAGTGCGGCCTCAGGACGACACGCCTCAGGAAGAACAGCCTCAGGAAGAACAGCCTCAGGAAGAACAGCCTCAGGAGAAGGGGCCTCGAGTGAAAAAGCCACTTCGGTCGAGCTCCTCGAGGCGGGGATCGTTCGTCGACCCGAATGGGAAGGTGGCGCGCCCAGGAAGATTCGAACTTCCGACACCAGGCTTCGTAGGCCTGTGCTCTATCCAGCTGAGCTATGGGCGCTCTCGCTACGGAGGCGAGCGTGTAGCGCGAGCGGGAGAGACGTGTCAAGCGCTCGGTGCCCGACGCGCTACGTTTCGATTCGCAGAGCGCCTCTCCTCCGCTCGCTGGTGCGCTCGCCGCCCCCCCAGCGCACCCCTTTCGGAGGCCGTCTCTCGGCGCGCCATCGTGACAAAAAGCAGGACGGCGCGTCCCCTCTCGGGAGCGCGCCGCTTGCTTACGACGAACGCAGGTTCAACAAGCTTCGGCAAGAATCGGTGCGCAGCTTCCGCACCGCGGATGATCGAAGACTGCCGACCGGCGTGTCCGGTCGAGAAACAAGCTGCTGGTCACGCCACGTGACCGAAGGGAGGGCAAGCGACCTACTCGGACCGAGCTAGCCGGAAGCGGCCAGCGGAAGTCGGGAAGTCGAACCCAAGGAAGCGCGCTCGCGACACCGAGAAGAGCGACGCAGGGGCGAAAAGAAGAAGCGAAAAGGGCGCTCGAAGAGCAGAAGCGAAGGGGCGCTCGAAGAGCAGAAGCGAAAGAGCCGAAAAGAGCAGAAGCGAAAGGGCGCTCGGAGAGCAGAGCGAAACGGCGGAGCCAAAAAGAAGAAGAAAAGAAGTGGAAGCTCAGCCAAGGAAGCAGTCGTTCAAGCTCGGACTGCCCTCAAGCAGGCCGCGTGCCAAACTGACAACCCCTCCGCGCCGCTCCGCGAACTTCGGGAATGCTTCGACCTCGCCCCCGGTTTCTCGCCGAAACGATCGCCCCCTGTGCCTCGGAGGCCCGACATCGCTGTCGCGGCCGACCCAGGAGTCTGCAATGTTTGCAGACCGGTGCCCTCCAAGGACGCGTCCCCTGAGGGAGGGACGGTCACTTTGGCGAGGACTTGAGCTCAGGGGGCCCGCAGGGCCGGCCCGAACACGAAATCGTGCGGCGCTTCGGCATGACATCGCGCGCACGTCGGCAGCTCCCCGCGCGCGAGGACGCCCCCCGTGGGGTCGACGACCAGGTATTCGAAGTCGCCGCCGGCGGGGAAGTACCCCGGCGCTCGCTTCACCATGACGAAGTGAGCCGTGGGAGCGGCGTCCGCCGTCGGGGCGAGCGACTCGACGAGGAGCGCACCGGCCTCGAGCGGCGCGCCTCGCCCGTAGCCCTCGGCCGCTCCGTTGACCCGCACCGTCGCGCTCTCGTTGCCGAGCCGATGGCTCGAGACCCGCGGCTCACCGACGACGTGAAGGCTGGGGAGCAGGCCGAAGTCGCTCCAAGGCTCGACCTTGACGGGGGGCGGCGCGGGATCGTCGTCGCCCTCGATCGGACGATGGTGATGGCGGTGATGGGTCCCCTCGGCGCCGGCGCACCCGGTGAGGAGGGCGAGGCCGAGGACGAGGCCGCGCCCCACGATCGAGCTGCCCCCTCTCACCCGCTGCAAGCGCCGCATCTCCGCGCTACACTAGCCCAACATGCGCCGATCGCCGATTCGTCGGATCCCTTTGGTCCTGAGCGTGGCCCTCGGCCTCACCCTCGCGCCCATCGCGGCCGATCTCGCGCGGATGCCTGGCGCGACCGCGCAGGCTTCACCGAGCAGGCGCGCGTGGCTCGGCGTGGAGCTCGCGAAGGGGCCGCAGGGTGGGGTCCTCGCGAAGCACGTCATGCGTTCGTCGCCGGCGATGAAGGCCGGGCTGAAGGACGGCGACCTCATCGTCACGGTCGACAAGGCGCCGGTCGAGTCGCCCTCCGACGTCATCTCGCGCGTCGCGGACGCGGGGCCGGACAAGGTCCTCGCGCTCCACATCAAGCGCGCGACCGGTGAGCAGGACCTCCAGATCAAGCTCGTCGAGCACCCGGGCGATCTGGAGATCATGCGCCTCGACAAGATCGGCACGTTCGCCCCCGGCTGGCGCGGCGGCAAGTCGCAGGGAGGCGCCCCCGACGATCTCGCGAAGCTGAAGGGCAGGGTCGTCCTCCTCGACTTCTGGGCCTCGTGGTGCAGCGCGTGCCGTCAGGCGACGCCGTCGCTCGTCGCCCTCAGCGACAAGTACGGCGCGCAAGGCGCCACCGTCCTCGGCCTCACCAGCGACGCACCCGACGTCGCCGAGAAGGGCGCGAAGAAGTTCGGCATCAACTATGGCGTCGTCAGCGACGTGTCGGACGACACGCTCAGCGACTACGGCGTACGCGCGCTGCCGACGATGTACCTGGTCGACAAGAAGGGCGTCATCCGCGAGGTCTTCGTCGGGTTCGAGGGGCAAGAGCCCATCGAGCAGGCCATAAAGAAGCTCCTCGCGGA
>CAYYKK010000486.1:0-4195 GCA_964467935.1 uncultured Polyangiaceae bacterium
ACTGCTTCACGAAGGCCTGCGCCGCGAGGTTCTTCGACTCGACGCGATCGAAATCGACGAGCACGAGGCTCGCGTCGAGGTTGCGACAGAGCACCGCGGCGTGGGAGCCCACGGCCCCCACGCCGCAGATGACGACGCGCGCCGTCACGACGCCTCCGCGCCGAACGGCACCTTCGGACGCAGGTAGATTCGCTTCTCACCGCGCGTCGAGGTCGTGCGGTCGACGACGTAGTGTTCGAACGCCGAGTCGAGCAGCTCGGGCACGCGCAAGCCGCGGACGCCGCCCGAGCGCACGAGCTCGACCGCGATGCGACGGACGTCCGCGTCCGACAGCGTCACGTCGACGTCGAGCGGGTAGTCCGCCGACAAGCCACCGAAGGTGATGTTCAAGACAGCCATGTCGCCTCCTACTCTCGAATGCGCATCCCGGAGACTAGCCGGAGCTCGCGCGTCCATTCGGGCTCGCACGAGACGAGCGCCGTCACGCCGCCCTGACGTCGGATCATGCCCGACGGCGCGACGACGCTGAAGACGAGCGCCCGTCCGAGCGCGCTCTCGAGGGCTTCCATCGTCGTCTCGTCCTCGTGCGAGAACGCGAGCGGACCGATTGGGTGCGAGTGCGCGATCTCCGAGAGCTCGTCGCGGTGCGCCCAAATCGCCTCCCACCGCGCGCGCGAGTCGGGGATCGCGATCGCGCTCTCACCCGCGTCCCGATAGAGGATCCGGCCCTCGGGGCCGATGACGAAGAAGTGCTCTCGCGGCTCGGTCGCGGTCACCCTCACCTCCTCGTGATGACGAGCGCGCCGGTGTCGATGGCCTCTCGAAGGACCGACGGCAGGCTCTCCAACGTGACCTCCTCGTCGGACCCATCGAGGCACACGCCTGCGTCGACGACGTGGAGCGTGAGCGCGTCGACGATCGTGATGAAGCGCTCGCCGAAGATCTCGTAGCGCACCTCGAGGCGGTCGCCGTCGAGGCGCCGCGACGAGAGGAGCCTCCCGGACGCCGCACCGAGCGCCGCGGCCGCGCGCGCTTCGGCGTCCTCGATCGTGCCGCGTCGCTGCGCGCCTCCCGCGAGGCTTCGTCGCGCGATCGCCGCCAAGCGTGAGCCCGCCGCCTGCTCCTCGGACGCCCGCGCGGCTTCGGCTCGACGCGCTTCGATCCGGCGCACCTCGACCTCGGCCGCGGCTCGCCCTGCGGCCGAGATCGCCCGCGTCGCGCCTCGCACTTCCGTCGGCGAGACGTCGACGCCGAGGCGCCGGCCTACGCGAATCGCGAGCGCCGCCGCGAACGCCGCCCTCAGCGAGGAGGCGATGCCCTTCTCGTCGCCCAGCGCCTCTTCGAGCTCGAGCCGTCGTCGCGCGGTCTCCTCGGCGTCGGTCTCGAAGAGGCCCTCGGCGAAGATCACCGCGCCGTCGTGCCACACGCGTCCTCGGACCGGCGAGAGCGCGAGCGGCTCGTCGCTCGGCACGAGGTGCAGCCGAGCGAGCGAGCCGTCCGCGGACGCGAGATAGCCCGCGACGAAGTGCCCAGTCCGCGAGGGCAGCGCCCCGAGATCGGGCGCCTCCGCCTCACCGAGCGCCGTCGCGCGACGGCCCTCGATCCGAAAACGCACGAAGCCCGGGCTCGGCGCGCCGACGACGCGCAACCGCCGCGTCCCCGTCTCGACGCTCCCTCCGCCGAGATAGGGCAGCACCACCTCCTCGGACTTCGCGAGAAAGCGTCGATAGTCCACGCCGAGAGCCTACCAAAGAAGATCGCTCGTGGTGCGGCGCCCTCAGACCGTGACGATGGGCGTCGCCATCACCTTCTCGACCCACGCCGTCACGCGCGTGCCCGGCTGATTCGCCGGCGTGTCGAGGAGCGTGCGGAGGACGCGCGGCACTTGGTAAGGATCCTCGAACTGATCGATCTGGATCTCGCTCAGCCCGACGCCGAGCTCGCGCGCGGCGTCGCGCACCGTCGTGCCCCGCCCGGACGCGACGTTGACGAGCAGCGCGAGCGCGCCCGGGTGATAGCCGTGATCCCGCAGCGTGCGCGCGAACACCGCGCCCGATTCTCCCGCCTCGTCCCCGACGACGACGACGAGGAGCCTCTCGCCGGCCGGGATCCTCACGCCCGCCTGGTGGAGCGCGCGCACCCCCGCCGAGTGCATCGTGCCGCCGCTCGCCGTCACCGACGCGAGCATGTGCTGGACCGCGGTGCGGTTCGCGGCCTTCGGTTTGTGCACGGTCCCGAGCGTGTCGAACGAGGCGATGTGCACGCGCTCGGGCGGGAACCCCGCGAGAATCCGCGACAGCGCCTCCTTCGATTGCTCGATCGCGCCTTGCATGCTGCCCGATCGGTCGATGAGGAACATGACGACCACGTCGTCGGCGCCGCCGCCCTCCTCCACCGCCTTCCTCGCGGCGACGTCGGCCGCCGCCTCGAGCTTCTCGCGCACGTCCTTGCTCTTCACGTTCTTCGCGACGGTGAGCGCGCGCTGATCCGTCGCGCTCTCGATCGCCTTCTCCCAACGCGCGCGGACGAGCGGATCGGTCATGAGCCCGAGCTCCTCGATGGTCGGCGTGAGGAGGCGCAGATCGCGATCCGAGAGGGACGGGAGGAGCGCCACCATGATCGCCGGCGTGAGCCCGAGATCCTTCGGCAGCCGACCGACGACCTCTTTGTAGCCGAGGCGCTGCTCGACGATCGACTCGCAGATCTCCGCCTCCGAGAGATCGTCGTACCGCCCGCGCTTCTCGAGCTTGAGGTCGTCGAGCCCGATCGAGCGGTGACCACCCGCGGCCTGCTTCTGCTTCCAGCCGAGGATCTCGAAGAAGGCCTGCGTCTCCGGCTTGTAGCCGATCTTGCGCGCGAGCTTCTTGATCGTCTCCTTGAACCCGGCCTTCGCGAGGCCGACGAGCATCTGAGGGTTGCGCTCGCGGACACGCAGCCACTTCTCCGCGGCGCGAGGCCAGCGCCCGAGCGGCGCGTGCAGGCCTGCCTCGTCGGCGAAGCCCGCGATGCGGTTCAGCTCTGCGATCGCGGGCGTCTCGAGGAGCTCGGCGATGCGCAAGATCGCCTTCGGCGTGAGCATGCGCGTCGACTTGCGCTCGTAGCGCAGCATCATCGCCTCGCCGACGGCGCGCAGATCGTCGTCGAGGAACGCGACCTGGCCGCCCTCGTCGCGCACGGGCTGCCCCGACCTCTTCTGCACGAGCAGGAGCGCCGCGCACGCGACCTTGAGGTCGCGCCACTCGGTCTCGTCGAGCGCATAGCTCGCGAAGTGCGCCATCAGATCGGCGTTGAGCAGGTAGATGTCGACCAGCTTGCCGTAGAGCGCCGACGCCGCCGGCACGAAGAGCCCGGGCGGCACCGGCGTCGCGCCGCGGATCACGTGGCGCTTCTTCGACTTCTTCGCCGGGTGCCAGACGCCTCCCACGTCCTGCCCCGGCCGGTTGTGCCAGAGGTGAGCGGACGAGTTCAGCACCACGTCGAGCAGGCGCTCGGCGGGGCCGACTTGGGCTTCGGGCAGGGTCGGCGTCGTCATGCGAGGCGATGGTAAGAGGCGCGCGCGCGGCGCATCGCCAAAAAAAGAAGGCCCGACCGAACGAGCGATCGAGCCTTCCGGCAGCGAAGAGCTTTCGCGCCCGAGTGAGGAGGCCGGGGTTTTCACCGTACAAGGGTGGTGCCTTTACCATTTAGGCTACGCCTGCGTGTGTGGAGCCCCGAGGGGCTCGGTGCAGGCGGTTGGACTCGAACCAACAATCTCCGGTTTGCGTGTAGGGCCTTCTCCAGTGGGCGCGAAAATCGGGGAGGCGAGCGGCGTTTCGCATCGAGCCTCGAAAACGATCGCACTCGAGTGAAGGAGCCGACGAATCTGCGAGGACCGCGCGCCGAGAGCGCGGCGGTCCGGAGGTGCGTGTAGGGCTCGTTCGATTGAGTGCGGAGATCTGCGGGGCGCCGTCTCGCCCCTTCGCTCTCGACCGACGCCGCGGCGCGGGCGCTCCTGACGCGCGTCGCGATTTTTCTGGCGGCCTCGGCGCGACGACGAGGCTGCTTGACGAGCGAGCGCCGGGGCTCCGACGATGGGCCGACCATGAAGATCGGGATCCTCACCTCCGGCGGCGACGCGCCGGGCATGAACGCCGCCATCCGAGCCATCGCCGTCGTCGGCGCCACGCGCAAGCACGAGGTGGTGGGCATCCGCGAC
>CAYYKK010000487.1:0-4193 GCA_964467935.1 uncultured Polyangiaceae bacterium
GCCGAAGAAGATCTCGTTGATCGCGTAGAGCGGCGACGTGCCGATGTCGCCGTAGACGACGCCCATCGCCCCGAGCGTCAGCGCGAGGAGCTTGCCGTGAGGCGCGTGGGGCGCGCGGCTCGCTCGATCCGTCGCGGCGGCCCCGCCCTCGCCGGTCTCCTCGCCGCTGCGCGCGTCTTCGTTCATCCGGTCACGCGAGGGTAAACGATCACCTCGGCGCGTGGTGTGGTGCGCGCGGGTGCCGCAGGGTCACCCGAGAGGCTTCTTCGGCGCCGTCTTGCGCGCGGGCGGCGGCGTCGACGGGGTGGGGGGCGCGGAGGAGCGACGCGGCACGATCAACGCGGCGAGCTCCGGAGGCAGCGTCTCGACGAGGGCGAGGTCGAGCGAGTCGAGGTACCGGCTGAAGACGTCGTGCGCCCTCTGCGCGTCCCCGGCCTCCACGGCGTCCAGCATCGCGAGGTGAGCGCTCTCGAAGGTCGGAGGCGCCTTCATCGTCGCGGCGAGCCCCCCGATCGCGGCGAGGTACGAGGGACCGAGCGTGTTCATGAGCCAGAGCGACGGCCACATCTCCGCGGCCTCCAGCACGTGCAGCAGGATGTGCCGATCGATGCGCAGGAACGCGATCATGTCTCCGCGCGCGCCCCAGGCCTCGCGCACGCGCGCCCGCGCGCTCGCGAGCCCGCCCTTCTTCACCCGGCCCGCGGAGCGACGGACCAGATCGAGCACGAGCGAGCGACGGAGCTCGAGGCCGTCGCGAATGAGCGGCAAGAGCCCCTCTAGGTTGCCGCGCTGCATGGCGTGATGGAGCGCAGGCGCGAGCGCGTTCGCGGTCCAGAGGCGGCGGGTCTGCACGAGGGCGCCCGAGCCTTGCCGGGTCGTGACGAGTCCCCACTCGATGAGGCGCCGCAACGCCGCGCGGAGGCTGACGCGCGCGACGCCGAGCTCGGCGGAGAGCTCCCGCTCGGCGGGGAGGCGCGAGCCGGCCGGATAGGTCCCCTCGAGGATGGCGGCGACGAGTCGCTCGACGACGCTGTCGACGACGGAGGGCTGGGCGGGAGGCTGAGGCATGGCGATCGGCCGCGCGGTTGATTGGTAGGACCAACTGGGCTGACCACATCAAGAGTGGCCACGAAAGTCAAGGCGTCGAGCCCCCTCGTGGAGGCGACTCGGGGCGCGCGTTGCGCCCTCGTGCCCAACGGATCTCGCGCTCGAGATACGTGAGCCCCGCGACCGTCCCCGCGACGGCGGACGCCACGAGCCAGCCGCGGAGCGCCGCGGGGAAAGCGATCGCGGAGAGCACGGCGCCGAACTGCACCGCGGTCGCGAGCTTGCCTGGCACGTTCGCCTTCGCCTCCTCACGGCGCGTTCGACGCGAAGGCGCGTGCGCGAGGACCCAGAGGACGAGAGGAGCCTCGAGGATCTCGCGCGAGAGCAGGGCCGCGATCCCCCACGTCGGTAGCGCGTGACGCAGGTAGAGCGTGACGACGATGGCCCCGGCGAAGACCTTGTCGGCGATCGGATCGACGACGGCGCCGAGCGCGGTGGCCTCGTTTCGTCGACGCGCGACCCAACCGTCGAGGACGTCGGTCGCGCCGCCGACGACGAGGAGCGCGAGCGCTGCCCGCACGTCGTCGACGAAGGGAAACGCGAGCCCGAGCGGGATGCGCGCGAGGCTGAGCAGGTTCGCCGGCTTCGTCAGATCCGCGAGGACGAGCCGGGGCATGGTGGATCACAGCTCGAAGGCGCGCTCGATGGCGGGCGCCGGCATCGCGCCCGAGACGCGCTTCGACTCGCGGCCCCCTCGGAAGAGGACCATCGTCGGGATGCTCTGGATGCCGAAGCGCGCCGCCACCGCGGGCACCTCGTCGGTGTTCACCTTGGCGACGAGCACCTTCCCCGATTTCGTGCGCGCGAGCTTCTCGAGCTCGGGCGCGACCATGCGGCAGGGCCCGCACCACGGCGCCCAGAAGTCGACGACGACGGGCAGCGGCGAGCGCGCGACGAGATCGTCGAAGCTCGCCGCGTCTTCGATCGCGACGGGGTGGTCCTCGGGAGGGAGCGCTCCCTTGCAGCGCCCGCAACGAGCGTTTCGATCGAGCTTCTCCGAGGGGATCCGATTCTCGGCGCCACATGCGGCGCATCGCCGTTGCATCTGTGTCTCCTCCGAGGTTTGAATCTAAGGCGCGACCGGTTCGCGGCAAGCGAGCCGGGATCGAGGCTCCCGCTCGCGACGTCGAGCGAGGCGCCGCGGCTCGTTCTCCGATGACCTCCAAGAAGACGCGCGCTCCCATTTGGCTCTTCGCCTTCGGCTATTTCGCGGCGTACGTGCCCTACAGCGCGCTCACGAAGGCGCTCTCCTCCGGCGCGCTCGGCCCGGGCAAGCTCTCGGGGTTCTCGCTGCTCCCCGTCGCGACGGCCGCATCCGCAGCGGGGATGTTCGTCACCATTTCGCTGCTCGGCTGGTGGCGCCACGCCGATCACGTCGACATCGCGGGTCTTCGTCTCCCGCGTCCTGGGCCCTGGACGTTCTTGTCGGGCCTCTCCACCGCCGCGATCCTCCTCACGACGACGCTCGCGTACACGTTCGAGGGCGCGAGCATCGTCTTCATGATGCTCCTCATGCGCGGCGGCGTGCTCGTGATCGCGCCCATCGTCGACCTCCTGAGCGGGCGACGCGTTCGCTGGTTCTCCTGGGTCGCGCTCGCGCTGAGCCTCGGCGCGCTCGCGGACGCGCTCTTCGGGGGCTCGCGCCTGTCGATCACGCTGGCGGCTGCGCTCGACGTCGCCGTCTACCTCCTCGGCTACTTCGTCCGGTTGCGCTTCATGAGCCACCTCGCGAAGGGCAGCGTCGAGGCGAACCGCAAGTACTTCGTCGAGGAGCAGATGGTGGCCACGCCGCTCGCGCTCGCGCTGCTCGGCGTGTGGGCCGCGGCCGGGGGCGGCGAGGTCGCGCGCGCGCTGCGCGACGGCTTCCTCACGGTCCCGACCAGCGCGGCGCTCGGGTGGGTCGTGGTCGTCGGGATCTGCTCGCAAGGCACCGGCGTCTTCGGCGGGCTCGTGCTGCTCGATCCGAGGGAGAACTCGTTCGCCGTCCCCGTGAACCGCGCGGCGAGCGTGATCGCCGGGCTGCTCGCGACGTGGCTCGCGGCGAGGTTTCTCGGAGGAGCCTCGCTCGGCGCCCGCGATCTCGCGGGGGCGATCCTCGTGGGGCTCGCGATCGCCGCGCTGACCCTCGGTCCTCGCTTCGATCGCGCGCCCGGGCCTCGCTAGGCCGCTACTTCTTCCGCGGGACCTTCTTGGTCGTCGCCTTCTCGGTCGGCGTGTTCGCCTTGTCGGCGCGCGTCTCGGGCGAGCGAGCGCGCTGGATCTGACGACGTCGCAGCGCCGACTCGTTCTTCGAGCGATTCGCGCTCGCGCGCGTCGACTTGCGCGAAGGCTTCGTCGCCGAGTCCTCGAGCGCGAACGACGCCTTCTTCTCGGCGTGGTGGCTCGCGTTCCTCTCGGCGGTGTGTCCTTCGCCCCTCGGCGCGTGCGCCTTCTTGGCGCGAGCGGGCTCGACCGGGGCGTCGACCTCCTTCGGCGCAGCCTTCTTCTTCTTCTTGGGGGTGGCCTTGGCCTTCTTCGGGCCGGAACGCTCCACCTCCGCCTTGAACCGCTCTGCTCGGGTTGCCATCGTGACGCGAGCGTAGTCATCGGGGCGCGTGATCGAAAGGGTCGTGTCGCGCCGCAGGGCGTGCGCGCTCGCGCAAGCACGTCGTCGCCGAGGTGCCGTGACGGTGCGGTGGGCCGCGTGTCGCTCGGCGCACGCGTCTTGCACGTTCTCAGCGCATGATCGACGACGCAGAGCTCCTTCGCCACCTCTCGACGCACGCCGGGCTCGACGACGCTGCCGCGCGGCGCGCCGTGGAGGCGACGCTCGCCGCGCTCGGTGAGATCCTCGCGGCCGACGAGGCGGCGCGCCTCGGCCGCTCGCTGCCCCCGGCGTGGGCGACGAAGCTGAGCTCGTCGCCGCTCGCGAGCGCAGAGGGCCGATCGTGGGATCGAGAGCGCTTCGTCGAGCGCGTCGCCGCACACGCGGCCGTCGGACGCTCGAACGCGCTCGACGAAGCGACCGCAGCGTGCGCCGCGCTCTCCGCGCTCCTCGACGAGGAGACGCGTTCGTCCGTCGCGAGGGCCCTCGGGGCGGGGGGCGC
>CAYYKK010000488.1:0-4186 GCA_964467935.1 uncultured Polyangiaceae bacterium
GCGGCGGCGCGACCTCGCCGGGCGTGAGACGGACCATCTCGCCGTCGAGCGCCGCGATGCGCAGCTCGACGTCGTCGAGCACGTCCGCGCCGAGCGCCGCGCGGAGCTCGCTGCGGATCTCGTCGAGGCGCGGCATCACGACGCGCAGCCGATCGCGCGCCGAGGGGTGATAGCCGATGCGCAGCCAGCCCGCGTCCTCGGTGACGTACTCCGCGGGGAGCGGCGGCACGCTCGGCGTGACGCGCAGCGGGCGCTGCTCGGAGGTCGTGTCCCCGCGAACCGGCTCGCCCGCCGCGGCGGTGCCCACGAGCAGCGGCACGCCGGCGAAGCCGAGCCACAGACCGAGCGGGAGCCGCGTCCACGGCCGCTTCGCCGGGCTCGCCTCGACGCCTTGTCGGAGCGCCGCTCGACGGGGGCTCACGTTCGCTCCCTCGGGAGCGTCTGGCGATCGGGGGCTCGCATGGGTGAGACGGGCCGGGCCGACGTCGACCCGGTCCCTCAGGGTAGCACTTTCCCTTGGAGGTGGACGCTCCCCGAGTGGGTATCGACGGTCTGGGAGATGACCAGCGCCGTGACGCCGATCGCCGCGACGCCCCCCGCCGCGACCCAGAACCAAGGGCTCTCGAAGATGGTCTTGCCGCCCTTGTCGTCCTTCTTGGTCTTGGCCTTCGGCTTGCCGGGAGCGGCGGGCTGCGTCGCCACGCGCGTGTCGCGTCGCGGTCCGAGCAAGGGCGGGGTCGGCGCTCGTGCGCTCGCGGGCGGAGATCCCAGAAGAGATGCAATCGAAGTCGCGTCCCAACTGTAACTTGGACCCTCTCCTGCGGTCGCCGGGGGACCCTCCGTGGCGAGGAACGTCGCGCCCTCGAGGTGCGTCGAGACGGCGCCGTCCGCCGCGGGCACGACGCGCACGAGCCGCGCCGAGGTCCCCACGCTCGAGGCGGAGACGAGGACGAGGCCCTCGACGTCCACCTTGCGCCCGAGCGACTCCAAGAGGGCGCGCGAGGCGGCGCCGTCGAGATCCGAGGAGAGGGCGCGGCGCAGGTCGGCGAGCTCGCGGAGGGCCGGCGGATCGCCGGGGTCGGCGAGACCGCCCGAGAGGACCGAGACGGTCGCCTCGTCGGCGTGGGGGCGCAGGCGCGGCACGCCGTAGAGCTGCTTGGCGAGCGAGCGGGTCGCGGAGAAGAGGTCTCGCCCTTCGGTGACCTTCTTCGCGCCGGTGTCGTCGACGGCGAACGTGATCGGGCCGATCGCGATGACCGCCACGCCTGCGCGCGTCGAGGCCGGCGTCGGCGGCGCGACCGAGGGGCTCGCGGCGGCGGGCGCCTCGCTCGACGAGGTCGCGGGCGCCGCGACCGCGCTCGGGGTCGCCGAGTGCGACTCGGCGGGCGCCGGCCAGATCGGGATCCCGCCGCACGCCGCCGTGGAAGCGAGCGCGAGCGCCACCGCGGCGGCGCGGGCGATCGAGCGAGACCTCACGAGAGCGTCCGCTCGAAGACGCGGTAGGTCTTGTAGACCCGCCCGCCCATCAGCTTGATGCCGACGTTGATGGGGGCGTTGTCCTCGACGGTCCAGGAGAGCTCTCCCTCGGTGATGCCGAGCAGGTGTCCCGCCTGGTTCATCTCCACGTAGAGGTAGGCGCTGAGGCCAGCGTACTTCCGGACGTTGCGCCACTTGCGCCGGATGCCGAGCAGGATGAGCCTGCCGCTCCGGGGGCCCCGCACCTTCAGCCGGTAGAGCAGCTTGGCGATGCCGAGCGGGAAGAGCTTGCCGTCGAGCCCCTTGATGAGCTCGTTGAGGTTCGGCATCGCGACCGCGATCGCCGCCGGCTCGCCGTCGACCGAGACGATGCGCGTGAGCTCGGGCATGAGGATGAGCTTCATGTCGTCGGCCGACTTCTTCAGCTCGGCGTCGGTCATGGGGACGAAGCCCCAGTTGTCGCTCCACGCGTCGTTGAAGACGTCGGTGATGATCTTGAGATCGCGGAGCATGTCCTTCGGATCGGCCTCGCGGCTCGTGACCTCGGGGAGCGCGGCGATCTCGTCGTGCGCCTTCTGCGCTCGGAGCGGGATCTCGCCCACCTCGTAACGCCAGGCGTAGAAGTCCTTCAGCTTCGCGAACCCGGCCTGCTCGATGAGCCTGCTCTGGTAGGGCAGGTGGTGAGGCATCATGATCATCGGCGGGTAGTCGAAGCCGTCGACGAGGCAGCCGAGCTCCTCGTTGATGGAGAGGCTGAAGGGGCCGCGGATGCTCTTCATCCCGCGCGCGCGCAGCCAGGTCGAAGCCTCCTCGAGGAGCGCCTTCGCGACCTCGGGATCCTCGATGGTGTCGAAGTAGCCGAAGAAGCCCGCCCCGTCGTCGTGGCGCTTGATGTGCTCGTGATCGATCTGCGCGGTGATGCGGCCCGCGGGGCGCCCGTCCTTGTAGGCCACCCACGCGGTGCCCTCGGCGTGCGCGAAGAAGGGGTTCTTCTTCGCGTCGAGCTTGTCGGTGATCTCCATGTCGAGCGGACGGACGTAGTTCCCGTCGGCGCGGTAGATGTCCGACACGACGTCGAGGAAGTCCCGGAGGCGGCGCTTGTCGCCCCCCAGCTCGCGGATCTCGATGGCCATGGCCGACCGCGTTAGCCGTCGTTCGAGGGCGCCGCAAGCGGCTCTTCCTTCATGTTCCCGCTGATTTGCAGCTTCAACGAGCGCGGCGTCGCGGTGGCAGAAGGATCCTTCATGGGCGCAGCCCGCGCGACGAAAGGCCCGGGCCGACGAAGCGTGAGCCTCGGGGCCCCTCGTGGTATGAGCCGCCGCGTATGATCCAGCTCAGCACGTCGGCCTCGCAGCCCCACCCCGCCGCGACTCTGTGCGCCTATGCGGAGTCGATCGTCCGGGGACGGAGGGTGGCGGTCTTCGGTGACGCGCTCCTCGGCCTCGGAGAAGGCCTCGTCGAGCGCGGGGCGCGCCTCGTGCACGTCTACGATCCGGATCAGGCGCGGATCGCGGTGGCGAACGCGAAGAGCGCGGGACTCAAGGGCGCGAGGCCGCTCTTCGCGCTGCTCGACGGTGACCTCGGGGTGCGCGACGGGGCGTTCGACGTCGTCCTCGTGCCCGATCTCTCGATCCTCGCGGACCCCGCCGAGATCGTCCGCCGTGCGCGCCGGCTGCTGCCGCCGAGCGGCGTCGCCCTCTTCGCCGCGCCGAACCCCGAAGCCGACAGCTGGTTGCTCCCGCCCCCGCCGACGCTCGGGTCGGCGCCCGGTTACTACGAGCTCTACGACCTCGTCGCGCTGCAGTTCGCCGAGGTGAAGATGCTCGGTCAGGCCCCCTTCGTGGGCTACGCGCTCGTCGACTTCGCCGCCGAGGATCCCGACGTCTCCGTCGACACGTCGATCCTCGGCGAGCCCGAGGTGCCCGAGTGGTACGTCGCGGTCGCCAGCGAGCGGCGCGTCGAGCTCGACTCGTACGCGCTCGTGGAGATCCCGCTCGCCGAGGTGGCGCGCGCGACGGTGCACCTCGAGCCTGCGCGCGGCGAGCCGCTCACCATGCCGCGGGGGGGCGGGCGCCTCGACCGCGCCGCGTCGGACGCCGCGCTCGAGGAGGCGCAGTCGCGCATCGCCGAGCTCTCGAGCGAGAACGAGCGGCTCGCGGCCGAGGCGAAGCTCTCGTCGATCGCCGAAGAGAGTCGCCACAAGTCGGTCGACGCGCTCTCGGTGAAGGTCGCCGAGCTCGAGAAGGAGCTCGGCGAGACGAAGAGCCGCGCGCACGAGGCCGAGGGGCGCACCACCGAGGCGCACCTCAGGGTCGAGCGTCTCACGGCTCAGGTCCGCGAGCTCGACGAAGAGCTCCGGCGGCAGCGCGAGCGCAGCGCTCGGCTGACGAAGCAGCTCGAGGACGAGAAGAAGCGCCCGTCGGCGCGCGTCGAGGAGCCCGCGGCGGCGCGCACGCGCTCGGCCCCCGCGCCGGCGCTCGCGGTGCCGCGCGTGAGCCACGGCTCGACCCCGCCTCCGCCCGATCTCGCGGACGCGCGGGAGCGCGCCGAGGCTCGCGATCGTGCGCTGTCGCTCCTCAGCGAGCTCGCGACGCGCGACGCGCGCATCGCCGAGCTCGAGGTCGCGCTCTCGCAGGCGAGCGAGCCGCCGACGCTCCGCTCGATGCAGAACGCGCAGTCCGCCCGCATCAAGGAGCTCGAGCAGGAGACC
>CAYYKK010000489.1:0-4182 GCA_964467935.1 uncultured Polyangiaceae bacterium
GCGTACTACCAGCTCGCGGTCGGTGTGGCCCTCGAGGAGCGAGGCGACGTGAAGGCGATCGAGCGCTACGAGGCCGCGATCGCCGCCGAGCCCAGGCTCACGCCGGCGCGAATCCGCGCGATTCGGGCGCTGCTGCTCGAGGGAGATCTCCCCGAGGCCGAAAAGCGCCTCGCGGAGCTGCCCGACTCGCCGTCGAAGGTCGCCCTCCAAGCGCTCGCGTGGGCGGCGGGCCGCGCGGGAGGTCTGCCCGAGACGGTGGCGAGACCGAAGACGCTCCCCACGACGGCCGAGGTCGGGCGTGAGCTCGTGCCCGCCTACGCCGCCACGTCGCTGCTCGACGCCGAGAAGGGCGACGCCAGCGCGCTCACGAAGCGCGGCATCGACGAGTCCGACGCGCCCGGCGTCGCCGTCCTCTTCGGCCGCATCGCGCTCGAGCGAGGCGACGTCACCGGCGCCCTCGCCGCCGCGCGCGCGGCCCTCACGGTCGGTCCCCGCTACGCGCCGGCGTCGAAGCTCCTCGGGCGCACGGCGCTCGAGCAAGGAAAGTTCGACGCGATGATGCAGGTCGTCGCGACCTTGCCCGAGGACGTGACGCGCGAGCTCCGCTCGATCCGCGCCTACGAGCTGTCGGACCTCGACGAGCTGTCGGCCATCTCGACCAAGGTCGAAGAGGCCGACCCTGCGAAGTTCGTCGTCTCGGCCCGATTCGAGCGGCTCCGCGGCGTCGCGCCGCTGAGCGACGCCCAGATCGGACGCCTGCTCACGAGCGAGGCGCTCGGCGCGGAGCTCTGCGCCGTCGACGCGCTCCTCGACAAAGGCGACCTCGCGAAGGCAAAAGAGGTGATCGGCCAGTGGTCCGACGCGACGACGCAGCCACTGCGCGCGAAGCGTTACGCGCGGCTCATGCGGTACGAGGGCAACCTCGACGAAGCGCTCCTCGCGCTCGGCGGAGCGACCACGACCGCGGGCACCGCGACGATGGAGCGCATGATCGTCGCCGCCGAGATCCCGAAGCATCGAAAGGAGGTCCTCGACTTGCTCGCGCAGCGTCCGAGCCCGCTCGAGGTCCCCGCCGCGACGGCGCGTCTGCTCGAGGGGTACATCCGCGCGCGCGACGACGACATGCGCATCGCCAAGGACATCCTCGACGGCGCGACGATCCCGTCGAAGCAGACGGCCTTGCCCACCCGCATGTGCGCGGCGCTCGCGTTCGGTGAGGTCAAGGACAAGCGCGCCGAGGGGCTCGTCCGCGAGCTCTACGCGTCGTTTCCCAAGAACCCGGACGTGCTGCGCGCCGCGGTCGCGCTCGGCATCGCCGACGCGCCGAAGCCGTGACCGGCTCGCGGCGGCTTCGGCGCGCGGGCGCCGAGGCGTCGGAAGTTCGGCTGAAAGTTGACCCGACCCGCTCAACTTTTGCTCTGATAGCCCTCGCCCGCGCCCCTCGGCTCGGCCCCCCGAACACGATGGCTCGCCTGAGGCCCGATCGACCAGCGCATCCCCCGAGCTCGCTCGGGGTGCATTTGCTCGGGCGTGGCGCGGCGCCGAAGGGTCGATGGCTCGGCGCGTCGGTGGTGATCCTCTCGCTCGCCGCAGCGGCGTGCGGCAGCAAGAGCGGCGGCAAGGGCGCCCCATCGTCGAGCGCGAGCGCTTCCGGGGGTCCCGTGGCGAGCGCGGCGCCGTCGGGCTCGGCGGCCTCCCACGCCCCGCACGTCGACGACACGCCGAAAGGCCCCGGCGTCACGGCGACGCCCGCGATCGACAAGGCCAAGTGCGCGCCCTCGTCGATCGAGCTGGCGACGTACCTCCAACGCGGCGAGCTCACCATCGCGGGTCGCGACGGGCAAATTGCAGCTTCGTGGCTGGTGCAACTCAAAGACAAAGCACAGATCGGCTTCGCGGGCTTCGACGGCGAAGCGAAGCGCCTCGCGCGTGATCGCGGCATCGGCAACGCGCGCGAGCACGCGCCGACGCTGTTCGCGAGCGGCCCCACGGACTGGATCGTCACGTGGTTCGATGGAGAAGGCCTCGCGTATGCGCGGCCTCGGTGGGAAGCGCAGCCGGGCCCCGAGGTGGAGCACCTGACGACGGTGAAGGACGTCCCGCCCGAGGACGTGGCGATCGCCTCGACGCTCGACGGAGCGCTCGTGGTCGCGTCGCCGTTCGGCACCCAGGGCGACCAGCTGTCGCTCTTCGTCTTCGCGAGCCCGGACGGCTCGCAGAAGGCGCAGGCGCTGGGCCTCACGAAGAGCGCGAAGAAGCCGCACAAGCCCGCCGTGGCCGCCGACGCCGACGGCTATGCGCTCGCGTGGATCGAGGGCGACGGCACCACCGCCGTGACCCGCCTCGACAAGTCCGGCAAGGAGCTCCACCCCTACACCGCGATCGTGCCCAAGCCCGCGAGCGGCGAGACGTCGGACGTGACGATCGTCGCGACGGACACGGGCTTCGAGCTCACGTGGGCCTCGGGCGACGACGTCTACACGCGGCACCTCGACAAGGACGCGATGGCGGCCGGTCCGCCGTTGATCGTGGGCAAGGGCAAGTCACCCGTCGCCGTCGCCGCGAAGGGCCAGGTGTTCGTCGCGTACCTCGGCGACGCCGACGGGAAGGCCCAGCAGCTGCTGGTCGTGCGCGTCGGAGCCGACGCGGTCTCGTCGAGCGCGGTGCGCATGTCGGACGGGCAGACCGAGGTGAAGGACCCTCCTTCGATCGCCATCGTCGGCGACCGTCTCGCGGTCGCGTGGACCGAGCAGATGAGCCCGATCGTCAGCACGAAGCGGGCGACCTTGCGAACGGTGAACGCGAGCTGCATCCCCTGAGACGGCCTCGGCGGAGACGGCGCCCGCACTGGGCGCGCGGCGCCACCGTGACCGGGCGAGCCCCCGCAGACGTGTCCTCTCAACCGAGGAACGGAGTCGCGGAGCCCCCTATCCCACGCGGAGCACGGCTCGTTTGCCGACCTGGATTTTCGAGCGGCGCGCGGTCCGGGATTCGCTATCCTTTGACTCGTGCAAAGGCGATCGATGGGTGACGAGCTCGATCCGATGACGGAAGAAGCGCCGATCCTCGACCCGTGGGTGCAGAAAGCCGCCAGCGCCAAGCCGAAGAGCAAGCTCGGGATCGTGGCGATCGCGGCGGTGTGCGCGGGGCACGTCGCGCTCGTGGGCGCGGGCGCGTGGTTGACGATGCGCTACCTGTCCGAGGCGCACGCTCCGGCCGTCGCGGAGGCGAAGCCCGATCCGCGCGTGCGTGACGAGGTCGAGTCGAAGGGCGATGACCACCACCCCGGCGACGTCGTGCATGTCCCGCTCGTGGCCCCCCCGGTGCAGGTCGGGCCGAGCGGCTCCGTCCCGCAAGAGACCGAGCGACGCGAGATCGGCGACGTGAAGGTCGTCGAGCTCGGCGTGAAGGTCGCGTCGCTGCGGCAAGCGCTCGCGGCGGAGCAGGCGGCAGCGCGCGCGTCCGGCAAGGATCTCTTGGTGATGACCACGCGGGCGGGCTGCGATCCCTGCGCCGGCGTCGAGAAGGCGATCCGGGAGGAGCCGATGCAGAAGGCGCTTTCGCCGGTCGTGGTCGTGAAGGTCGACGTCGAGGTCTTCGACAAGGAGCTCGACGCGATGCAGATGCAACACGACGCGATCCCCGGCTTCTTCCTGCTGGGACCGGACACGTCGCCGCGCGACGCGATCCACGGCGGCGAGTGGGAGGCCGACATCGCCGAGAACATCGCGCCCGTGCTCGGGCCGTTCGTCCGTGGCCAGTACACGAAGCGCAAGAACGAGTGGAAGAAGCCGATGCCGCACGGCGTCTTCCTCTGAGGCCTGCAGCGCTGAGGCCTGCAGCGCTGAGGCCTGCAGCGCTGAGGCCTGCGCTGGGCTCTGCAGCGCCGAGCCGTGCTCCGAGTCTCGGCGCGCGCGCCGCCGAGCGATGCAGCCCCTCGGGGGCCCTGTCCAAGCGATGACCTCCAGGCTGCTCTGCCCGCGCTGCGGTGCCCACGCGGAGGGCGTGCGTGGCGTCCTCCGATGCGAGCGGGACGGTGCGGCGTTCGTGACCGAGCAGGCGCTGCGCAAAGGCGATGGCGATCCGATCTTGGGCGCGACCCTGGCCGGGGGCTTCGTGGCGCTCGAGCTCGTCGCGACGGGATCGACGGCGGGCGTCTACCGAGGGCTCGGCCCTGAGGAC
>CAYYKK010000490.1:0-4168 GCA_964467935.1 uncultured Polyangiaceae bacterium
GTCTCCGAGCACGATGATCGCGGCGGTCGGATCGGCCTTCGCCAGCCCGTCTGCGATGGCGCGGGTGTGCTGCGCCTCTGCGAGGCGCTTGTCCGGATCGTCGGGCGCGACCTTCGAGCGGAAGTGCACGCCGAGGAGGATCACGTTCCGGCCGTTCTTGGTGAAGTGATACTCGACGCAGTCGCGCGTGTACTTGTACGAGGGCGCAGGCTGACCGTTCAGGGTGAAGCTGTCGTCCTTGTGCGAGACGACGCTCGTGAACTTGATCTTGCTCATCGCGGCGACGTTGATGCCGCGCGGATCGTTGCCCGAGGGGATGATCGACAGATCGGCGTACTTCTGACCGAGCTTCGCGTTGAGCGCCTCGAGCACCGGCTGGTTCTCGACCTCCGCGAGCACGGCCACGTCCGGGTCGAGCTCGCCGAGGATCGCGGAGACGCTCGCGACGTGCGCTTGGTACTCGGCCGTCGACACCACCGTCTCCTGCGGGGCGGTGCTGTTCTTCTTGTCGTCGAAGAAGTTGTGCGTGTTCCAGTCGAGGATCACGAGGGGCTCGCCCACGCCGCCTGCGCCGCCGCTGCCGCTCGAGGACTTCGAGCTCGAGGACGCGCTGCCGCCGTCGCCGCCGCAGGCGCCGAGGGCGGCGGGCAGCGTGGCGAGGGCGAGGCCGAGCGCGACGAGGCCCGCCGGCCGTGCTGCGCGAAAGAGGAGGCGCGTGGGCGAGGCGAGGAGAGCCCCGAGACGAGAAGAAACCATCCGGCGAGGCTACCACGGCGATCGCCCCTTCGAACGCGGTTTGCGCGGGGCGCGCCGGGGGCTCAGGGCCCGACGGCGCCGCGCACGACGCGACGCAGGGCGTCGCCGAACGGGTCCTTCGTCGGCAGCAGCGTCGACTTCGGGACGCGCGGGAACCCGCCGTGGAAGAAGCGCCCGTCCCGGTCGTCGAGGACGAGCTTCGCCACGAGGCGGCTCGCGGCGTTGTCGTTGCGCTCCTTCTCGACGCCGAGCTGTCCCGCGTTCGCGATCGGGAATTTTCCGACGAGGTAGCCCTCTTGGTAGTGCGGTCGCACGGCCTCGAACGGGCACACCCCGAACAGGCGCACGAGCACCATGTCCTGATCGACGAAGTGCGAGATGGTCCCGTGCGGATAGGGCAGGGCGATCGCGTAGAGGTAGCCGACCTTCGCCGTGCGGTCGGGCAGGGCGAACGACGCGGCCACGCGCAGCGACGGCGTGACGTCGAGCAGTGGCGTGTCGCAGAGGCCGTAGTGTTGGAGGAGCGCGATCGCCGACTCGATGTGGCGGTGCGTCTTGCCGGGCAGCGCGAGATCGCTCCTGTGATCGACGATCGCGCGCACGCAGGCCTCGAGGCGCGCCCACCGCGCCGCGAGCTCGGTGCGGCGCAGGGGCGAGGCGCCCTTCCGAAACAGCGTCGGATAGAGGTTCGTGCGACCGTTTCGGTCGACGTAGTCGCGCGATTGACCGCGGAAGAAGAGCATCTGGCCGCGGTTGCCGGCGGCGAGGTGCGCGGCGACCTTCACGAGCTCCTCGAAGCGGCGCACGCGGAAGCCCGGCCACTCGCGGACGTTCTGCACCGGCGTCCACGTCGGTCCTCCTTTGCGGCCGCGCACGCCGAACGTCGCGTGCGTGGTCCCCTCCTTCAGGACCTCGGCGGCCGAAGGGAACTCCGCGTACGTGAAGACGTCGCCGTGGAGCTTGCGCATCAGCCGTGCGCCTGCGTGGGTGCGCTCGGCACGAGGAGCGTGGAGCCCGTGGTCTCGCGGCTCTCGAGCGCGCGGTGCGCGAGCTCGGCCTGATCGAGCGGCACGACGCGGCCGACGTCGACCTTCACGATGCCCTTCGCGAGCACGTGGAAGAGATCGTTCGCCGTCTCCTCGAGCTCGGCGCGCGTCGCGACGTACGCGAACAGAGAGGGGCGCGTGAGGTACGCGCACTTCTTGGACAGCTCTCGCAGATCGAAGGGCGGGACGGCGCCCGAGGCCTGCCCGAAGCTCACGAGCATCCCGCGCACGCGGATCGCCTCGAGCGAGCGCAGGAACGTGTCCTTGCCGACCGAGTCGTAGACCACGTCGGCGCCGCGCCCGCTCGTGAGGTCCATCGTCGCGGCGACGAAGTCCTCCTCTGCGCTGACGACGACGCGGTGCGCGCCGAGCGCGCTCACGATCGCGCCCTTCGCCCGGCTCCCGACCACCGCGATCACGCGCGCGCCGAGGTGCACGGCCCACTGCACGATCAGCTGCCCGGTGCCCCCGGCCGCGGCGTGCACCACGATCGTCTCACCCGGCGCGACGGCGTGCGTGGCGCGGAGGAGGTAGCGCGCGGTCATGCCCTTCAGCATCGAGGCGGCGGCCGTGCGATCGTCGACGTCGTCCGGGAGGCGCACGAGGCGATCCGCCGGCGCGTTCCGCCGCTCCGCGTAGGCGCCGAGCGGTCCCGCGTACGCGACGCGATCGCCCGGGACGACCGAGGTCACGCCGGCGCCGACCTCTTCGACGACGCCGGCGCCCTCCACGCCGAGCGTCGCGGGCAGCGGGAGCGGGTAGAGGCCGGTGCGCTGGTAGACGTCGATGAAGTTCACGCCGATCGCCGTCTGGCGGACGCGAGCTTCGCCCTCGCGCGGCGGGGCGAGATCGACGGTCGCGAGCTCGAGCGTCTCGGGCCCGCCGACCCGCTGCACACGGACGACCTGTGTCTGCATGCGCGCGATGCTATTCCAATCCGGCCCTCCGAGGGACGTGTCGATGCGGCGCGGTCTCGCGCGTCGCCCGCGCGCGCCGAGAGCGCTCCGTGCTCAGTCGTCGTCGGGGCGCGCGGCCTTGCCGATCTTCTTCTTGATCCAACGGTCGACGAGGATGAACACGTCCTTGTCGAGGAGGTCGTGGTCGGCGCCCTCGAGGAAGATCCACGTGTAGTTGTCCTTGCCGGCGCGGTTCAGCTCGCGCTTCGCCTTCGGCATCAGCGAGAAGGGCACCGCGTCGTCGCCCTCGCCGTGGAGGACCAACACCGGCACGTCGGTCTTGAGCCACAGGTCTCGCGTCTCCATGGAGAGGATCTGGCTCCAGAACTTCTCGGTGCGTCCCCAGAGCGGCTTGTCGGGATCGGGGCTCTTCAGGTGCTCGAACGCAGCGTCCATGAGCCGCTCGTTCTCGCTGAGCTCGGCCGCGCCGAGGCCCTTCTTGCGCTCGCTCTCCTTCATGATCTTGGAGAGGTCGTCGGTGCCGCCGGCCATGTCGACGATGGCCGCGATCTCGCCGGGGTGCTTCTGCGCCGCGAGCGCGGCGATCGTCGCGCCGGCGGAGTGACCGACGAGCACGATCGGTTGGCCGGGGTGATCGCGCTTCAACGACGCGAGCAGGACGCCGACCTCCTCGACGCGGGACGCGAAGTCGCCGCTCCGCCACTTGTCGGTGCCGCACGTCGCGTTGGCGTACGACTTGGGCCTCACGAGCACGTAGCTTCGCCCCGTGTAGCCGACGAGGAAGCGGAACCACGCGCCCTGGTCGAAGCGCTGGCACTGCCCGCCGTCGCCCTCGATGAAGAGCGCGATCGGGAGCGCCGAGTACCCCGGGGGACGCTTCTTCGCCTTGATGCTGTCCTCGTCGGTCAGCGTCCCTTCGAAGTAGGTGAGCGACTCGCCCTGGAACGAGTAGTCGTGCGGCGCGACGTCGACCGGCTTCCTGTACATGTTCTCGGCGAGGCAGCCGCCCCCACCGAGGAGCAACGTCGCCCCGACGGCCGCGCGCGCGAGGATCCCGAGGGGCTTCATCCGTCGCTGAGCTTTCGGTAGCGGATGCGGTGCGGCTCGTTCGCGTCCTTGCCCTTGCGACGCAGGAGATCCTCCTCGTACGCCTCGTAGTTCCCTTCGAACCAGACGACCTTGCTGTCGCCCTCGAACGCGAGGATGTGCGTCGCGACGCGGTCGAGGAACCAGCGATCGTGGCTGATGACGACGGCGCAGCCGGCGAACTGGAGGAGCGCGTCCTCGAGCGAGCGCAGCGTGTCGACGTCGAGGTCGTTCGTGGGCTCGTCGAGCAGGAGCAGGTTGCCGCCGGTCCGGAGCAGCTTCGCGAGGTGCACGCGGTTGCGCTCGCCGCCGGACAGCTCGCCGACCTTCGCCTGCTGGTCGGCGCCCTTGAAGTTGAACCCC
>CAYYKK010000491.1:0-4164 GCA_964467935.1 uncultured Polyangiaceae bacterium
CGCCGCTCCCTCGGAGCGTCCGATGGCGCGCCCGCAGCTGCGTCCTCCTCCCTCCGCCGACGGAGCCGCCGCGAGGCCGTCCGCCCCCAAGAGCGCGAAGGGCCACGAGTTCGGCGAGCTCAACGACTCGCGCCTGCGCGAGATCTACGGCCAGTACGTGCAGGCGCGTCGCGATCGCAACGAGTCGACCGCTGGCATCACCTTCGAGAAGCTCGCCGACAGCCTGCGCTCGCAGGCGGACAAGCTGAAGGGCAAGCACGCCTCGAAGCGCGTCGACTACGAGGTCGTCGTCAAAGATGGCAAGACGCTGATCAAGCCGATCGTGAAGTGATCGCGCGGCTGATGCGCGAGACCGCCTTCTTCATCGTGCACTGAATCACGCAGCACGACGTCTGATCGGCGGCGCGCATGCGGTTGCAGAGCTCGACGAGGTCGTCGTCGACGTCCACCACGTCCGCTTCGAGCGGCTCGTTCGTTCCCGGCGCGTAGCGCACGTTGTCGAGCGCGACCCAGCGCCCGGAGAAGTCGTCCGCGCTGCAGAGGTCCGTCCAGTTCGCACGAAATCGAGTCGCGATCGTTCGCTTGCCCATTCGATGCCTCTCGTCGGCCCTCAAGCGGTGGGGCGGACGCCGCCGACCCGCACTCTTCGATGCCGCTGGCCAACGCGAAGACGCGTGGACCTGCGCACACCGTGCTCGCGCGATCCGACGGACGTCGGCTCCATCGCGCGAGGCCACTCTCGGGCGCCCCTCGAACGGGGGCTCACGTCCGCCAAGCACAAGCCTACCCAGCACAAGCCTACCCAGCGCGCACCCGCCGCGCGCTCAGTCGGTCCGGCACCGGAGCCGGCCTGGCCGCGCGCCCACCTCGGGCGAGCGGGCTCGGGCCGGCTGGCACCTGGCCAGCGATCGGTCGCGTGTGCCGCGACGACAGAGCTACTTGGCATGACGACAGCCCGAAACTAGCACCCGCCCGCGCGGCGCGTCAAGGCGGGCCAGCCCTGAGCGGTGCGTCGCCGATGGCGATCGCGCCCGCGGATCAGTGGCAGGTCACACCCTGCGCCTTGAGCGACGCGATCGCGGAGGAGCGCGACGTCTTGCCCGACGAGACCATCGCGCTGATGCCGTTGCAGATGCCTCGCTTCGCCGGCGGCGCCGACGCGCAGCAGGCTTCGAGGCCCGGCTGCTTCACCGGGGGCTTCGTCGTCGGCTCCGTCGGCTTGCTCGTGGGATGGGTGCTCGTCTCCGGGGTCGAGGGAGAGGAGGCGGGCGTGGTCGGGGACGTCGCGGGCGTCGTCGGCCCGCTGCCGGTCGAAGGTGTGCCGCCGCTCGTCGAGCCCGACTCGGTGGTCGCGGTGGGCTTGCTGCTCGGCAGCACGATCGTGCCGTCGTCGTCGCCGCCCGAGTGCTTGTGCCCGCCGCCTCCGCCCTTCGTGAAGTACCACGCCGCCCCGCCGCCGCCGCCGAGCACCAAGAGGCCGATCAGCGCGAAGAGCGCCGCGGAGCTTCCACCGCTCTTCGCGGGTGCGGCCGGCGGCGCCGGATACGCCTGGCCTCCGGCCGTCGGGACGCCGCCCGGCGGGGGCAGGGGCTCCGCGCCGATGACGGTCCGACCCGCGGGCTGCATGTTGGGCGCTCCTCCGGGGAAGAGCGGCTCGCCGATCTGGGTCTGGCCACCGCGCCCCGTCGGCGATCCCGCGCCGCCGTCGAAGCTCGGGCTCGATCCGCCCGCCGCCGGCATCCCGAGCAGGCTCATGCGCACCGCGCCGAGCGTGAGGTCCTCGTAGAACTCGCGCGCGTTGCTGGGGCGCTGGTTGCGGTCCTTCGAGAGCGCGCGCATCACGCCCTGCCGCATCTTCTGCGGCACGTTCGCCGCTTGCGGCAACGTCTCGAAGGGGAAGGGCTGCACCGAGAGGTGCTGGTTCATCCACTCCCACGGCGTCTCCGCCTCGAAGGGCAGCCGACCCGTCAGCATCTCGTACGTCACGATCGCGAGCGAGTAGAGATCGCTCCGTGCGTCGAGCTCCTTGCCGGTGAACTGCTCCGGGCTCATGTAGGGCGGCGTCCCGAGGATCGTGCCCTGCTGCGTGAGCTTCTGCTCGGTCTTCGAGTACTTCGAGTCGCCCTTCTTCGCGATGCCGAAGTCGAGCACCTTCACCACGTCCTCTTCGCCGGCGCGCGTCGTGAGGAAGATGTTCGCGGGCTTGAGATCGCGGTGCACGATGCCCTTGTCGTGCGCTTCCTGGAGCGAGCCGCAGACCTGGCCGATGATGCGATCCACACGCTCCGGGTTCATCGGCTGTCCGTTCGCGAGGATCTCCTCGAGCGTCTGACCCGCCAAGAGCTCCATCGCGATGTAGAGCTCACCCGAGCCTTCGATCTGGCCGAAGTCGTAGACCTTGATGGTGTTCGGGTGCTCGAGCTCGCTCACCGTTCCGACCTCGCGCATGAAGCGCGCGACGGTCTGCGGATCCTTCGCGAACTGCGAGAGCAGCGTCTTCACGGCGACCTTGCGGACGCTCGTGCCCATCTGCTGTTCGCCCGTGTACACGCGGCCCATGCCGCCCTCGCCGAGGATGCCGGTGATGCGGTAGCGGCCTCCGATCTGCTTGCCGATGAGCGGATCGGCCTCGGGCGTTTGGTTCACCGGGAGGGGCGCGCCGCACTTCGCGCAGAACCGCGCACCATCGATGTTGGGTGCGTGACAAGCCAGGCAGTCCATGCGTCTCGCGTTCCTCTCGTGATCCGCGCGGCGAGCGCGGTGGTCCTCGTCGCAGCGCGACGGAGGAGGGACCCCGCCGCTGCGGGGTGAGCCGAGTCTTACGTACGAGCCGCCCCTTCGAGCTGCTCGCGCGAAGAGAATCGCAAGAGGATCGCACCTCGGCAAGAAAGACCTGCGCTCGATCGCTCGGCGACCCGAGCCCGCGCTCGGCGCGTCGAGCGGGCTGGCGAACGCGGGTCGCCCATGTCATGAAAGTCGGCACCTGGACCTTCCGGCCGACCGGGCCCACATCCTGCAAGGTTGTCGCTTGACATAGCTCTTGCAGGGAGCTAGAAGGCCACTCCCCCGCGTCCCCCTTCCGTTCGCGTCCTGCGCTCGGAGGTGGCTGCAGGGGCGCCGAGCTCGGCCGGGGCGAGGCGTCAGTCTTCGGAGCGGCCCCGCGTCGTAGGTCTCTCGTCGTCGCAGGTGCTCGCTCGGAGGGTCTCTCGGTGCATCTCTCGCATCGCTTGGTGCGAGCTGCACACATGATCCGCGTTGACTGCGGGCGCTCTTCGTTTCAAAGGGGCGTCGCAACTCCGAGCACTTTCGCTCTCTTCCCGACCGCCTGACCCGAGCTGCCGACTTCCCACCGCCGACTCGAACCGCACTGACCCGAACTGCTGACGTAGCTCAACCCGGCAGAGCACCTGCCTTGTAAGCAGGGGGTTAGGGGTTCAACTCCCCTCGTCAGCTCCGCCGAAGAACACAGCACGGGCCCGGGGACGAGACCGAGAGAGCAAAGAGGCGACCGCGAAAACGAAATCGAGTCTCAAGAGAATCCAAGATACGAAACAAGCACAGTAACAAGTAAAGTTTCGGAGGGTTGCCCGAGCGGCCAAAGGGAGCAGACTGTAAATCTGCCGGCAATGCCTACGATGGTTCGAATCCATCACCCTCCACCGGCGCCTGAATTCGTGGTCCTGAGCCTGCGCTCGTCGACCACGGAGACGTGCCGAGCAGTCGCAGCACGCGGGAGTAGCTCAGTTGGTAGAGCGTCAGCCTTCCAAGCTGAACGTCGCCGGTTCGAACCCGGTCTCCCGCTCCGAGCCAAGCAGCGCAGTCCCGGCTGAGCTCATCAGCAGAAGTCAGTCAGCAGAAGTCAGTCACGAGAAGCACGAAACGCCACGAAGTACGGCAGCACGAAGTACGGCAGCACGAAGTACGGCAGCACGAAGAAGCCAGCACTGCACCGCATGGCCGAAGTTTCGCCCACCTAGCTCAGTCGGCAGAGCACGTCCTTGGTAAGGACGAGGTCGTCGGTTCGATCCCGATGGTGGGCTCCGGCAGTAGAAGTCACGTCAAACGCACCGTTCACGAGGATTCCTCGTGGTCCCTCAGGAGATCTCGCGATGGCGAAAGAGAAATTCAACCGCACGAAGCCCCACGTCAACGTCGGCACCATCG
>CAYYKK010000492.1:0-4164 GCA_964467935.1 uncultured Polyangiaceae bacterium
CGCGCAAGATCCAGAAGTTCCTCTCGCAGCCGTTCTTCGTCGCGGCGCAGTTCACGGGCCTCGAAGGCAAGTTCGTCCCGCTGTCGGAGACGATCGTCGGCTTCGAGGAGATCCTCGACGGCAAGCTCGACGACGTGTCGGAGCAGGACTTCTACCTCGTCGGCAACATCGACGAGGTGAAGGCCAAGGCGAAGAAGTGACGACCGAGCTCCTCGCGGAGCTCTTGGAGAACTCATGGCCGAGACCATTGCCCTCGAGATCGTCACGCCGACCGGCGTCGCGCTGAGCCGTGCGGTGAGCGAAGTGACCGCGCCGAGCGTCGGCGGGGAGTTCGGCGTCCTGCCGGGCCACCTGCCGATCCTCGTCGCGCTGCGGACGGGCCTCGTCACGCTGAAGAGCGGCGGCGAAGAGACCCGCGTCGCGGTGGGCCCGGGCTTCGCGCAAGTCGTCGCCGACCGCGCGCTCGTCCTGACCGAGCGGTACACGAAGAAAGAGGACGTCGACGTCGTCGCCGTCCGCGCGCGCCTCAAAGAGGTCGGCGACGAGCTGGGGGCCTGGCAAGGCGAGATCGACGACGAGAAGCGCCGAAACCTGATCGAGGAGGAGCAGTGGCTCGCCGCCTCGCTCGAGCTCATCGGTGATCCGCCGCAGCCCACCGTGCGCGAAGACACGCGCTTCCGCGCGAAGGACGATTTCGAGGTGGTCGAGGACGAGGGCGGGGAGACGACGGAAGGGCAGACGCACGATTGATCGCCCCCGAGACGATCGCTCTCGTCAAAGAGCGCACGGACATCGTCGCCGTGATCGGCGAGACCGTGCGCCTCACCCGCTCGGGCAGGAGCTTCAAGGGCCTCTGCCCCTTCCACAAGGAGAAGAGCGGCAGCTTCTACGTCCACCCCGACCGGGGCTTCTACCACTGCTTCGGCTGCCACGAGAGCGGCAGCGCGATCGACTTCGTGATGAAGACCAACGGCCTCGACTTTCGCGAGGCCGTCGTCATGCTCGCCGAGCGAGCGGGGATCCACGTCGAGGAGACCACCTCGAAGGATCCTCGCGCCGGCGAGGTGAAGCGCGACAAGGACGAGCTCTATGCCGTCAACGGCCTCGCCGCGACGTACTTCGAGCGGGAGCTCGGCCTGTCGAAGACCCACGCGTCGCACTCGAGCCACGCCCTCGCGCACTACGCGCTGGACGAGCTCGCGCGCCGCGGCATGCCTGACCTCGCCGAGGAGAGCGAGGACGCGACGCGCTGGATGAACGCCGCGCAGGCGTTCCGCCTCGGCTACGCCCCGCCGGGCTGGGACGGGCTCGCCACCTTCCTCCGCCAACAGGGCATCTCTCCGTTGGTCGCCGAGCGCGCCGGTCTCCTCGTCCCACGCGAGCGCGGCAGCGGGCACTACGATCGCTTCCGTCACCGGCTCATGTTCGCGGTGGTCGACCCGCTCGGCCGGGTCGTCGCGTTCAGCGGGCGCGCCCTCGCGCCGCCGAAACAAGGTGAGCTGCCCCCCGGCTCACCCACCTACGGCGGCGAGTCGCCCGCCAAGTACATCAACAGCCCCGAGTCACCGATCTACAAGAAGGGCGAACAGCTGTTCGGGCTCTTCCAGGCGAAGCTCGCGCTGCGCAACCGAGGCGAGGCGATCCTGGTCGAGGGCAACTTCGACGTCGTGAGCCTCCACGCGCGCGGAATCGACACCGCGATCGCGCCGCTCGGCACCGCGTTCACGAGCGAGCAGGCGAAGCTCCTGAAGCGCTTCGTTCCGAAGGTCGTCGTCCTCTTCGACGGCGACGCCGCCGGACGCAAGGCCACGCGAGCGGCGCGCGGCCCCTGCCGCGACGGCGGGCTCGAGGCTCGCGTCGCGCGGCTCCCGCAGGGAATCGACCCAGACGACCTCGTCCGGACCCGCGGCCCCCGAGCCCTCGCCGAGATCCTCAAGAACGCATCCGGGATGCTGGAGTATCTCATCCAAGACGCGCTCGACAGCGAAGCCTTCTCGGGCGCGTCCCTCACCGAGCGCGTCGCGCGCGTCCGGGCCGTCGCCAAGCTGCTCTCGGAGGAGGACGACCCGAACCTCCAGCTGATGGGCAAGCGCTACGCGGACGAGCTCTCGCAGCAGCTCGTGATGAGCGGCAAGGCGCCCGGCGATCTGGTGCAGCTCGAGCGCCTCATTCAGCAAGCCGTGACCCGACCCGAAGCATCCCGGCGCGCCGAAGACGCCGAGCGGCGTCGCCCGCGGCCTCCTTCCCGCGTCGAGGCGTTGGGGCTCAAGGTCCTCGGCGCCCTGCTCGACTTCCCTGGCCTGCTCGACGACCCGGCGGTCGCCGAAGCCCTCGCGTCCGTCGAGGGCGACGCGGCGCTCGCCATTGTCGCACTGCGTCAACATCGCGCTCAGCATCAGGGAAGACTTGACGCCGAGGAACTGCTTGCTTTAGTCCCCCGTCCGATCCATCCATTCGCGGCTGCACGCTTGGCTTCCCCGGCCTTCGAGGCCGACTCCGACGCGAAGGCGGAGCTCTTGGAGAACGCACAGAAACTCCGGAACCTCTCTTGGCAGCGGGAAAAGGCCGCCACCCTCGAGTCGCTCCACCAATCCTCGTCCACATTTTCGCCCGAAGACGCCGAGCTGCTCCGTGAGCTCGAACGCCGCGCGAAGAGCAAGCGGGGCACGCTCTAGATCTGGTCCAGTCTTCGCAAGCACTTCCTGGAACGAACCCCGCGCTACCGTGCGGTTTTTCTCATTTTTGTGTCCCCCGTTTTTTGATGACCCCTTGGATATGGAGCAAGCTTGAGGTCGATCCTCGCGGGTCGCGCCGTGAAGAGTGCTCGGTGGTGGGGGAAGCTCGAGCCGCGTGAGGTCGAGCCAGCAGCAGACCGAACCGAGTTCGGCGAGACGATTCGTCCGAGACAGAAGCGATCCCGAGTAGAAGCGGCGTACGAGCGCCGCGAAGTGGAGTAGGAATGGCGACCAAAGCCAAGGTCACGCAGAAGAAGGCCCCGGCAAGCAAAGTCAGCGACAAGCGTGCGTCGACCGCCAAGAAGACCGAGGCGAAGGCGACGCACCCGATCGCTGCGAGCAAGGCCCGCGTGGAGGCGGAGAAGAAGTCCGCTGCCAAGCCCGCCGGCAAGCTCGCCGCCAAGGCTGCCACCGCGGGCTCCGCTCAGGTCGCCTCGAACGGCGTCGCGAAGAAGACGGCGGCCGGGCCCAAGGCCGCCGCCCCCGCGAAGAAGGCCGCCGCGCACGACAGCGTCGCGCCGAAGGCCGCGAAGTCGAAGCTCAACGGCGCGGCGAACGGACTCGCCGCGCGCGAGGTCGGCCGTGGTCGCGGCCAGATGAACGGCAAGCACGACTCCTCGCCCCCGGACGAGGATCTGTCGTCGAGCTCGATCCCGCCCGAGATGGACGGCGAGATGGGCGACTACGAGGACGTGCCGCAGGCGCGCTCCTCGAGCACGGGCAAGAGCCTCGAGAAGCTCGTCGAGGCCGGCAAGAACAAGGGCTTCTTGACCTACGACGAGGTCAACGACGCGCTCCCGCCCGACGTCGCCCCCGATCAGATCGACGACGTCGTCGGTGCCCTCGGCGACGAGGACATCGAGATCGTCGACGGCGCGACGCAGGTGAAGATCGCGCCGAAGCGCATCGCCGACGAAGAGGCTGGCGAGAAGAAGATCATCGTCAACCAGGAGCGCGAGGAAGAGGACGTCGACTACTACTCGAAGTCGAACGATCCCGTCCGCATGTACCTGCGGAAGATGGGCTCCGTCTCCCTCCTCACCCGCGAGGGCGAGGTCGAGATCGCGAAGCGCATCGAGTCGGGCGAGATGCGCGTCAACGCCGCCATCCTCGACTCGCCGGTCGCCGTGCGCGAGATCATCGATCTCGGCGAGAAGCTCCGGAAGCACAAGATCCGCGTCAAGGACCTGATCAAAGACGCGGAGAACGACGATCAGGACTTCGACGAAGAAGAGGCCGATCGGCGCATCATCCGCCTCATCGACAAGGTCAAGCGGCTCGACAAGAAGAAGCTCGACCTCCTCGAGGAGCGCAAGGACGTCAAGACCGACACGCGGAAGAAGCAGATCGACGCCGAGACCGAGGCGACCACGAGCGAGATGGTCACCACGCTCGAGGACATGCGGCTCAACAAGAAGACGATCGAGAA
>CAYYKK010000493.1:0-4127 GCA_964467935.1 uncultured Polyangiaceae bacterium
CGTGCCCCCGCCGAGCGCGACGACGGCCGCTGGTCTCGCGTCGAGCGCGACCTCGAGCGCGCGGCGCTCGAGGTCGCGGAAGTGAGCCTCGCCGTGGCGCCGGAAGATCTCCGCGGGGCTCGCGCCCGCCGCGGCCTCGATGGCGCGATCGAGATCCACGAAAGGCCGATCGAGCTCGCGCGCCACGAGGCGGCCGACCGTCGTCTTCCCGACCCCCATCGGACCCCATAGCAGGAGCGGGAGATCCTCAGTAGTCACGGAGCTGCTCTCGGTAACCCGCGACGTTGCGCAGGAGCTCGATCATCGAATCGGCGCCGAACTTCTCCAGCGTCGCGTCGGCGAGGGTGATCGCGACCATCGCCTCGCCCACGACGCTGGCGGCGGGGACGGCGCACACGTCGCTGCGCTCGAAGGCGGCCTCGCGCGGCTCCTTCGACACGACGTCCACCGATCCGAGCGCGCGTTTCAGCGTCGCGATCGGCTTCATCGCCGCTCGACAGACGAGGGGCATGCCGTTCGTGATGCCACCTTCGAGGCCGCCAGCGCCGTTCGACGTGCGCGAGAAGACGTGGGCGCCGACGTCGTACGTGATCGCGTCGTGCACCTCCGAGCCGCGCCGACGCGCGGCCTCGAAGCCGAGGCCGATCTCGACGCCCTTGATCGCCTGGATGCTCATCAGCGCTTGCGCGAGGCGCCCATCGAGCTTGCGATCCCACTGCGTGTGGCTGCCGAGCCCCGGCAAGATCCCCGTCGCGATCACCTCGAAGATCCCACCCGCCGTGTCCCCGGCGTGGGCGGTCTCGCGAATGTGCTCGCGCATGGCTCGCTCGGCGGACTCGTCCGCGCAAGCGAGATCGCTCTGCCGCGCGAGCGCGCGCAGGCGCTCGAGGGCGAGCCCGGCCACGTCCGCCGCGACCGGACCGATCGAGATCACGTGCGCGAACACGTCGACCCCGATCGCTCCGAGCAGCGCGCGGCACACCGCTCCGACCGCCACGCGCGCTGCGGTCTCCCTCGCGCTCGCGCGCTCCAACACGTCGCGCAGATCCTTCACGCCGTGCTTGAGCCCTCCGGCGAGATCGGCATGCCCGGGGCGCGGCTCGGTGAGCGGCGCGGGCGGCACCTCGAACGGCGCGGGGCCCATGCGGCCGGCCCAGCTCGCGTGGTCTCGGTTGTCGATGACGATCGCGATCGGACCGCCGAGGGTCCGTCCACCGCGGACGCCACCGACGAGGCGGCCGCGATCCTGCTCGATCTTCATGCGGCCGCCGCGTCCGTAGCCGCGCTGGCGCCGCGCGAGGTCGGTCGCGAGATCCTCTTCGAGGAGCGAGAGGCCCGCGGGCACGCCCTCCACGATGGCGACGAGCTCGGGTCCATGCGACTCGCCCGCCGTCTGCCAACGCAGCCTGCCCATGGCGACGAGCTTACTCTCGAATCGCGGCGTCGTGCTCTCGGGGTCGCCCAGCGAGGGGTGCTAGTCTGCGATCCGTGGCCGGAGCAACGCCGAACCTCGCCGACGATCCGCTCGCTGGGCTCGCCTTGACCGAGCGCCCCGAGGGCGTGCGCTTCTCGCTCCACGCGAAGCCTCGGGCCTCTCGGACCAAGGTGGTCGGCGTGCGCGAGGGAGCGCTCGATCTCGCCGTCGCCGCGCCGCCCGTCGACGGGGCCGCGAACGAGGAGATCTGCTCCTTCTTGGCGGGGTCGCTGGGTGTCGCGAAGCGCGACGTGCAGATCGTCTCCGGCGCCGCCGGGCGGCAGAAGATCGTCGAGGTCGCGAGGACCGGCGAAGACGTGCGAGCTCGGCTCGCGAGGCTCGTTCGGGGAGAGGTGCGATGAAGGTGCCGTTCGAGAAGTGGGAGGGCCTCGGCAACGACTTCGTGCTCGTCGACGCCGGCGCGCTCGAACGACCGCTCGACGATCGCGACGTGCGAGCGATCTGCGATCGGCGCCGCGGCGTCGGCGCGGACGGCGTGCTGCTCGTCGATCGCGTCGCCGGTCTCGCGGGCTCGATGGTCGTGCGCAACGCTGACGGCTCGCGGTCGGAGATGTGCGGCAACGGCCTCCGATGCGTCGCCGGCTACTTGCTCGCCGCGGCCGGCGGAGCATCGATGGTGGTGCGCACGGACGCAGGCGACCTCGGTTGTCTCGTCGACGCGCCCCTCGAGGGGAACGTGGTGGTGGAGGTCGGGATGGGGAGCGCTCGCTTCCTCGACGATCTCGTCGTCCCGCTTCCCACGGGGGAGGGCGAGCGTCGCTTCGAGCAGGTCAGCATGGGCAACCCGCACGCGATCTCGTTCGAGCCCGCCAGCGCCGATCTGATCGATCGGCTCGCCCCGATCGTGGAGAAGCGCCCGCCTGGTGGCACGAACGTGGAGTTCGTGCGGGACGACGGGCAGGTGCTGCACGTGCGCGTCTGGGAGCGAGGGGTCGGCTACACCGAGGCTTGCGGCACGGGGGCGTGCGCCGTCGCGGCCGCGGCGTGCCGGCGCGGTCTCCGCCGCTTCGGGGAGGAGACGGTCGTGCGGCTCCCAGGCGGAGACCTCACGGTCCGCGTCGATCGCGAGACGCTCGCCGTCTCGATGCGCGGGCCGGCCCGGCGTTCGTTCCGCGGCGAGCTCTTCCTCCGCTGAGCTCGAGGCGCGGATCGGGGTGCGTCCGAGCCAGGCGCACACTCGTAGTTGACTAAAAAGTAAATCAGCAACACCATGAAGGGGTCCCTAGCGAGGAGGTTCCCCATGGCCGTTCGTTTCGACTTCCCGCCCGAGCCCACCGTGCATCGCGCGCCGCTCCGTCTCGTCGGTGGACCCGACCCCGCGAGCGCCGATCGACTGCCCGTCGCGTTCGAGAGCGTCTACGTCTGGGAGTACCTCGCAGAGCGCGACGACCTGCGCGCGCTCTACGAGAAGGCGAAGGACGCCCAGTGGAACGCGAAGGGGCTCGCCTGGGAGACCGACGTCGACCCCGAGGGCGAGAACGTCCCGAACCAGTTCATCCCGATCTTCGGCACGCGGCTCTGGGACAAGCTCGACAAGAAGACCGAGCTCCCCGCGCTGAGGCGACACGCGACGTCGTACTTGCTCTCGAACTTCCTGCACGGCGAGCAGGGCGCCCTCCTCGCCACCTCGCAGCTCGTGCAGGCCGTCCCGAGCGCGGACGCGAAGCTCTATGCAGCGAGCCAGGTCATGGACGAGGCGCGGCACGTCGAGGCGTACGAGCGCTACCTCCGCGAGAAGGTCGAGCTCACCTACCCGGTCTCGCCTCACCTCAAGGTGCTGCTCGACGAGATCCTGAAGGAGAGCCGCTGGGACATGAAGTACCTCGGCATGCAGATCCTCGTCGAAGGCCTGGCGCTCGCGGCGTTCGGGTTGATTTCGCAGACGGCGACCGAGCCGCTGATCCGCGAGATCGTGCGCATGATCATGCTCGACGAGGCGCGCCACGTCGCCTTCGGGGTCCTGTCGTTGAAGGGAATCTACGAAGAGATGAGCGAGGGCGATCGTCGCGATCGCGAGGACTTCATCGTCGAGTCGTCTCGCCACATGCGCGATCGGTTCCTCATGCAGGAGGTGTGGGAGAACCTCGGGATGCCCGTCGAGGAGTGCCTCGAGGCGGTGAAGGAGAGCAAGATCATGGCCCTGTTCCAGTCGCTCCTCTTCTCCAAGATCGTCCCGAACGTGCGGCGACTCGGGCTCCTGACGCCCCGCGTGCGCAAAGGCTTTGAAGAGCTGGGCGTGATTCAGTACGAAACATGGGATGCGTCGGCATGACCGATCCGAGCCCCGCCCGACCGAGGAGCGAAGCGACGCTCCGCGCGCGGACACGCCGACCGCCAAGCGCAACGCCGCCGAGTCGCAGAAGCGGATCCTCGACGCCGCCGAGCAGGAGTTCGCGAAGAGCGGCTTCGCGGGCGCGAGGCTGCGGGAGATCGCCGCGGGCGCCCAGGTCCAGCCGGCGCTGATTCACCACTACTTCACCGACAAGCGCGGTCTCTACGAGGCCGTCATCCGACGCGCGCTCGACCACATGTCGATCGCGTCGTTCCGCGTGCTCGGCGAGGGGAGGGATCTGCGCGGCTACCTGCGTGGGTTCGTCGATCTCCTGGTCGACTTCTACGAGGCGAACCACAA
>CAYYKK010000494.1:0-4118 GCA_964467935.1 uncultured Polyangiaceae bacterium
CGAACTTCATATCCGTGGAGTCTCCGTTGTCGGTTGGAACGCCGCTCGAGTCGATCGTGTTCGCGTCGGTCGAGGCGGGTTGAACGGTGGGACGGAAGAAGCGAACGGGTACTACGATGTAGGATAAGGTGCCACAGCCCCGGTGAGCGGGCCAAGAACTAGCGACACCGACCGGGTCGTTCAAGCGAATTTGTCTATCAGGGTCTGTGCCGAGGGGGCGCCCCCACCCCTTCGAAGGAAAATTCTCAATGGATATCCGTCCATTGCGACCACATCCCTCGTGCAAAACATGGGTGGGAGAAATCCCTAGGTTTTGCCTCAACGAACACGCTCCGAGTCCGCGGAGACACGACCCTTCCGATCGCCGCACGGACTGTGCGCGGGATCAGTTGGCGCCGCCGCTGCGGATGCGCTGGACGAGCCCCGTGACGACGCGATCGGGGAGGTTCGCGAACGCGGGCATCCGGTTCTTGCCCTGTCGAATCGTGTTCGCGATGTCGTCGTCGCTGAGCTTCTGAAGCAACTCCGCTGAAGTAAGGTCGGGGGCCTTCACCATCGGGCCTTGCGGGCCGTCGCCGCGCCCGTTGGGGCCGTGGCAGGGCGTGCAGTTCTTTCGCCAGGCGAGCTCGGTCAAGCTCTTCGTATCGTCCTCGGCCGACTCCGTCTTCTGCTGGACCTGGGCGCCGTTGGCTCGCAAGTCTGCCTGATCGTGGTCGGACGGCTGCCACTCGCGGACGGGGCCGGGATCCGGTGAGCAGGCCAAGAGGCCGACGCCGAGAAGCGGGAGGAGAAAGGAGGGAGCGCGCACGCCGCGACGATGGTGCATGCGACTCCGGGTGACAAGCCAACTTTCCGGTGCGTCGTGAGGCGGCGCGCGAAGGGCACGGGCGCGAGGCGGCTCTCGAGGAACGAGCGTATGGCGAAAAAGCGAAGCCCCCTCCTTTCGGAAGGGGCTTCGTTCGTCACGCCAGCCGCCCCATCGGGGAGGAGGGCGGGGCGGGGCTCAGGCCTCGCCGATCACTTGCAGGGATCGCCGCCGCTCTCGCCGCCGCCATCCACCGGGAGGGGCTTGCCGTTCGCGTCGGTGACGGGCTTGCCGTTCTCCGAGGCCTTGATGAAGTCGACGCGACGGTTCTGCGCCTTGCCCTCGGGGGTGTTGTTGTCCGCGATGGGCTTCGTCTGGCCGAAACCGACCGGGATGAGGCGCTTGCAGTCGATGCCCTTGCCCGTGAGCCAGTGGGCGACCGAGAGCGAGCGACGCTTCGAGAGGTCCATGTTCGCGTCCGGCTTGCCGTCGTTGTCCGTGTGACCCTCGATGCGCAGGAGGTTCACGTTCGGGTTCTCGGTGAGGAACTGCTGGACGACCGCGAGGACCGGCTCGGACTCGGGCTTGAGCTTGTCGCTGCCGGTCTCGAAGACGACGGGGCCGGGCAGGTCGACCTTGAGGCCGGTGAGGTGGATGCGCTGCATCCCGCCGAGCTTGTGGACCGGGGCCGGCGCCGGGGCCGGCGTGGGCGCCGGGGTCGGGGCGGGGGCGGGCTTCGGCTGCTCGCTGCCCATGGTGAGCGAGGCCTGGCAGCCCGCGGCGAGGAGCGAAGCGGAAACCAGCATCGAAGAGAGAAGGGGAGCAACGAATTTACGCATAGAAGAGGTCTCCTTGAGGGAAGCCACGGCGGGATGCCCGTAGTTCAAAGAGCTGAGCTCTCCGGAGCTCAGCTCGACAAGCTCGGCCGGACGGATTGGGGCGTCGCCGCCTGCGCGGCAGGAGCGCCATTTCCCCCGGACGGTGAGCTTAGACGCGCGGCGGGTGGTTCTCTTCACGGGCCGCTTGTTTCGGTTTCTCTCACAACGGCCCGACCCTCCTTCGGGTCAGACCCACGAATCTTCAGGACTCCGTGCTGCTGGTCGGTCACGCCTCGGCGGCTCACGTCGGTGAGGCCGGTGCTTGGCTCGAGTTGTCGGAACCCCCGGGGCCTTCTAGTGCCAAGCCGCCGCCGGGGGCAATATGGAAGGAAAAAGCGTGCTTGGGGTCCTACGCGGGGGGCTCGGGTTCCCTCCTCGCGTTCGACGCGCAGCAGGCTCCCGACAGCTCATCCAGGGACGACAAAAAAGAGGAGCGGCGGGCTGCTCTCCTCGAGCTTCGCCCGCCGCTCGTCATGACGCCGCGCGGCGCGCCGCCCCTCGGGGCGCCGCGCCGGCACGCCGACGTGTCACATGCCGGTGCCGGTGCTCGCGCTGCTCGAGCCGGTGCCGGTCGAGCTCGACGAGCTCGTCGACGACGTGGTCATGCACGGATCGGGCTGCGGCATCGCGGCCGCCGCGAGGCCACCGATGTTGACGTTGGTGGCGTCGAAGCCGATGCCGATCGAGATGCCGTCGCAGGTCTTGGACGGATCCTGCGTTCCGTCGGACATGATGTCCGACGCCTGGCGGATGCGGTTCAGGATGCTGTCGACCGTCGGGCCCGTGCACAGGCTCGGGTCGAACGCCCCGACGACCTTCTGCAGCTCGGTGATGAACTGCTCGGTGTTGAGGACGCCGGCGATGGTGCCGTTCGTCGCGTTCGCGTGGGTGCCGTCGAGGTCCATCGCGATGACGGCCGAGTTGATGTCGAGGCTCAGCGAGAAGCCAGCGACCGAGAGCGAGAGCGAGACCTTGCCCTTGCTGCCCGAAACCCAGGTGTTGTTGGTGAGGTACGACTGGAGGAACTTCACCTTGGACGTGTCGGGCGTCGTGCCGTCGAGCAGCTCGGGCACGATCTTCCACGTGTTCGTCGCGTCGCGCTCCTTGCCGGCCAGCAGGTACGCCTTGAGCGGGTTGTAGTCCTTGCCGTCGCCGAGATCCGCGATGTCGACGATGATGGTGAAGGTGCCGTCCGTCAGCGCCTTGTTGACCGACGCCTGGAGGTCGGTGCCCATCGCCGCGCTCTTGATGATCGGCAGGAGGCTCTTGCCGAACGCGTTGTCGCGACCGTCCTTGCCGTCCTTGAAGGTGTCGGCCGGCGAAGCCCCGCCGTTCGCCTTGCAGTGCTTGGTGTAGTCGGTCGTCGTGATCTGGTTGTCGAGGTTGTAGCCGTAGTTCTCCCACGCGGTGGGGCTCTCGGCGCCGGATCGGTCGGTGGTGCCGATGTAGAGCTTGGAGACGCCGAACGCCTTGCCGGTGCCGTCGCCGGCCTTGGCGCCCGAGGGCGGGCCGGGAGGCTGCGCGCCCGCCTGCGAGGCCTGGCCGCCGGCGCCGCCGGTGCCGCCGCTGTCGCCGCAGCCGATCGACGAGACACAGAGAACCGAAGCCGTGAGACCGGCGAGGACGATGTTGGAACGAAGCATACGGCAGACCTCCATCAGAGAATGGTGCGGATCCTGGCTCCCGAGAGCTCGTGGCGGGGGAGAGGAGTGCGAGTCGAGAATGGGCGGTAACTCCGCCACGGGGACGAGCCACGCGAAGGTGGTGCGGCGGCGTGCGACCAACCGCACTCCCGCAGCCCGCTCCCCACGTGAGGAACGGCGTCTTTACCTGGGTCGCTCCCGTATTTCAAATGTGCGATTCGGCCGACCCCGCGGGACGGCAGGGCGGGGTGGCTCTCGGAGCGACGAAGAGCCTGAGAAGCAAGCGCAAACGACCAGCCGCACAAGTTAGCCCCGTTTCGAGGCTCGGGGCAAGCGCGAGCAGGTTTCTCGCGACGCGGGGCGCGTTCCGCGTCGCGCGCGGCGAGCCGAGCGACCGGAGGGCTCCTTTACAAGGCGCGCCAGGACCGATAAGCGCCAAGAGGTGAGCGCCGAGTTCGTCCACCTGCACGTCCACAGCCAGTACTCGCTGCTCGACGGCGCGATCAAGGTGAAGGACCTCGCGAAGCGGGCGAAGGCCCTCGGCATGAGCGCGGTCGCGCTGACCGACCACGGCAACATGTTCGGCAGCATCCAGCACTACCTCGCGTGCAAGGAGGCCGGCGTGTCGGCGATCCTCGGCTGCGAGGTGAACGTCGTGCGCGAGGGCGCGAAGCCTCCTCCCTCGAAGAGCGGCGGGGCGTCGGCGGACCTCGGCGAGGATCTGCCGGTCGATCACCTCGTGCTCCTGGCGGGGTCGGAGGAGGGCTACAAGAACCTCGTCCGCAACGTGTC
>CAYYKK010000495.1:0-4098 GCA_964467935.1 uncultured Polyangiaceae bacterium
CGGTGAACACCGACTCCATCACCGGCGGCGCGAGGGACGCGCGCGCGCCGAGCAGCTCGGTCAACCGCCGCGCCATCCCCTGCGCCGCGGCCCAGCACACGCGGCCGCGCTCCACGAACACCGCCCCTCGCGGCCCCGCATCGCCCGAGACCACGAGCTCACCGATGGCGGCGTCCCCGAGCTCGTCGACGTACGCGCAGGCCTCGATGGTGTTGCGCACGGAGGCCCTTCACGATTCGAGGTCGACGCGCTCCGCCACGGCGCGCAGCCACGCGCGGAGGAGCGCGACGTTCGCGTCCCCCTTCGCGAGCCCGACGACCACCAGATCCCGCTGCGTGGGGACGCGAGCGAAGGCGTGGACGTATTGCGCCGAGGCGACGAAGGCCTCGTCACTCTCTTCGATCCAGCCGTCGGCGCCACCGTCGAACGAGGGGACCGAGCACACCTCGGCCGCGGCGAAGGCGGCGAGCTCGACCTCGTCGCGCGCGACCTCTCCTCGGACCTGGAGCCCGAGGACGAGGCCGCTCTTCGTGTCCATGCAGGCGAGCGCCACTGCGTCCGCCCGATCGTCCAGCGCTTGCTTCATCGTGATCTCGATGCCCATGGCGGCCTCCTCACCCGACGCGCGCGGCGTTCTTGTTCACGACGTTTCGGACGATCGCGATGTTCGCCTGCGATCGATCGGCCGCGAGGTAGATGAACATCGTCGGCGAGAGGATCTTGATGAAGTGGATCTGATCGCCGAGCGTCAGGATCATGTCCTCGAGGTTCGTCTTGAGGTTCAGGGCCTTCATGATCTTGAGCTTCTGCTTCACGAGCTCGCTGTTGTAGGCGCTCGCGACCGCGAGATCGAAATCGGTGCGCGTGGATTTCACCGCGAGCGTCATGCCCGAGTCGATGTCCACGAGCGACGCGGCGACGAAGCCCGGGATGTCGGCGGCAAACAGGTCGAACACTTCGGTGGTCTCGTTGTTCATGTCTTCGGCTCCTCTAGGCGTGGGTCTCAGGCGAACCACCCCTTCTTGGTTTTCTTCAGCTCTTCGACGAGGTCTTTCAGGCGGACGTCGAGCGCGTCGATGCGCGCGTCGGTGGCCGCGCTCTGCTTGGCCGAGGAGGCTCGGAGGGCGCGGAGCCCCTCTTCGATCCCGGCCGCCCGCTCGGCCACGGTCCCCTCCACCTTCTCGATCCGCGGCCCCACGGCGCGCGCCTGCTCCGCTGCGGCGTCGACGCGCCCCCGGAGCTGCGCCGAGTGGAGCGCGACGTCGGCGACGAGGCCCGCGAGCTGCTCGGATCGCTTCGCCAGCTCGCCGACGCGCTCGCCGGTCTCCTCGATGCGCTCGTGCGCGTCGCGCGCCCGCACCTCTTGAGCGACACCTTCGATCGACCGCCGCAGCGCCGTCGTCAAGCTCGTGAGGTGCTCGCGATCGGTCTTGCCGCGAGCCTCCACGGCGCGCGTGAGGACGTCGCGCGTCTCGCGCGCGAGGTCGTCTCCCCGGGCGGCCGCGGCCACCAGATCCTCCTTGGTCCCGAGCGACGAGAGCGACGAGACCGTGGCCTCGTGCGCCGCCTCGAGGCGCGCGAGCCGCGGCAGCTCGCGCTCGACGAGGTCGCTCGCCTCACGCGCGAAGAGCCCCGCGGTCGTCGCGGCTTCGCCCGCGCCCTTCGCGGCGGACACCGCCTCGGCGACGAGGTCGAGGCCCCGATCGACGCGGGCTCGCGTCTCCACCAAGAGCTCCTCGACGGCGCGCGTACGCCCCTGCACGGCCGCGATCCGCTCCTCGATGCGCAGGAGGTCGCCGCGCACGGCCGCGGTCGTGCGCGCCTCGAGCTCGCTCACGTGCTCGAGCATCGTCTCGCGGAGCACCTGTCGCAGCGCCGCGAGCAACGGGTGCCCGCCCTCCGGCGCGATCGGCGGCGACGGCGTGCCGGCGTCGGCCTCGTGCTGCGCGCCGTTCGTCGAGTCCGGTCCACGGGACTGCATCGCGGCGAGCACCTCGGCGAGCGCCGCCTCGAGCGTCTCGACGACACCGAGCCCGCGCGTGGCCGACGCAGCCACGTGGGGCAGCGACGCCGCGTCGAGCCCCTCGACGATCGCTTCGGGAGAGAGCGCGTCGGAGAGATCGGTCTTGTTGACCTGCAGGACCACCGGCACGGGCGCGCGGTCTCGGTGCGCCACCGCGCGCCTCACCGAGCGGAGCGACGCTCGGTTCGTCTCCTGCGCGTCGGGGTGCGCGTCGACGACGACGACGACGCCGTCCGCCTCGCGAACGATGTCGTCCATGCGCTGCTCGGAGAACGGACCGCTCTGCGCGAGGAGCTTCACGACGAGCCCGCAATCTCGGAAGCGCCCGCTCTCGGCCGGCAGCCAGCGCAGCGCGCGCCAATCGCCGGCGGTGCTCGGCGCGACCTCGATCCGACCGAGCTCCGCTTCGAGCTCCGAGCTCGCGAGCTTCTCGAAGTTCGTGGTCTTCCCGCCGAGCTCAGGACCGACGTAGGCGATCGTGGCCTCGATGCGGCGTTCGCCGACGTTCAAGTACGCCATGGGCTCCCTCCCTTCTCCCCCCGGGTGAAGGCCATCGACGCGTGGCAATGCGCGTACCAGCGCGCCGACGCGGCGATAGCGGAGGATCCGAGGCATCGTCCGAGATCCGGACGTGTCCGGATTCCCGATGCTGGACGAGAACGGCATCGTCCAGCATCTGGACGGGACGCGACGGGCGCGACGAGCGCGGGAATCGACGTGCGGCGCGAGGATCGCGAGCTCTGCGCCGTGATGGAACGTCAGTTGCTCGGCGCAACACCGTGCTCGGGGGCAGCCAATCCAGACGCATCGTGCTCGTCGACGACGAAGAGGCGCTCGCCTGGTCGCTGACGAGTCGATTGTCCAAGGTCCGTCCTGGCGATCGCATCGAGACGGCGAACGACGGCGAGAGCGCGCTCGCGCGCGTGAAGGAGGGGCCGCTCGACCTGCTCATCGCGGACATTCGCATGCCCGGAATGAGCGGGATCGACCTCGTCCTCGCGGCGAGGCGTCTCTATCCCGATTTGCCCGTCGTGGTGATGACGGCCTTCAAGTCGGCGGACATCGCGCGGCTCGAGGCGGGCCCATTCACCGGGTTTCTCGAGAAGCCGTTCGAGTTCGAGGCGCTGCGGGTGCTGGTCGATCAAGCGCTGGCGCCGCTCTCGGTCGGCTTCTCGGGCGCCATCTCGGTGCAGACGCTGCCCGACATCGTCCAGCTCTACGTGCTCTCGAGCGCGACCGGCCTCTTGACGGTCAAGCACCGCACCGACGAAGGACGCCTCTACTTCGCGCACGGCGCGATCCTCCACGCCGTCACGTCGGCCCACCGGGGCGACGCCGCGTTCTACGAGATCATGATGTGGAGCGGCGGCGAGTTCTCGATGCGCATGGGCGTCGCCGCGCCCGAGCGCTCCGTCGACTCGAATTGGCAGGAGCTCCTGATGGAGAGTGTCCGCCGCATCGACGAGTCACGCCGCTCCGACGGGCCGCGCTCGACCCACTCGGGCTGGACCCAGGCGCCGCCGCCGCGCGCCGACGACGACTTCGACGACAAGGGCTTCGACGACGCCTTCAACGACTTCGCCGGAGAAGCGAATCTTTCGCCTCCCCGAGTACCCAACGTCCACCGGACAGAACCGACAACGGAGATCAGCATGAACATCAAGGACAGCCTCGCCAAGCTCAACCAGATCGACGGCTTCGTGGGAGCGGCGCTCGTCGACTCCGAGAGCGGCATGCTCCTCGGCTCGGAGGGCGGTGGAAGCATGAACCTCGAGATCGCGGCCGCCGGGAACACCGAGGTCGTCCGCGCCAAGCGAAAGACGATGAACAACCTCTCGATCAAAGAGGCGCTCGAGGACATGCTGATCACGCTCTCGAAGCAATACCATCTCATTCGTCCCCTCCGGACGCGCTCCACGCTCTTCTTCTATCTCGTGCTCGACCGTCAGCGCTCGAACCTCGCGATGGCCCGCATCGCGCTCGCCGACGTCGAGAAGGACCTGACGGTCTGACGAAGAGCGAGGGGCTCGCTCGAAAGACGGAAGAAGGCCCCCCATGATCGGCAAAGCATCGTT
>CAYYKK010000496.1:0-4082 GCA_964467935.1 uncultured Polyangiaceae bacterium
CGCGCTCTCGAGGCTCGTGACGAGCGGTCGGAGCGCTTCGACGTCGGGCAGCGTGATGGAGGCGATCTCGTCGCTGCGACGGTAAGTGCGCTTCTCCGCCGTGGAGAGCCGCGCGTAGTACGGGAAGCGCTTCGCCATCTTCCCCGCCAAGATGCGCTTCGAAACGGCCTCCGTCGAGGGCCCGCGACGCATTGGCGAGGCGCTTCGACCGTGCAAGGCTCCGCGCCCGTGAACACAACGCGCTCGGGTCGCTTCCTCGCTTCGTCCTCGGTCGTGCTCGTCCTCGCCGGTTGCAGCGGACAGGGGGCGTCGACCGGCAGCGGTGGTGCGGGGGGGTCTTCGGTCGTCGCGGCGACGTCGAGCGGCGACGCGATGACGTCGGCCACGAGCGCGTCCGGCGCGGGCGCTGGTACCAGCGCGAGCGCGTCGGCATCGAGCGGCTCGGCGTCGTCGGGCTCTGGATCGTCGGGCTCGGGATCGTCGGGCTCGGGATCGTCGGGCTCGGGATCGTCGGGCGCGAGCTCGGGATCGTCGAGCGCGAGCGCTTCGGGCGCGGGCTCGTCGGGATCGGTCGGCGCCTCGAGCGTCGCTTCGACGGGGTCGGGCGGGAACGTGAACCAGGTGCCGTGCACGCATGGACCCGGGTGGGTGGCGTTTCGCTTCCACTACGAGCCGGGCACGACGCAGGCCTTCGTCGACGACTTCGGTCTCCCCGACAGCAGCAACTGGGAGGCCGTCCCTGCCTTCTCGACGATGGTGAGCGACGTCGGGCACGGCGGCGGCCTCGACATCGGCGGCAACAACTGGATCCTCATCCGCTACAGCCTCGCGGGGCTGTCGGTGATCCACAGCGCGACGTTCTCCGTCTACGGGCGCAGCTACTCGGTCTCGTCGAGCGGCAGCTTCGACGCTTGGTCGCCGCTCTACGGCGACGCCTCCGCGCCTCAAGACGCGGTGAGCAACGCGTGGCCGTACGCGTGGACGACGATCGACTACTCGACGCAGCTCGCCGTCGGCGACGACCCGGGGCTCACGGGCATCCGCCTCTATGCCGGACCGAGCTCCGACGATCTCGTCATCCACACGGTCGAGCTCTGCATCGACGGGCAATGAGCGGACGCCCGCGCGCGAGGTCGCGGAGCGAGGTGCTCCTCGCGTGTTGGTGTTAGCGTCACGCCGGGTCGGAGGTGGTTCGGATGGAAAGCGAGAGCTCGCTCGGTCGAACGATCCGGGTGAACGACATCGACATGCACTGCGAGATCCGCGGCGAGGGGCCGCCCCTCTTGCTCCTGCACGGCTTCACCGGCGCCGGCGCCGACTGGGCCCACGTCTTCGATCTCGAGGAGCTCGCCGCGACCTACCGCGTGATCATCCCCGATCTACGCGGCCACGGACGCACCTCGAACGACCGCGACTCCATCTGGCATCGCGACTGCGCGCGCGACGTCGTCGCGTTGGCGGACGCGCTCGGCGTCGCGGCCTTCCGCGCCGTCGGGCTCAGCATGGGCGCCAACGTGATGCTCCACGTCTCGTCGCGCGCCCCGTCGCGGGTCGTCGCGCAGGTCCTCGTGAGCGCGACCCCCCACTTCCCACGAGAGGCCCGCGCGGTGATGCGCTCGATCGCGGCCGCGCCGCGCAGCGACGACGAGTGGCGCGTCATGCGCTCGCGCCACGCCCGAGGCGACGCCCAGATCGAGGCCCTCTTCCGGCAGATGGGCGCCTTCGCCGACAGCCACGACGATCTCTCGTTCACGCCGCCGCTGCTCGGGGAGATTTCCGCGCGGACGCTGCTCGTCGCCGGGGATCGCGATCCCCTCTACCCGCTCGAGTCGACGACGTTCGAGCTCCATCGCGCCATCCGCGACGCGTACCTCTTCACCGTGCCGAGCGGCGGGCACGGCCCGATCTTCGGCGAGTGGAAGGAGACCTTCGTGCGCGCCGCGCTGGGTTTCCTGCGCGATCCGTCGACGTCCTCGCCGGCCGGCGCGTGACCTCGACGATCTGCCTCCGCCGCCCGAAAGATTGGTAGTCTCCCCCGAGTTGCTCTAGACCCGAGCACGCTCCGCAGTCTCTTCGCCAACATTCGAAGGGGTTTCTCACATGCTGAAGAAGATCGCGCTCCTCGCCATCGCCACCGTCACCCTCGGCAGCCTCTGCCTGAGCGCGAGCGTCGGGTGCACCGATCTCACCGACGAGAAGTACTGCGAGAACGCCTGCTCCTGCGAAGGGCGGCCGAAGGACAACGGCTGCATCGCGGACTGCTCGAGCACGCTGAGCTCGCTCAAGGCGAAGGCTGCGCAGAAGGGCTGCAGCGACCAATACGACACCGCGCGCCTCTGCGCCGACACCTACACCACGTGCGTCGAGGGCCAGTGGCGGCTCGCGGACGGCGCGTGCAAGGACGAGACGCCCGCGCTCGACAAGTGCCTCGCCGCCACCGGCACGGGCGGCGCGGGCGGCGCGAGCAGCACGAGCTCCACCGGCACGGGCGGCTGAGCTTCCGCCTCCGGCGAGGTGTGGCGGCTCGGTCGAAAGTGCTCGCGACGGGCGACTGAACGCTACTGAGATTCTTTCGTATCCGAGATGCTTTTGCAGCACCGAAACCCGAGGTGGTAGTTGACGTGCCACGCTCGGCCGATCGGCTCCACGTGCCAGCGCGGATCGTGCTGGCAGACGTCCGGGTAGGTGGTGCGCATCCGCTCCGGCTCGATCTTGGGGTGACCCTTCGGCGCCTTGCCGTTCTCGTCGCGCGCGACGTCCGTGTAGAAGAACGCGCTGCCCTTCAGCTGGCTGTAGGTGTGCCCGTCCTCGACGTCGCGGCGGGTCATGATCTCCGCGACGTTACCGTGCAGATCGAAGACGCCGAAGCGTGAACGGCATCGGGGGAAGGAGCCCGACGGCTCGGTGTTCGTCGCGCAGGTGTCCCACGCCGACTTCACCGTGTCGGGGTCGCAGCCGGGGCCGAAGACCGTGGCCGACTTGTTCGTGTTGCACGCGTCGAGATCGAGCTCGTCGCCGTAGGCGTATCGGGTGCGCGCGCCCCCGTCCGGGTCGCCGCCGCACGCGAGCATCCACTCCTCCTGACGACAGAGACGCTTGCCCTCGGCCTCGCACACCATCTTCGCCTGGGTCGCGCCGATCCACACGAAGGGCAGCTCGCAGGGGCGGTTCGGGAACTCGAAGACGTCGATGCAGGTCTTGGTCTTCGACGGATCGCCGTGCTCGTAGATGGGCACCATGTCGTCGGCGCCGCAGATGCGCCGCTGCTCGGGCGTCTGCAGCGTGAGCGACGCGAGCCCGGCGAGGCATCGGCTGCGCAGGATGGCGTGCTTCGCCAGCGCCGGGTTGCCCTGGTTCGACTGGTATGGCGAGCCGAGCCCGAAGGTCTTGTCGAGGAAGGCGGTGGTGGCAGGCTGGTCGGATCGGATCCCGACCAGCGCGAGGAGATCGTCGCGCGTCGCGGCCTCGAGGGGCCTCGCGTCGATGCTCGGATCCGGCCCGGGGCTCGCCGAAGCGCTCGGCGATGCGCTCGCCGAGGCCTCCGGCACGGCCGCCGTAGGAACGTCGGTCGTGATCGCCATCGCGCTCGACGCCGCGGCGGAGCGCGCCGCGAGCCCACGAGCGGCGCCTTCGTCCTTGGAGCACGCCGCGAGAGCGAGCGCGGTGAGCGCGGGTGAGATCCTCGACGTCTTCATGAGCGGCTCGGGCGGAACGCCGTCGATGGGGGCGCCCTTCCGCGGGAGCAAAGGGGCCGCCCTCGCTCAGTGTCAAGGCTCTCCCACGTTCGCGCACCCGACCCCGACGCGCGGGGTGGGGAGCGAAGCGCAGCACGCCAACTCACCCTGGCCTGGTGTTATGGTGGCACCCGCATGTCGGGCCCGTCCGTCCACTGCCAGAAGTGCGGCAAGCCGCTCGGCCCCAACATGCGCTTCTGCGGGATGTGCGGCACGCCCGTGCTGCCTCCGGACGACGAAGGCCCGCGCACCGACGTGCGATCGGATCCCGAGGCGACGACGCAGATGAAGCGCGGCGGCAAGCCGCCGATGAAGCCGCCCTCGACGGGGCGCACGACCGCGCGCACG
>CAYYKK010000497.1:0-4061 GCA_964467935.1 uncultured Polyangiaceae bacterium
GGTTTCCCGGCTTCACGCCGTCCTTGGCGCCGCGATCGAGGAACACGACCTGCTGTCCGCCGAAGAAGGCGTGCGGGTAGAGCGCCGTGAGGATGCGCGCCTCGACGTACTTCTCGTTGCGCACCGGCGGCACCACGTCGAACTTGCGGGAGACCGGGCCGATGAGCGCGCCGCGCTCGATCGTGTCGAGGGCCTCGATGATCTTGGCGCGCGCGAGGTGCGTCTTCTCGTTCCACTTGTCGATGCGCACGGTGCCGCGCACGCTGACGAGCTCACCGTCCGCGTCGGCGTCCTCGCCGCGCATCGTCCGCACGACGCGGAAGATCGTGAGCTCGTCGCCGAGCTTCACCTTCACGTCGTCGTCGAGCTGGAGGTAGACCTCGTCCTGGTCGCTCAGGATCATCTGGTCGTCGGGCGATCCGACGAGCTCGCCCCACGTGTCCTTGTCGGGATCGTCGACCCAGCCGAGGTCGCGGAGGAACACGGTGCTCGGCGGCACGCCGCGCATCTGCGCGCGGCCGATCTGCTTCGTCGTGTCGGGCGCGCGGAGGCGCACGCGATCGCCGGGGTAGATCCAGTGCGGGTTCTGGATCTGCGGGTTCTCCGCCCAGAGCCGCGGCCAGTTGTACGGCGTCTTGAAATACTGCCCCGAGAGGCCCCAGAGCGTGTCGCCGCGCCGAACCGTGTGCGACTCGGGGACGCCGTAGCCTTCCATGACGGCCTGGCCGTTCTCGTTGCCCACGACGCCCGTGCTGCCTTCGCTCTTGTTGAGGTCGAACGTGTCCGTCGAGCGCGACGTGTCGGTGGAGGCCTTCGAGCTCGAAGGCAGGTGGCTCTCGAGGTTCGTTCCGGGCGCCGGAAGACCGAAGGGAACGAACGTCGTCGTCGACGACGTGGTCGACGGTCCGGGCACCATCGTCGGCCCCGGCGGCGCCGCAGGGCTCGTGCCGCCCTGCTGCTGCGCCCAGGCCGGGGCGGCCGCGAGCGCGATGACCGGCACGACGAGCGCACCGACCGCGCGGGTTCCGAGGAGAGTCGACCGAACGAGGCGAGGGTTTCGTTTCATGCGTGTCTCGTGGAAACGGGTGGAACGGATCAATCGGTCTTCTTGGCGCCCGAGCTCTTCGGATACTCGGCCTTGAGGCGCTTCTTCGCGCGATCGGCGGAGGCCTTGTCACCGAGCTTGTCGTAGGCCTTGGCGAGCGCCTCGAGCGCCTCGGCGGCCTTGTCGCTCTTCGGCGAGCTCGCGAGCACCGCCTCGAACTGCTCGGCGGCGTGGCGGGGATCGTTCTTCGCCGCGTAGCAGACGCCTCGATAGTAGGTCGCGTCCGCGACGCGCGGGCTGTCGGGGAAGCGGACGAGGAACGCCGAGAACGCGCTCAGCGCATCGCCGTAGCTCTTCTTGTCGAGGAGCTCCTTCGCCTTGGCGAAGTCGCCCGCGGCGCTCGAGCCTTGCTCGTCGGGCTTCGCGTCCTCTTGGACGACGCCGCCCGCGCCGGAGCGCAGCACGGTGCGACCCGAGTCGTCACCGCCCGGAGAGGGGCCCAGCTTCACGACCTGCAAGTCCTCGGGTCGATCCGAGCCGGCGCCTCCCGAGGACGAAGAGTCCTTGTAGCCCTTCAGCCCGCCGTGCGCGATCTCGAGCGCGTCGACCCGCTCGGAGAGGGCGGCGTTGTCGGCGCGCACGCCGGTGAGCTCCGTGTGCATCGCGGCGACCTCTTTGCGCAGCTCGTCGACGCCGGCCCCGCAGCCCGCGACCCCGAGCGCGAGCGCGCAGATCGACGCCGACACGAGGCCGCGGCCCAGCGCGCCGAGCGCGGATCTCGGCGGCGACGCCGCGGCGCGATCGGCGACGCGGACGATGGTCGATGCTCCGTCGCGAGAGAGAGTCTCCATGCCTGTCTCGATGCTAGTGGGGCCCTCGAGGGGAGGCCAAGAAGCCTGCGACCGACGGCTCGCAGGAGCACGCCCCGGTCGCAGGGAGCGCTCTTTTCGCGGTGCGTGTTCTGGTAGAGTGCCCGCCATGACGGTCGGGTATCGGTTGGCGTGGTTCGGCATCGGCGTCGCGGCGCTCGTGGGGCTCGTCTCGGGGGGTTGCGGCGACAGCACCGGCACCGGCGGCACCGGCGGCGGCGGCACGTGCGGACAGCTCGGCAAAGACGGCTGCTTCGACGCCAGCTGCGTGAAGGCCGGCCCCACGCGCTCGTTCAAGAACGACGTGCTGCCGATCTTCGAGCTCTCCTGCAGCCTCTCGGCCTCTTGCCACGGCAACCCCTCCAGCCCGACGACGGGGCTCGGCTACCAGGTGTACCTCGGCGAGGTGAACCCCAAGACGACCCCGAGCGACGTGAACAAGATCCTCGGGCTCATCGTCGGCAAGGCCTCCCCCACCGCGACGAACCTCAACATCGTCGAGCCGGGCAAGCCCGAGGCGAGCTTCCTCATGATGAAGATGGACGGCGCCATCGCGTGCAGCTCCGCCACGTGCGCCTTCAACAACTGCGGCACCGTCATGCCGCAAGGCTCGATGCCCCTGCCGCTCGACACGCGCAACATCGTCCGCGACTGGATCAAGCAGGGAGCCAGCAACAATTGATCGGCAGGCTCACCGGCCGCATCGTCGACGAGGGCGAGGGTGGGTCGCTCTGCGTGGACGTCGCCGGCGTCGGTTACGAGGTCTACGCCCCGCTCGGGACGCGCGGGCGCACCGCCGCCGACGGCGCGGGCGCGGTCACCCTCCACGTCCACACGCACGTGCGCGAGGACGCTTTCCAGCTCTTCGCGTTCGCGAGCGCCGAGGAGCGAGACGTCTTCCGCACGCTCATCTCGATCTCGAACGTGGGACCGAAGCTCGGGCTCGCCGTCTTGTCGGCCATCGCGATCGGTGACCTCGCGCAGGCCGTCGCGCGGGGCGAAGCGTCGAAGCTGGTCGCGATCCCGGGGGTGGGCAAGAAGACCGCCGAGCGACTGATCCTCGAGCTGAAGGGCAAGCTCCTCGTCGCCCCCACCGCGGGAAAGGGGCCAGGCGCGCTCCCGCTCGCCTCCTCGGCCGCGAGCGGCACCCAAGCGGAGCTGCTCACCTCGGCGCTCACGCGCCTCGGCTACCGCCCGGCCGAAGCGGAGCGGGTGGTCGGCTCGCTGGCCGCCTCGCGCGACCTCGAGAGCGCGCCGCTCGGCGATCTGGTCCGCGAGGCCCTCGCGTTGCTCGTCAAATGAGCCGTTCTCGGGCCGATCGCCCGCGGAGCCCGTCGCGCCGAGGGGTGGGGCCGCGGAGCCCGGAGGGCTTCCTGGGTCGGCGAAGCTCACAAGAGTCGACACGCCGCCGCGGGCCGCCTATCCTCCGCCTGCCGCCACTGGCCCCCGCTTTCGTTCGCTCCGTCGAGCTCGAACACGCTTGCTGGGGGGTTGGGGATGGTCCGGCGAATCTCTGCCGCGTCGAGGATGGTGTCAGTCAGTCGGGTCGCACAAGGAGAGCGCGGTGATCATCTGCCCGAAGTGCACGAAGGAAAATCAGGACCACTACAAGTTCTGTCTCGGCTGTGGCGCCGAGCTCCCTCGTGATGCGGCCCCCAAGAAGTTCGCGGCAGCGCCGGGCACGCCTCCGCACGGCGTCCCGCCCGTCGAGCAGAGCCCGGCGCAAGCGCCGCCGGCCGCGGCTGCGGCCGCGCAGCCCAGGTTCGCCGACGAAGGCACGAACCTCGGCTCCGGCGATCCCGCGCACGGCGGGCTCGGCGGCGAGGCGCCGCCCATGCTCTGCCCGCAGTGCAGCCACCCCAACCCGCCGACCAACAAGTTCTGCGCGTCGTGCGGGTTCAAGCTCACGAAGCCCGCCGCGTCGGCCTCGCCCCCCGGATCGCCAGCCGGATCCCCCGCCGCGTCTCCGCCCGCGGACGCGGGCGCGGCGGCCGTCGCAGGAGCACCGGCCGTGTCGACGGTCGAGCACAGCGGCCCCGTCGCAGGCGGCATCAGCCTCACCGCGCTCCGCGCCGACGGCACCGAGGCGGGCAACTTCCACATGGCCGGGACGCCGACGACGATCGGTCGAGACACCGGCGGCATCT
>CAYYKK010000498.1:0-4026 GCA_964467935.1 uncultured Polyangiaceae bacterium
ATTGGATATGTCCGGCGGGATGCCGGAGATCACCCAGAGCGACCAGGCGCAGAAGGCGATGCCGACGCCGATCAGGATGCGGGCATCGATGAAGCGCAGCATGCGGCCGACGATCATCATCGACACCATGGTGCCCACACCGCGGGTGCCGAGCAGGATGCCGGCATCGAGCACCGGCAGGCCCCTGGTGTTCTGCAGGAACGGCGTGATCAGCGCCACCGTCGCCAGGATCAGCACGCCGACGATGAACATGAAGCCGACACCCAGCGTGAAATTCCAGTCCTTGAAGATGGCGATGGGAATGAACGGTTTTTGCGCCGTGAAGGTGTGGGCGAGGAACAGATAGATGGCGCCGCCGGCGACAATCGCCTCGGTGATGATTTCCGGGCTCTCGAACCACGACAGCGTCTCGCCCCGGTCGAGCAGCAATTGGAACGTGCCGATGGCGATCGACAGCGTCGCGAAGCCGAACCAGTCGAAGGACATCTTGCGCGGCGGACTGTCCGGCATGAAGGCCAGGAGGCCCAGCACGGTGGCGATGCCGAACGGCAGGTTGATCAGAAACACCCAGCGCCAGGTGTAGTATTCGGTGAGCCAGCCGCCGAGCGTCGGGCCCATGATCGGGCCGAGCATCACGCCCATGCCCCAGATGGCCATGGCTTGGCCGCGTTTCTCGGGCGGATAGATGTCCATCATCACCGCCTGCGATAAGGGCACCAGCGCCGCGCCGAACACGCCCTGCAGGCCGCGATAGGCGACCATGTCGGTGATGCCCTGCGCCGCGCCGCACAGAACCGATGCGGTGGTGAAGCCGATCGCCGAGATGATGAAGATCGGCTTCCGCCCGAAGCGCATGGCGAGCCAGCCGGCCGGCGCCGTCATGATGGCGGCAGCGACGATGTAGGAGGTCAGCACCCAGCTCACTTGGTCGATGGTCACCGACAGCGAGCCCTGCATGTAGGGCAGGGCCACGTTGGCGATCGTCGTATCCAGCGCCTGCATGATGGTTGCGAGCATCACGCAAACGGTAATGAGGCCGCGGTGCGGCTCCTTATGGCCGGCGGTGACGTTCATTGCTCAGGCGTTTGGGCGTTGGCCACCATGCCGAGCAGGCCGGCGAGCGAGCGGGTGCGGTGCGTGTCGATCGCCACACTGGCGCTCATCCCGGCCCGCAGCTTGGCGGTGTTCTGGCCCGGATCGAACTCGATCCGCACCGGCACGCGCTGCACCACCTTCACCCAGTTGCCGGCGGCGTTCTGCGGCGGAATGATCGAAAACTGCGCGCCGGTGCCGGGGCTGATAGAGGCGACGTGCCCGGTGAAGGTCTGTCCCGAATAGGTATCGACCGTCACATCCACCGCCTGTCCGGGAACGAGATAGGTGATGTCGGTTTCCTTCGGATTGGCGTCGAGCCAGATGTCCTTGTCGCTGACGATCGCGAACACCGCCGTGCCGGCCGGCAGATAGCGGCCGAGCTGGATGTTGGAGACCTGCGTGGCGACGCCGTCGATGGGCGATTTCAGAACCGTCTGGTCGAGATTCCACTGCGCCTGATCAACCGCCACCTTGGCCTGCGCATAGGGCGGATAGGCTTCGAGCGGCGTGTCGGGGCTGCCGCCGAGCTGGCTCGCCATGTCGCGGCGGCTCTGTTCCAGGACTTCGAGCGCCGTCTTGGCGGACTGCAGATCGGCCCGCGCCTGATCGACATCGGTCTGCGCCACCACCTTGTTGGCGGCGAGCTTCGTCTTGCGGTCAAGCTCGGCCTGCTTCAGCGCAATGGTCTGTTGCGCAAGATCGATCTGCGGCGCGAGCCCTGTCCATTTGACCTTAAGGCCATTGTAATTGGATTGGGCGGCGGCAAGGGCCGCCTGCGCCTGGGCGAGCGCCAGCTCAAACGGCTTGCGGTCGATCGTGAACAGCGTGTCGCCCTGCTTGAGGTGCTGGCCTTCGGTCACCGTTACGGCCGAAACCGTGCCGGAGACTTCCGGGGTCACCAGAACCTTCTGGGCATTCACATAGGCATTGTCGGTGGTGATGTAGCGCCCGCCATGCAGATAGATTTCGGCGCCGGCGCCAATTGCCACCAGCGGCAAAAGCACCAGCAGTGCGAAGCGCAGCAGCCGGCGGCGCGGCTTCGCGGTCACCGTTGCCGTGGTGATGGTTGCAGCGGGAGGAGGAGCCGCAGCGGGCGCAGCCGCCACCGGGGCGGGAGCAGGAGCAGGGGTTGGGGGCGCGGCCTGAGCCGCGGCTGCGGGAGCTTCGGGTCTGTCGTTCATGACCGTACTGCCTTCCGGGGGCGCGCCAATGCGGCATCGCCCGCCTGAATGGATTTGATGTTCTGGTGGACGCGGTCGAGCGTATCGATCAGCTGCGAAAGATCGGCATCGGCGATGTCGCCGAACACCTCGTTGCCCAGTTCCGTCTTGAACGAGGCAAGGCCGGTGAGCTTCGCCTTCCCCGCCGTGGTGAGAAACAGCCGGTTGACGCGCCGGTCGTTGGCATCGGCGCGGCGTTCGATCAGGCCCTCGTCGGACAGCTGGTCGATCATCCGCACCATGGCGATCGGCTGCACTTCCAGCATCTCGGCCATCTCGCTCTGGGTGAGACCCGGCTGGCGGTCGAGGCGTGCGAGTGTGGAATATTGCGCCCGGGTCATGCCGTACGGCCTGAGGCGCTGCTCGACGAGCAGGCGGAGCAAGCGGGCGGTCTCGACAATGCGGAGACCGGCCTCGCGTTTGGGTTCGGAACATGTCATGCACATACAATATACACTGTATATGATATTGCAAGTCTATTGCTCGGCGCTGATCTCAATCGGGCATGCGGCAAGCGCATGGACCAAACGAAACGGCCCGGCGCTCGGCCGGGCCTGACTCAAAATGTGAAGGGCTTGAATCGGTCTGTGAACTGTTTGAATCAGCCTCTGAAGCGCTTGAATCGAGCTCCGAAGCGCCTGAATCAGTCTCTCAGCTTTTGCCGTTCAAATCCTTGAGATCGATGGATTTTCCGGTCAGGATTTCGCCCGGTGTGCCGAGCACGCCCTTTTCCTTGCCGTCGATCACATAGGAAAGCAGGCTGCCGTCGCGGGCGATCACCACGAGGCCGTCGCGGTCGGGCACCCGGTAGGTGTCGCCCTTCTGCAGCATCTGGGTCATCACCACCTTGCCGGACTTGTCTTCGATCCGCACCCACACCGGCGCCTTGGCCTTGAGGATGAGGCGGGTGCCGCCGGTCTTGCTGCCGAACTCACGGCCACCGGGGGTCAGCGTCATGTCTTCGGCGCTGGCGATGGTGGCGGCGGGCAGCGCTTGGGCGGGCTTCGCCGCCTTGGCGGTGGCGACAGGCTTGGTCGGGTCGACCTTGGCCGGTTTCACCTTCTCGTTGATGAGTTGGGTGAGGCCGTCGAGATTGGTGCCGGCGGTGTCGTCGGCCGCCGCGCTGGCATCGGCCGCTGCCTCGCTGAGGTCGGGAAGCGGGGCGACGGGCTGGGCATCGACGACCTGCGCGTCATCGGCGGGAGCCGTCGCCGTGCCATCGGCTGGTGCGGCGGCAACTGCCGGCGCCTGATCGTCGGTCATTGGCTCGTCGGTGATGGCGACATCCGCCACATTGCCATCGGTCGAGGCGGTGGGCATGGGATCGGCCACCGGGCCGGCATCGGCAACGATCGCCGGCTTCGTGTCGGGAGTGGATGGCATCAGCAGCCAGCTGGCGCCGGCGAACAGGAACACCGCGCCGGCCAGCCCGGCGATCACCCCGCCGGTGCCGCCTGGAATTCCCGCGAGATTGAAATTGAACGCCGGCAGCTTCGGCAGCTTGCCGAAGCGCAGAATCTTGGCGCTGGAGAGCGGCGCCGGATTGGCCGGATGGCTGCCCGTAGCGACTGCGGGCTTTGGCAGGAACTTCATGTAGTGCCGCACCAGCGGCTCCGGGTCGAAGCCGAGATACTGGGCATAGAGGCCGATCATCTCGAGGGCATCGAGACGCGGCGGCATGCGCGTCATGTCGCCCCATTCGATCGCCTCG
>CAYYKK010000499.1:0-3973 GCA_964467935.1 uncultured Polyangiaceae bacterium
GCCACCGGGGCGAGCGTCGCGCGTCAGTCGGACCTGGGCCCGTCGCGCACCGAGAGGTGTGAGGCGCGATCGAAGTCGAGCGTGATCGCGCTGCAGCCGCCCGGCGCGCCGTCGGCGTCGGGGCCGACCTTCTCGGGGGCGGAGCGGCACGCCTCGTCGTCGACGTCGGTGCGGAGGACCCGCGCGCCGCGCGACGCGAGCGCGCGGACGATCTCCTCGTCGGGCAGCACGACGTGGCCGTAAGGCATCGGCCCCGAGCTCACGAGCGCGATGGTAGGCGACACCGCGTCGAGGAAGGCCGCGCGGCTCGAGGTCTTCGACCCGTGATGGCCCACCTGCAGGACGTCGACGCGCAGCTCGCCGCGATGGCGCGCGAGGAGATCCGCCTCGACGCTCCCGCGCTGCGGGGGCGCCGGTGGATCTCGGCGCTCCCCACCCGTGGCGTCCCCGGTCAGGAGCACGCTCCTCCGCCCGAGATCCAGTCGAACGACGATCGACGCATCGTTCACGTCCTTCGCGTCGGGGCGGATCGAGAGGATCGTGGCCGTCGCGGCGCGGCCGAGCGCGATGCGATCGCCCTCGCGGACGGGCGCCGTCGAGCCGCTCCCGCGCCCGCTGTGCAGGACGAGGCCCGGCTCTCGCCGCGCGGCGTCGAGGAACGCCGCGTACGCGTCGGTGTCGCTGTCCCTGCCGCTGTCCCAGGCGTTCTTCACGGCGAAGCAGCCGAGGACGTCGGGCAAGAACGAGACGTGATCGCGATGCGGATGCGACAGCATCACGTGATCGATGGTCCTCTCCGGCTCGTCGTTCGCGCCTTCGCGCGCGGCGCAGCTCCGCGGTCCGGAGGGGCCGAGCAGCGCCTCGAGATAAGCCACCGCGCGGTCGCCTTGTCCCGTCCTCCGATCGTCGTTCGAGCCGGCGTCGTAGAGGAGCGTGAAGTCTTCACCCCGCACGAGGATCGAGAGCCCCGTCCCGACGTCGAGCATCGTGAGCGCGAACGGCGGCGACTCGGTCGGCGCGCGCGTCTCGGCCGCTCTCTCGATCGGTGCGGACCCGCCGCACGCGGCGAGCGCGATCACGGCGAGGCCGATCCACGACGCCGACGGCTTCACAGCGCTTCGAGGAAGCGGAGCAGCGCTTCGGCGAGCGGCCCCGGCGCCGTCCAATGCATCATGTGCCCCGCGTCGGGCAGCGCCACGCGCTCGAGCTTCGCGAGGTGCGCGAGGCGCGCCTCCTCGTCGGGCGGATGCCACCCCGACGGGCCGCCATCCACGAACAAGGTCGGGCACGCGACGTGGCGGAGGAACGTGCCGAACACGTCCGCGTTGAACGGCGTCGGCGAGGTCGTCCGGTGCAGCGGATCGACCGCCCACTCGAGCCGCTCACCGTCGCGGCGGCGCACGAGGATCTCCGCGCGCGTTGCGAGCAGGGCGCGATCGATGCGCGGATGGGTGGCGGCGAGTCGGTCGACCACTTGCTCCATCGACCCGAGCGCGCGCGGCGTGCGCTCGATCTTGCCGAGGTCGCGGAGCCACGCCCGCATCCGGAGCACGGCGAGATCGGTCGCCTCGGCCGCCGGGCCGAGCCCCTCGAGGATCGCGAGGCGCTGCACGCGATCGGGGCGCGTGCCGGTCCACAGCGAGGCGACGCCCCCGCCCATGCTGTGGCCGATGACGCCCAGCCACGAGGGCGCGAGCTGTTCGACGAGCGCGTCCACGTCCGCCACGTAGTCGGCGAAGTGGTAATAGCCCCCGTCGGGGATGCGCCCGCTGTCGCCGAACCCGCGGAGATCGGGGGCGACGACCTCGTAGCCCGCCTTCGCGAGTGGCGCGGCGACGAGGTCGAACGTGCGGCCTGCGTCGAGGAATCCGTGGAGCAAGAGGAGCGTGCGCCGCCCCTCGAACGAGGCGCGCGGCTCGGTCACGACGGCGCGATGGAGCGCGAGGCGGATCCCGTTCGCGGTGACGTCCTGGGTCGCCCACCGCATCGACGGGGTCATCGCGGGCTCTCGAGGGCCTTTGCGTCGCCGAGCACCTCGGCCACGTTGAGCGCGGGATCCACGTCGGGGTAGACCTTCGCGACGTTGCCCGCCTTGTCGAGGAGGAACGTCACGCGCGACGTGATCCCGAGCACGATGCGCACGCCGAACGCCTTCGCCCACGCGTTCTCGGGATCGGCGAGGACGGGGAAGGGCAGGTGGTACTTCTCCGAGAAGCGCTGCTTCGACTTCAGGTTGTCGCCCGAGACGCCGAGCACCTGCACGCCCGCCTTCTCGAACTCGCTCCACGTGTCGCGGAACGTGCAGGCCTGCTTGGTGCAGCCTGGCGTGTCGTCCTTCGGGTAGAAATAGACGACGACCGGGCGACCCCGCTCCTCCGAGAGGCGGTGCGTCTTGCCGTTCTGATCGATCGCCGAGAGGTCGGGGGGGGTCGTGCCGACCGCGAGCAGGTTCTGCGCCGTGTAGAACTTCATGAAGGTTGCACCCACGAGGGCGAGCCCGATCGCCACGCCGACGACGGCTCTCCGTCTCATCGAGCACCTCTAGTGCGCGACCTCGCCCGCGGCAACCGCGCGCCGGAGTCTCGCCGATCCTTTCGGCGCGAGCTTCTGATACGGTCACGCGGTCGAGGAGGTCATCGTGACGGAAGCGGCCGCGCGCGCGGGAAAGAACGGGCATTCGAGGCACACGGGGCACTACCCCGACTTCTCGTGCCCGACGGTCGACAAGGTCTACGTCGAGGAGCGCGCCGCCGCGCTCGGCAAGCGCAGCATCAAGAAGGCGGCGAAGGTCGCCGGTCTGAAGCTCGCCGTGTCGATGATGGATCTGACGACCCTCGAAGGGAAGGACTCGGTCGGCAAGGTCACGCAGATGTGCCGCAAGGCCCGCTCGCCGTCGCCCGATCCGTCGATCCCCTCGTGCGCCGCGGTCTGCGTGTACCCGAACTTCGTCGCGGTCGCGAAGAAGGAGCTCGCCGGCTCGACGGTGCACGTCGCGAGCGTGGCGACGGCCTTTCCGAGCGGGCTCTCGCCCCTCGAGGTCAAGCTCGACGACGTGCGGCGCGCCGTCGGCTTCGGCGCGGACGAGATCGACATGGTCATCGACCGTGGCGCGATGCTCTCGGGCGAGCACGGCAAGGTCTTCGACGAGATCGTCGCGACGAAGGAGGCGTGCGGGCCCGCGCATCTCAAGGTCATCCTCGAGACCGGCGAGCTCGGCACGTACGACACCGTCCGCAAGGCGAGCCAGATCGCGATGCTCGCCGGCGCCGATTTCATCAAGACGTCGACGGGGAAGATCGTCCCCGCCGCGACCCCCCCCGTCACCCTCGTGATGCTCGAGGCGATCCGCGACTTCTACTACGCCACCGGCAAGAAGATCGGCATGAAGCCCGCGGGCGGGATCCGCACCGCGAAGCAGGCGCTCCACTACCTCGTCATGGTCAAAGAGACCCTCGGCGACGACTGGCTCACGCCCGATCTGTTCCGCTTCGGCGCGTCGACGCTGCTCAACGACGTCCTCATGCAGCTCGAGAAGGAGCGCACGGGCGCCTACCAGGGCGGCGACTACTTCTCGAAGGACTGATCGCCGACGCCGGGCGCCGAGGCGTCCACCTCGCGCCGCTGCTCTTCGCGGCGGAGCGGCGGATCGATCAGCGCCAGCGCGGAACCCGCTCGCAGACGTCCTCGAACCCGAGCTCGCGCGTCAGGGTCACGAGCTCCGGTCGCGCGCCCTTCCACTCGAGATCTTCGAAGCGCTCGTTCACCGGTGCGTCGGTGCGGAGCGTCGCGAGCTTCTTGAAGAGCATCGCTTCGTCGCGTCGCTCGGCGAGCGTTCGCGCGAGCTTGTCCGCGCCCCGCACCTTCGCCTTCCACGCGCTCGGATCGTCCGGGATCTGCTCGATGGGGCCGTGGGCCGACAGCACCGCGGCGGCGGACTTCGCTCCCCAGCCCGGCAGGCCGGGGTACCCGTCCG
>CAYYKK010000500.1:0-3939 GCA_964467935.1 uncultured Polyangiaceae bacterium
CGCTCCGCGGAGCGCCCGAGGTAGTCGGCCGGGCTGAACTTGATGTCCGGCACGAGCGGCTGCACGAGCTCGGTCGCGCCGTCCTTGCCGTGCTCGATCAGCATGAACCTCGGGTAGGAGTAGTTCACGTCGAGCTGGGCCGCGTCGAAGGCGCCGACGGCGCTCATGGCGCGACCGATCGACTGCGCGGTCACCGCGTCGCCGAGCGCGTAGTAGAGGAACTTCTTGTCCTTCGACAGGCCGAGCGCGCTCCTTCGGATGATCGTGTCGCCACCTACCGTTGCACCCCAGTTGCGATTGAACTCCTGTAGCAACGCGGGGTTGGCCTCGCCCTGCTCGACCAGGCAGGGCGGCGTCTGACGGTAGGCGAGCATCGTCGGCTCGCTCGCCTTGATGCCGCTCCAGGTGCGGATCTCGAGCCGGTCGTCCGGGTACATGGCGAGCGTGCAGGCGATGTCGCGCGGCGGGATGAAGGTCTTGTCGCCGAGCTTCATCCCGTAGTTGCCGTGCATGGCGCGGAATCCACCGTTGAAGACGGCGACCGCCGAGGCGCGATCGGCCTCCGGGATGACGCCGGGGCGTTCGGCGCGCGGGACCTCGCGCGACTTCGGCTCGTCGGTGCCGGCGACCAGCTCGAGCTCGAGCTCCTTCAACGCGATCGCGACGACGGCCACCGCCGCGAATGGCCGCTTCGGATCCGGGTGGACGAGCGACTTGTAGAGCGCCACGCGCTCGCCGGTGCCCGGTGCCTGCATCGGGATCCACGTGCCGTCGCCGTCCGCCTTCACCCCGTCGAAGGGAGCGGCGAACGCGGGCGGCGGCTCGTCGCCCGGCGCGGGGGGTGGCGCCTCCGCGCTCGACGTCGGCGCCGTCCAGAACGTCTGCGGCTTCTCGTCCGACTTGAGGGCGAGGTTGACCTTGTCCTCGGCGCCGTAGACCACGTCCTCGAGCCACGCGATGGGGCCCGGCCCGACGACGCTGCGCGCGGTCTCCGCGAGGAACGGTCCGAACCACGGCACCTCGTGGATCGCGATCCAGGTCCCCGCCGTCACCGCGGTGACGACGATGCCTGCGCCGAGGAGCCGTCGCTTCCATCGGCTGGGCTTGGGCTCTTTGGCCTTCGACACGCCGGAGAGCCTAGCGCAAGGCTCCCGGGGGGTCGAAAAGCTGGGGGGCGGATGGGACATGCACGAGCAACGCCCGGCGCGGCGCGGGCATTTCTCCGCGCGCGCCGCGCGAGCGGACGATCGACACGCGCCCCGCGGAGGATCGACTATGCTCCCGCCACCCATGTTCTGCGCCCGCTGCCATCGCGCGTTCTCGGACGGGGAGACCGAGTGCGAGCGCCACGGTGGACCGCTCGTGACGGCGCTCTTGCCGTTCATCTCGTCGCGGCCGACCGAGCGCGCGGGGCTCGTCATCGCCGAGCGCTACGAGATCCGCGGCGTGCTCGACGAGGGCGGCAGCGGCAGGGTCTACCTCGCCGAGGATCAGCGGACGCACCGGCCCGTGGCGGTGAAGATCCCCGACGTGCCGAAGGCGCAGCGCGCGGCGACGGCGGCGCGCTTCCTCCGCGAGGCGGAGGTCGCGAAGATCATCGATCACCCGAACGTGGTGGACACCTACTTCGCGGGCGAGCTCGCCGACGGCACGCCGGTCATCGTCATGGAGTACCTCTACGGCGAGACGCTCGGCGCGCGGTGCCGCCGCGAAGGACCGCTCGCCGTGCCCGTCGTGCTCGCCGTCGCGCGCGAGGTGGCGATGGCGCTCGCGGCCGCCCATCGCGAAGGGATTTTTCATCGCGACGTGAAGCCCGACAACATCTTCCTCGTGGGAGAGCCGGGCCAGCATCACCGCGTGAAGATCGTCGACTTCGGTCTCGCGAAGGTGCGGAGCGAGAAGCGAACCTCCACGGGCACCACGCTCGGCACGGTCGAGTTCATGGCGCCCGAGCAGTGCGTCGCCGACGCGTCCGACGGTCGGACCGACATCTACGGGCTCGGCGCGGTCATCTACCGCGCCCTGACCGGCATCCTCCCGTTCGAGGACAAGCAGATCGAGCTGCTCCTCGCCAAGCAGCTGCTCGATCCGCCGATCCCCGTGCGCCACGTCGCTCCGACCGTCCCTGCGCCGGTCGAGCGGCTGGTCCTCGCGTGCCTCCGCAAGGATCCCGCGCGTCGACCCGACGGCATGGCGCGCGTCGCGAGCGAGCTCGACGCTTTGTTGTTGTGGATGAGCGCGGGCGCCGAGTGCCCCGACACCGTCTGGTCGGTGCCCACCGCGGAGCACCCGGACGTGTACTGGCCCAAGGGCTACGCGTCGCGCCTCGTCGCGTCCGCGCTCTATCGGAAGGTGGGCCGCGTCCCGCCCGACTTCGGCCAAGCGGGCTGAGCTCGTCTCATCCCGCGGAGGTCGGTGCCTCCGGAGAGGCGCGTCGCGGGGCCTCCCCCTTCGCGCGCCGATCGGGGCCGCAGGAGGCGGGGCGATCTCGGCGCGGCACCTCGGCGTGGATGCGCACGGTGACGCCGTCGCTCACGACGCCGTCGAGCGAGCCCTGGCTCTCGACGTGGTACTGGCGACGGTTGATGGCGAACTCCGTCGAGAAGCGGATGGTGCAGGCGTCGACCGCGAGCGACGCCGGCACGCGCACGGGTCGCTTCGTCCCGTGGAGCTCGAGCTCGCCCACGAGATCGATCTTCCCCGGGGCGCCCTTCGCCTTCTCGAACGCGCGCGAGACGAAGCGCGCCGTCGGGTAGGCGCCGACGTCGAGGAAGTCGCCGGACTTCGCCACGTCGGCGACGACGCCGAGCGTCGCCGACGCCGAGCCCGTCTGCACGGTGACGTCGACGTTCGACGAGAGCGGATCGCTCGGCGTCACCCCGAACGTCCCCGCGATCGCGCCGAAGCGGATCGTGTGATCGGTCATCGCGTGGACGTCGGCCTCGAGGGACACCTCGGTGCCGTCGAGCGTGTACGTTTCGGCGTCGGGGCCGAGCGCCCGTGCCTCGGGGAGCTTGGCGGGCGTCTCGGCGAGCGGAGCGCTGCCGCACCCCGCGAGCGCGCCGGCCGACAGCGCGACGAGGAGCGCCGAGAAGAAGCGCGCGGCGCGAGCGCGCCCGGCGAAGGCGCGCGCGTCGTCCCCCCGAACCTCGTCCCAGCTCACCTCGGCCACGCCCGCACAGTGACAGAACACGGCCCCGCCGCAAGGGTCTCCCCGCGTCGCGCCCGCGGGTCTCGTGCTAGCGTCCGCGCCGTGTCGCGGAGCAAACCGGAGGATCGCGCCGGCGGTCGAGGTCCGAGCGGCGCCTCGCGCGAGCTCGAGATCGGCGGGCGTGAGCTCGAGGCCATGATCGCGCTCGCCGCGCAGCGGATCGTCGCCCACATCGCCTCGCTCCCCGAACAGCCGATGCACCGGAGCGCCGGCGCGAAGAAGGTCGCCCGCTCGCTCCGCGAGACGATCCCGGAGCGCCCGACGCCCTTCCCGAAGCTCATGCGCACCTTATTCGGGCGCGCGCTGAAGCTCGGGCTCAACACCGCGTCCGGCGGCTACCTCGCGTACATCCCTGGCGGCGGGTTGCCGCACGCGGCGGTCGCGGATCTCGTGACCTCGGCGGTGAACCGCTACGTCGGCGTGTGGGTCGCGGCGCCTGGGCTCGTCGAGCTCGAGGCGAACGCGGTGTCGTGGCTCGGCGAGATCGCGGGGCTGCCCGAGGCGACGCGTGGCGGCGTGCTCACGACGGGAGGCTCGATGGCGAACCTCATCGCGATCGTCACCGCGCGGCGCGAGCGTCTCCCGCCCGACTTCCTCCGAGGGGTGATCTACGTGTCGGATCAGACGCACCACTCGGTCGCGAAGGCCGCCTCGTTCGCCGGTTTCCCGGCGGCGCAGGTGCGCTGCATCCCCTGCCCCACGCTCCGCCTGTCGCGGGAGGTGCTCCT
>CAYYKK010000501.1:0-3936 GCA_964467935.1 uncultured Polyangiaceae bacterium
CGGAATACTTGGGCGCTTGTCGGAAGGAAAGAGCCGAACGAAAGAGGGAGGAGCCCGGCGCTCCTCCCTCTGGTCATTTCGCCGCGGGCTCGGCGCGAAGCGGCCCCGTCAGAAGACGGGTCCCCCTCGCCAACCGCCCCCACCGTTCCAGCCGCCGCCGTCGAGCGGGACCAAGCGCGCGGTGAAGAACACGCGCATCGAGCCGACCTCGACGCGGTTGCCGCTCAACGTGAAGGGCACCTTGCGCGTCTCGCCTCCCGGCAGGACGAAGCTCAGCTCGCCGGTGACGGGTTGGCTCGACGGCGCGGCGCGCACGACCTCCACGACGAAGCTCCCCGCGTTGAGCCCCGAGACACCGAGCGTCTCTGTGCGACTCGAGGTCGCGTCCGACGCCGACACGCTCACGTTCTTGAGCGGCGAGCCGAGCCACGAAATCCGCTTGCCGTTGCGGTCGATGAGCGCGAGGTCGAGGTCGACCGGGGCCGACCAGGTCGCCGTGACGCGCACGTCTCCCGAGACGAGCGGCGGGTCGAACCTCACCGTCTTCACCGCGGCGTCGACCCGATCACGGAGGCTCGTGTCGACACCGTCGCGGATCGCCGAGGAGAGCCCCGAGAAGCCGAGGTCGAGCGAGCACCGCACCGCACCCGCCACGTTGTTCACGTCGCTCGCGTCCATGTCCGCGATGGCGATCCGATTCTGACAGGCGAGGTCGCGCGCGCCCATCTGCATGAAGGCGTTCGCGAGCCGGAGCTGCACGGCCTTGTCGCCCGGGCGGACGTCGGCGATCCCCGAGAGGATCCGGACGGCGCGCTCACGGTCACCCGCCATCGCCGCGAGATCGGCGCGCGCCGTGAGCGCGTCCACGTCGAGCGCGTCACGCTGCGCCCAGCGCGCCGTGAGCTCCTGCGCCTCGCCGACCCGCCCGCTCGCCATGAGCAGCTTGTAGAACGCCACGGTCTTGTCGCGGCTGTCCGGGGACGCCTTCGACGCGGCCTCGGCGTCGGAGAGGGCCGAGGCGAGATCCGTCGCGAGCGCGTTGCCGACCGCGAACGTCGCCTTGCGATCGAACACCTTGCGCATCGGGATCATGTTCGGCGGCCGTCGGGGCGGCGGCGGCGGGAGGTTCGGCTGCGGCTGGTTCCAGCCCGGCCCGAACGGATCGCTCGGGGCAGCGTCTTGGGCGACCTTCGCCGGCGGAGCCGACATCGTCGTCGGCGCCGGCGCCGGCGCGCCCTGCGGCTTCGGCGACGCGTGGACCCCGCCCGACCCGAAGCCATCCCCTTTGCCTCCGGCGAGGCCCGGTCCCGCCGCGGCCTCGGAGGCCGGCGCGCCGGTGTCGAGATCGTCGAGCGCGCCGCGTCCACGGCTCGCGCTCGACTTCTTCTCGTCCTTCGACTTGTCGCGCTCCTGCTCCTCGTCGGCCGTGCTGGCGTCGTCGGGGAGATCGACGCTGTTCGAGGTCGCGCGCGTCTCACCCGTGAACTCGGGCGCCGCGTTCGACTTGTCGAGCCCGAACGCCTTGAACATGGCCTCGCTCTCGAGCACGATCATCGAGGTGAAGCGGCTCGCCACGGCGAACCGCTGCGACAGCGCGACGATGCGCTCCTTGTCCTCGACGCGCCCCGTACGCTCGAGGTCGGCGATCTTCGCAGCGGCGAACATCCGCGGGACGAAGGCGTTGCCCGCCGCGGTCGTCGCCACGATCTTCGCCGGGTAGCTCTGCTCGAAGGCGTCACCGCCGACGTGGCCGCGCACCTTCACGTTCCCCTCGACTTGGCTCCCCGTCATGCGGGCGAAGATGAACGCCTCGCCGCCCGCCGGGATCGAGTCCATGCGCGCCGGCGTCACCTCGGTGAGCCCCGGCGGAAGCTCGACGGACACGTCGCTGAGCGCCGAGCCGTACGCCGCCGCGAGCACGTCGACGGAGGCCGCCGACACCTTCTGCCCGGGGACGTAGGGGACCACCACGCCGTTTCCTCCGCGCGCCATCGCCGCGAGCGTCGTCGTGTCGGCGTCGGCCCCGAGGGCGACCGCCACCACCTCGCCCTGGCCGGGCGGGAGGGCTTGGCGAATCGCCGCCTCGACCGTCGCGGGCTTCGTCGGCCCGACGGTGGGCGTGCCGTCGCCGAGATAGATGACCCGCAGATCCTTGCCCTTCGCGGACACGGCGCGCGCGGCCTGCACGGCGGCGAAGAGGTTCGAGCCGCCATCCGGCTCGATCGATCCGAGGAAGCGCTCCACATCCTCGGCCGCGTCGGCGCTCGGCTCGCGCACCTCGGGCAGCGGGCGTCCCGGCGCCGCGCCCATCCCCTGACAGGTCGTGTCGCACGCGAGCACCATGAACGAGTCACGACGATCCATCTCGCGCACGAGGCTCGACGCGAGGTGTGTCGCCCGTGCGAAGCGCTCACCCACCATCGAACGGCTCGAATCGACCACGATCACGTGCAGCCGCTCGTGCCCTTCTCCCCAGCGCGGGAGCTTCGGTCGCACGGCGATCGCGACGTAGGGCGACGCGTCGTCCGAGAGCGCCCTCGCCTCGTCCTTCGCTTGCTTCTCGCGCTCGGCCTTCGACTTCGTCGAGCTCGCGACGAGCGGCGCGCCGTTCGTCACGGGGGCGGACTGCGTCGCCGCGGCGTCGGGCGCCATCTGATAGGCCCACGCCGTGAGCTCCGCGTTGCGATCGGGCAACGCGTACTCGACCGTGAGATCGCCGGCCGGGACGAAGTTCTTCTCGCTCATCGAGAAGCGCTCCGCGTCCCCGGTGCCCGCCGCCTTCGCCAGCGTGTAGCCCCGCGTCGTCACGCCGAAGTCCTTGTCGTTGCCGAGGACCTGCACATCCATGCTGAAGTCGTCGATCTTCGTCGTGCCAGCGGCGTCGTGCGCGAGCGGATACGAGAAGCGCCGCACGCCCCCTGCGACCGGCACGGTCTGCGTGTAGGAGAGCACCACGCGCCGTGACCCGTGCTTCGGGATCGGGAAGATGTGCAGCTCGAAGCGGCCTCCACGCTGCCACTCGAGCAGCGCAGGATCGCGCCACGGGCCGGGCACCCAGATGATCTCCTCGCGGGGCTTCGGCGCCGTGGGCGCGGCGTTGTGGATCACGCCGCGCCAGATCGCAGCGCCCTTGTCGCGATCGACGAACGCCCCGTCGACGAGCTTGCCGTCGACCTCGAGCGAGAGCTTCTCGATCTGCGCGTCCGGCGGCAGCGGGAAGCGGAAGATGCCCTCGAGCTCGTCGTCCGAGTCGTTGGTGAACGTCTCGTCGACCTCGGTCCGCGCCACGACGTCGACGACCCGCACCTTCACCGCGTGCTTCGCGAGGCGGACCGCGTGATCCTTCTCCTGCGTGTCGCCCGGCTTCTTGGCGCGGAGCTCGCCGATGCCCCTGAGGGCCGCGGCGTCGAGCGTCTCCTGCGACTGATCGCTCCACTCGAGCATGTCGCTCATCGTCCGCTTCGGCGCGACGACGCACTCGCCGCTCTGGGGCAAGATCGCCTCTTCGCCGGCGCGCACCGACGTCGTCTGCCCGCCGGCGCTCGTGATCTTCACCTCGCCGCGCGCGACCTCGACGCTGGAGCGCCGGTCGGTGGTCGTGATGCTGAGCTTCGTCCCGACGACCTCCACCTGCCCTTGCGGCAAGACGAATTTCGCAGGCGCCGCCTTGTCCGCCTTCGCGACGTCGACGACGACCATCCCGCTCTCCACGCGAGCCTCTCGCGAGGCGCCGCTCGGCAGCACGACCTCCGAGCCTCGGTCCATCGCGAGCACGGTGCCGTCGGCGAGCTTGAAGCGCGCGCGCGTCCGCGCGTCCGTCCGCAGCGTGGAGCCCGCCTCGATCGCTCCCCCCTGCGCGACGGTCTTGCACTGCGCGCCCTTGTCCGCGCCGCAGACCTCGAGCCCCCCCGTGTTCCCGTCGGCCGACGCGCGGGC
>CAYYKK010000502.1:0-3922 GCA_964467935.1 uncultured Polyangiaceae bacterium
CTTCGCGGCGGGCGGGGCGGGTGCAGGAGGGCGCGGACGCGTCGCGGGGGTCGCCGGCGCGCCCGCGCAGGCCGCGACGACGATCGCGAGGAGAGTCGCCGTGAGCCGGATCGTTCGCATCGGCGTCACCGAGGCTACCAATCGACCGCGCCTTTGACGACTCAGATGGCGATTGATGGCGCGCCCGAGCCGCGCGAAGATGTTCGTCTGATGCTGGGCGGCTCGTCGCCTCGATTCGACGCCGAGCGCAGCACCCCCCTCGCGGAGCGGTGGCTGTTCGATCGCTATTGGCACTTCGCCGCGGGCATCCTCTTCGCCTCGGCGCCGCTGCTCCTCTTCCGGGGGACGCGGGCCGACGCCGTCGCGGTCGTCGTGTACGTCGTCCTCGGGGTCGGCTCGTTCGTCGGCGCGCGCTTTCGACCGCGGCTCGCCGTGCGCGCGCACATGACGCTCCTCGTGCCCTTCTGGACTTGGTACGTGAGCCTCGCCGGCGCGTTCCCCGCCCGCTACGCGAACGGCGCCGCCGAGTACGTGAGCCTGCTCTTCTTCCCGATGATCATGCTCATCGCCGTCGACGGTCTGCTCGGCGCGTCGCCCGCGATCTTGTGCGCGGCGGTCGGGATCGGCGCCATGTATCCGGCGTGGATCGACCGAGGCGTCGCCTTCTTCCTGCTCTCGACCGCCCTCATGATCGGGGGCGTCTTCCGGCGACTGGTCGGCCACTTCGAGGCGACGAACCGCGAGGCGCGCGCGGCCGCGTTCACCGATCCGCTCACGGGCCTCGAGAACCGACAGGGCCTCGCCGCGAGCCCCGACCGCTTCGCCACGGGCTCGGGCGCGCTGCTCTTCGTGGACGTGATGCGCTTCCGCACGATCAACGAGATCTTCGGCCACACGGGCGGTGACGAGCTGCTCAAGCTCCTCGCGCAGCGTCTCCGCAACGCGTCGCCCGATCGGGCGGAGATCGTCCGGATGGGCGCGGACGAGTTCGCCGTCGTGCTTCCCTCCTTCGACGAAGCCGAGGCGCGCAACATCGGATCGCGCATCATCGAGAGCACCGGGGCGCCGTTCGCGATCCGAGGCGCCACCGCCCACGTCTCGGCGTGCGTCGGCATCGCGCTGTGGCCGGCCCACGGCTCCGATCTCGAGGCCCTCCTCGAGTGCGCGGACGCCGCCGTCTCGCGGGCCCGTCAGGAGGATCTGCCGGTCCAGATCTACTCCGAGCCCCTCGTCGACACGCTCGTCCATCGTCGAGGGCTCGAGCTCGAGATCGGTCGCGCCTTGCGCGACAGACAGCTCTGCGTGCACTACCAGGCCGTCGTCGACCTCGAGAGCAGCTCCGTCGCGGGGGCCGAGGCGCTCGTGCGCTGGCAGCACCCGAAGCGCGGCCTCCTCTCGCCCGCGAGCTTCGTCGACTTCGCCGAGCAGACTGGCCAAATCACCCACATCGACGAGTACGTCCTGCGCGCCGCCGTCGACCAGCTCGAGGCGTGGGAGCTTCGGGGCTTCAGCGGGTGGATCGCCGTGAACATGTCGGCGCGCAGCCTCGAGGACGCGGCGTTTCACGCGGCCGTCGAGGAGATCCTGAAGGGTCGTCCCGCCCTCGCGGGCCGCATCGTGCTCGAGCTCACCGAGAGCGCCGCGATGCGCGACCCGGCGGCGTCGAGCCAGCGCCTCGCGAGGCTCCACGAGCTCGGCGTGTCGACGGCGATCGACGACTTCGGCATGGGCTACTCGTCGCTCGCCTACCTCAAGGATCTCACCGCGCACCACGTGAAGCTCGATCGCGCGTTCGTCTCGGGCATCGGCGTCCATCGTCGCGACGAGGACGTCGTCGAGCTCGTCCTGCAGCTCGCGTCGCGCTTCGGGCTCAAGGTGATCGCCGAGGGCGTCGAGACCGATCAGCAGCGCAAGTTCCTCGCCGAGCGCAAATGCGATTTCGCCCAGGGGTTCGGCCTTGGTCGGCCGATGCCGGCCGACGAGTTCATCGCCTCGGCGCACGTGGAGCGCACGTCGGTCGAGGGCGCCGAGGCGCTCGCGCGGGACAGCGGCATCCTCGCGAAGGGCGGCGAGGAGCCCGACGAGGACGACGACGACGGCGTGCCCACGAGCCAACGCGTGTCGCTCGCCGCGGCGCTCGTCGCGGCGAGCGCCGAAGGCGAGGCGAGCGAGTGAGCCGCGCGCGGACGCTCGTCGTGATCTCCCTCGCCGCCACCAGCGCCGCGGCGTGCGGCGGCAAGGTCGTCTTCGACGAGAGCGCGACCACGGACGCCGCGAGCTCCTCGGGCGACTCCGGCGCGTCGAGCGCGTCGAGCGGCAGCAGCACGTCGACGGGTGGCTGCGATCCGGCGAAGCACACCATCGACCTCGCGGACTTCGACACCTCGTGCGCAGTACCGAGCGACTGCGTCGCGGTGTTCATTGGCAGTTACTGTGGCAACTGCTTCTGCCAGAACGCCGCGATCGCGTCCTCGTCCAAGCCGCAATACGACGCCGAGGCGCAGGCGAAGCAGCAGCCCCAGGGTCCCGGAGGCTGCTTCTGCCCAGCGGCGATCCCCGACTGCGTCGCGGGGCAGTGCACGACGAAGGTCCCCTAGAGCGGACGGGCGCCTCGCCGCGGAGGGTGACGGCTTCTTCCCCGCGCCCCTCGCTGCTACGGTCGTCGCTCGATCATGACCATCCGACAGAGTGTCCTCGAGGCGATCGGCAACACGCCGCTCATCCTGCTCCGCCGCGCGTCCGAGCTGACGGGCTGTACGATCCTCGGCAAGGCCGAGCTCGCGAACCCCGGCGGCTCGGTGAAGGACCGCACGGCGCGCCAGCTGATCCTCGGCGCGGAGGAGCGCAAGGAGATCGAGCGCGGCGGGCTGGTCGTCGAGGCCACCGCGGGCAACACGGGGATCGGCCTCTCGCTCGTCGCGAGCGCGCGAGGCTACCGCACGCTCATCGTCATGCCGGACACGCAGAGCCAGGAGAAGAAGGACACGCTGAGGAGCTTCGGCGCCGAGCTCGTCGAGGTGCCCGCCCTGCCGTTCTCGAACCCGAACAACTACCAGCACGTGGGCCGGCGACTCGCCGCCGAGCTGCGGAGAGAAGAGCCGCACGGCGTCTTCTTCGCCGATCAGTGGAACAACCTCGACAACAAGAAGGCGCACTACGTCTCGACGGGCCCGGAGATCTGGGAGCAGACGGGCGGTCGGGTCGACGGCTTCGTCTGCTCGGTCGGCACGGGCGGGACGCTCGCGGGCACCTCGACGTTCCTCCGCGAGATGAAGCGCGACGTCGTCATCGGCTGCGCCGATCCGGAGGGGGCGGCGATGGCGTCGCTCTTCACGACGGGCAAAGCCACCGCGTCTCCAGGCGGATCCATCACCGAAGGGATCGGGCTCGGGCGCAACACGCCGGTCGTCGACGGCCTGTCCGTCGACCACGCCTTCACCATCCCCGACGCCGAGGCCATCCCGATCGTCTTCGATCTCGTCGAGCACGAGGGCCTCTGCCTCGGCGGATCGTCGGGCATCAACGTCGCGGGGGCGATCCGCCTCGCGAGCGAGCTCGGCCCCGGCCACACGATCGTGACGGTCCTCTGCGACGTCGGATCGCGCTACTCGTCGAAGCTCTACAACCCGGCCTTCCTGCGCGCGAAGGGGCTCGCCGTGCCCGCGTGGCTCGAGAAGAAGCGCGCGCTCTCGATCCCCTTCGAGAAGGCTTGACCCGCGCGCCCCACGAGCGGGACGCTTGAGGAGCGGAAGTCGCGTTGCTAGCCTGCATCCTGGCGTTCTTTTCCTCGATCACGTGCCCGCGAGGAGCGCGCCCTCCGACGAGGTGAGTCCCTTTGAGCCGCCGAAGCCCCCCCGCCGTCGATGCCCCGCCGCCCTCGAGCGGAGCCCACCCCATCCCCGCATCGGGCCCCGTGCGCCGC
>CAYYKK010000503.1:0-3888 GCA_964467935.1 uncultured Polyangiaceae bacterium
CTCGGCCGGCCCCGAGGCGCTGCCGGGCGGTCCGTCGGCGCCCGCCTCACGACCACCCGGGCTCGGAGAGCTCGCGCTCGCGCCGCTGTTCGAGCCGCCGCCACCTCCGCCGCCGTTCGAGGGGCCGCTCGGTCCGCCGGGGCCATCGCCGCCGCCGCCGCCGCCGCCCGCGCCGCCGCCACCGCCACCCCCACCGCCCGCGTCACTCGCGCTGCCGCCAGCGCCGACGGTGACGGCTTTGTTCGAGATGCACATCGAGCCGGTGATGCCGACCATCCCGAGCTCGGAGATGACCGTCGGCGCGCCCATGATGATGAAGACCGGGCCGCTCGTGTTGAGACTGCACGTCTCTTTCAGCGTGCCCGGCTCGTTGCCGTGACACGTCTTGAGCACCGAGCCGGTCGTCGCGAACTTCTCACCCGACACCTTGGTGCGCATCGGAGGATCGGTGATGCCCTCCACCGAGCTCGCCATGACGGGATACGGAATGGGAAGCGGGCTCGGCGCGGCCGGCGTCAGGCACACGCTCACGGCGTTCGGGACGATGTTGTGCCCGGACGCCTCGGTGATGACATCCATCATCAGCGCAGTGACTTTGCCCACGTCCCCCTCGCCTCTCCGTCGTCGAGTCGGACCATGGTGGCGGAAGCACGCGACGCTGCCAAGGCCGCGCGCGCGAGGCGTGGGGCGTTCACACGATCGAACGCCGTGTTCCACGAGCGGACGCGCGATCGCGAGAAGAGACGCTCGACATGCGAAGCCAGCCGTGCCATGCGCTTGCGTCCGCTTTTCTCGCGTAAGCGACCATGACGAAGCCCGCCCTGCCTCCGAAGCCCCCGACCCGTAAACCCTCCGCGCCGAAGCCCCCGAAGGGCGCGGACAAGTCGCGCGACGACGATCGCTCTGTGGTGGAGGAGGAGGAGAAGATCCTCGGCGTCGTGCGCGACTTCTTGACGACCTACCGGCCGTCGAAGCCGCCGCCCATCGCCGACTACGAGGCGGACATGATCTCGCTGCGCGACCAGATCGCCGTCGCGCGCCTCGAGGACGTGCCCGCGCTCATGCAGCAGATGGAGCGCATCGCCGGCATCGCCGCGCGGCGGGCCGAGAACGTCGTCGAGCCGGTCGATCCGACGTCGCCGTATTTCGGCCACGTGCGCCTGCACGAGGAGGACCGCGGCACGCGCGACGTGCTCATCGGCAAGACCACGCTCGTCGACGCGAAGGCCGGCGTGCGCATCGTCGACTGGCGCCACGCGCCGGTGAGTCAGATCTATTACAAGTACGAAGAGGGCGCGGAGTACGAGGAGACGCTCGGCGAGCGCGAGGTGCAGGGTCGCGTGCTCGCGCGCCGCACGGTCACGATCCAGCACGGCGAGCTCCGCCGCGTCACGGCGCCGCAAGGGATCTACGTCAAGGGAAAGGGCGGCTGGCGCTCGCTCACCGCGGCGTCGACCGAGCTCGCAGGCGGGCAGGGCAAGGCCGTGCGTCCGAAGGACATGCGCGGCGTGCTCGGCATCGACGACACGGGCGTGCAGCGCGACTCGCGCCACCTGCCGGAGATCGCGGCGCTGCTCGATCCGCGGCAGTTCGAGCTCATCTCGAAGACCGACTCGGGGCTCGTCGTCATCCAAGGCGGCGCCGGCAGCGGCAAGACGACGATCGGCGTCCACCGCCTCGCCTACCTCGCCTACCAGCAGAAGAACCGCTTCACCGCGGACAAGATGCTCGTCGTCGTCGGCAGCCCGGCGCTCCGCGCGTACATCGGCGAGATGCTGCCGGCGCTCGGCCTCGACGGCCTGCCCGTCGAGACGTTCGCGGAGTGGGCGGAGGAGCAGCGCAAGAAGCACTTCCCGTGGCTCGAGGCCGAGGTCGAGGACGCGACGCCGAGCGTCGTCACGCGCTACAAGACGCACCCGGTGCTCCTGCGCCTGCTCGAGGAGCGCGCGAGCGAATACGCGGAGAGCCCCAAGACCAAGAAGGACTCGCACGGCGCGCTCGGCCTGTGGGCGGAGCTCTTGACCGATCTCGACGCGGTGAAGGCGGCGTTCGCGAAGACGCCCGATCCGGAGTTCGGCGAGTCCGACATCAAGCGCGCGTGGCGTTGGTGCGCCGATCGATGCCCCGCCGTGCTCGATCTCGATCCGGGCGATCGCGCCGAGCGCAAGGCCGCGATGGAGGCGGAGCACGAGGCCGAGCCCGAAGATCACGAGATGGGCGCGGACCACAAGGCGATCGGCGGCGACGAGCGCGCGAAGCTCGATCCCGAGGACGACGCGCTCCTCCTGCGCATCTACCAGAAGATCCGCGGCGAGCTCCGCAAGGGAAAGAACCCGCTCGTCTACGAGCACCTCTTCGTCGACGAGGCGCAGGATCTGTCGCCGGTCGATCTCGCGGTGCTCCTGCACTGCGTGCGCGCGATGCCGCAGAAGGGCATGGAGGGCATCGTCCATCGCTCCGCGACGCTCGCGGGCGACACCGCGCAGCGCATCCACATGGACTCGGGCTTCAAGGACTGGCGCGGGGTGCTCGACGATCTCGGGCTCTCGCGCGTCGACGTGGAGCCGCTGCGCATCGCGTACCGCTCGACGAAGGAGGTCCTCGACGTCGCGCGCTACGTGCTCGGCCCGCTCGCCGATCCCACGGTGCCGCACGCGCCGCGACACGGCGCGCCGGTGGAGCTGCACGAGTTCCCGAGCCCCGGCGCCGCCGTCGCCTTCCTCGGCGACGCGCTGAGACCGCTCTTCAACCGCGAGCCGAACGCGAGCGTCGCCATCCTCGCGCGGCACCCCGAGCAGGCGGACAACTACTACCAAGCGCTCAAGATGAGCGACATCCCGAACCTGCGGCGCATCAAGTCGTTCGAGTTCGCCTTCCGTCCCGGCGTCGAGGTGACCGACATTCGCCAGGTGAAGGGCCTCGAATACGATTACGTCGTGCTCGTCGACGCGAACGCGTCGACGTTCTCGACGGATGACGAGTCGCGCCACCTCCTGCACATCGGCGCGACGCGCGCGGCGCACCAGCTCTGGATCGTGACGACGGGCGAGCCGAGCCCGCTCATCCCCGATTGGCTGCGAGAGTGATCGACGCGCGGGCCTCTCGAAGGTCCGCGCGCCGCCGACCACGCTCCCGTCAGGGGCGCGCCTTGCGCTGCATCGCCTCGCAGAGCCGATCGAAGCGTTGCTTCGTCTCCGCGTCGCTCTCGAAGCGCGCGAGCCAATGGCCGTGCACTTTGTTGCGATCGTCGGCCGTCGCGAGACCCGACGCCTTGAGCGTCGCCTCGGCCTGCTCGGGGTGCGCGCGCAAGCTCGCGACGAGCTCGGCGTAGCGCACGAGCGAGGCGAAGGGCTTGAGCCGCTCGTCGCCGTCGAGGCTCGGCCCGTCGTCGCTGAGGAACTCCGTGCCCGTGTCGACGTGCTCCTCGGCGTGCGCGGCGCGCGGCTGCGCGGGACGCGCAGGAGCGTCGGGTGTCGGCGTGGGCATGAACGGGAGCGTGCCCGCCTTCTTCGCGACCGGCGGCGCGGTGACCGCGAGGGGGCTCGGCGCGCGCACCGGTGACTCGGGCGGGGTCGCGGCGGCCGGCTGCGCCGCGATGCTCGGCGCCGCGGGCGCGGGTGGCTCCGGCGCCGAGGGCGAGGCGAGATCGGCGCGCAGGTAGCTCGGGAGATCGTGCGCGCCGCTCGAGGTGGTCGCGCTCGCGTCGGCGGCGGGCTTCGGCAGCGGCACGATCTCGCGCGGCGCGACGATCCTCCGCTCGCCGCCGAGCGGCTCGAGCCCGGGGTTCGGCGCGATCGCCTCGAGCCGCGGGCGCCTCGAGCGGAGCTGCCTCGCCGTCAAATCGTAGGCCCTCGAGAAGCTCAGCACGGCGGCGAGCTCGCCTCGCTC
>CAYYKK010000504.1:0-3883 GCA_964467935.1 uncultured Polyangiaceae bacterium
CGCGCGCGGCAGCTCGGACGGGCACGATCTGCTCGCGCGGCGCCGCTCGAACCAACCGCTCATGGACGGGCTCGAGCCGGCCGCCGCGCGCGACGCGCTCTACGTCTCGATGACCGACATCGTGCTCGAGACCGCCGGCAAGGGCTCCTGCGTGCTCATCGTCGAGGACGCCCAGTGGTCGGACCCCGAGTCGATCGCCTGGATCGATCACCTCCTCGGCCGCGCCATCGGACGCCAGCTCTTCGTGCTGCTGCTCGTCAGGCCGGCGTTCTGGCGGGGCGAGCGGCAGCGCTTCTCCGGTCGCGACCACGTGCGCCTCGAGCTCCGCCCGATGGCGAGGCGCGCGACCCGCGAGATCGCGCGCAGCATCATCGGACCGAAGGCCACGGAGGAGCAGCTCGACAAAGTCGCCGATCAAGCGGCCGGCTCGCCCCTCTTCGCCGAGGAGCTCGCGCGCCTCGTCGCCGCCGGTCGCAGCCCCGACAACGCCGCGACCATCGAGGCGGCGATTCAGGTCAGCCTCGACGCGCTCGACGACGCCTCGCGCAGCGCCGTCGTTCGCATGAGCGTCCTCGGCCTCTCGGTGTGGGATGTGGGCGCCGGTCGCGTCGGGGTGCCCTCACCGGACGCGACGCTGAAGAAGCTCGTCGCCGCCGAGATCCTCGTGCAGATGCCGAAGTCTCGCTTCGCGGGCACGCAGGAGTACCTCTTCAAGCACGGGCTCATCCGCGACGTGGCCTACGCGATGGCGGCCGACGGGCTGAAGAAGGATCTCCACGGCCGCGCCGCCGAGTGGTTCAGCGAGGTCGGCGAGGACGCCGCGACGATCGCGCAGCACTACGATCTCGGCGGGCGCAGCGAGGAGGCGGCGCAGTTCTGGGAGGCCGCCGCGCGTCGCGCGCTCGCGACGAACTCCCTCGCGGAGGCCGTGACGATGGCGGAGCGCGCCCTCGCGTTCGCAGACGACAAGCCGACGGCGTTCGCGCGCGCGGTGGTCCTCGAGGAAGCCCACTCGCGCCTCGACGCGAGGTCGAGCGAGCGCGACGCCGCGATCCGCGCGATGCGCGAGAACATCTTCGACGAGGCGAGCGAGCTCAAGACCGACGGTGCCGCCGCGCGCTACGACGACGCTCGCGCCGCTGGCATGGATATCGAGGGGCGCCTCACGTTCGTCCGCGACCGAGCCAACGCCATCGGCCTGACGGAGGAGTCCGCGCGGTGCTCGGCGACGCTCGCGCAGCGCCACGCCTACGCGGGCGACCTCGCGCAGGCGGAGGCCGAGGCAGCCCAGCTGCTCGAGCTCACGGAGAGCCGAAACATCGTGTGGGCCGCGGTCGACGCCTGGCAGACGCTCGCCGTCGTTCGGCAGACGCGCGGCGAGCTCGCGGCCGCGCTCGACGCGCGACGAAGCGCGGCACGCGCTGCGAAGGCGGCCGGCCTGCAGGAGCGCGAGGCGACGCTCACCATGAACCTCGGCTTCGCGCTGACCACGCTGGGCGCGAAGCAGGAGGCGCTCTTCGAGATCGAGGCGGGCCTCGCGAAGGCCCAAGCGGTCGGGAGCGCGTTCGGGGTCCGCCACGGGCAGATGATCCTGCTGTGCTGGGCGTCGACGTTCGGCGCGGAGGCGCGCCTCGAGTCTTCGCTCACCGAGCCGCGCGCCAACGCCGACGACGCGGCGAGCGGCGGGTGGATGCTCCAAGATCGCACCACGCTCGGCGTCATGTTCTACCGCGGCGCCGAGCTCCTCCGCTCAGAGGCTTCGGCGCTGTCGCGCGCGCGCGGGCTCCTCGAGCGCGTGGCGCACGCGTACCGCAGCACCGGCAACCTCGACTTGCTCCCGGTCGCGCTCGGTCTCTGGGCCGAAGCGGAGCGGCGCCTCGGCGACGCGGAGCACGCGATCGATCTCGCAGGCGAAGCGGCCGGCCTCCTCGAGAACGGCGCGCCGAGCCTCCTCAACGAGGCGCCCGTCTACCTGGCTCTGCACGACGCCTACGTCGACATCGGCGACCTCCGCGGCGCGAGGAGCGCCGTCGAGCGCGGCATCCCGCACCTCTTGCGTCGCCTGAAGGGGCTCGAGAACACGCCCTACGCGCGGAGCTTCCTCTCGAGCCTCACGCACAACGCCGCGCTCCTCGCCGCGGCCGAGGCCTACGGGCTCGTCCCCGAGTCGATCAACGCGATCACCGCGCGCCGACACGACGGCTGAGGCTCAGTTCTTCTTCGGAGCGCAGTCGCCGAGCTCGGGGACCATCGCGGGCTCGTCCATACCGTTCATGTCCTTGTCGACGATGCCCTGGACGAACCAGCACATGCTCGCGAGATCCGCGTCGCTGAGCCGCTGCCCCATCGCGACGCAATCCGCCATGCCGGTCTTCGCCTCGCACTGACCGGTCGAGTGGAGGGGGCCGTCGAAGATGCGCGTCACGCCCTTGTCGTTGACGAGGTTGGTGCGCACGCCGTCGATCTGCTGCGAGAGCAGCTGCGAGCCGACGATCGCGTCCGAGACGATGAAGGCGATCGGGCTGTCGAGCGCCGAGAGCTCCAACCCCACGAGCAGGCGCTGCTGGAGCCGTTGCTTGTGGTAGTCGTCGATGAGCTTCGCGAAGACCGGCGTCCAGTTGTAATAGACGGAGCCGATGCACCGCCCCGGCGTCGCGTCGCACGCGCTCCGCACGTTGCCGCCGATCGCGTAGGTCCCCGGAGCGCCCACCTGCGCTACGGCAGCAACGGAGATGTTGTTGTCTAGAGTATGCGCGATCACGTCCGCGCCATCGGCGAGGAGCGCCTCCGTGTCGACGCGCTCGAGGGTCTTGCCGCCGACCGGCTGACCCCGATCGTGGTAGTCCCCCAGCCAACGCACCTCGACGACGACGTCCGATCGCACCGACTGGGCGCCGAGCGCGAACGCGTTGACCGACGCCACGACGGACGGGGTGAACACCGAGCCGATGATGCCGAGCCGGTTCTTCGTCGTCTTCGTGGCCGCGGCGATGCCCGCGAGGTAGTAGCCCTCGTAGGTGCGGACGTCGTAGCTCGTGAGGTTCGACCGCGTGACGGCCGATCCGAAGACGAGCAGCTGCGCGTCGTCGTGCTGCGCGGCGAACGAGGCGAGCGTGCTGCCGAACCCGGGCGCCGCGCCCACGATCATCCGCGCGCCCTGCGCGTAGAAGCCGTTGGCCGCGTCGAGCACGTCGCTCTCGAGGAACTTGTCCTCCACGAACGACGACGTGAGGTACGGGAGCTTCTCCGGGAGGTTCGACCGGCCGAGCTCGAGCGACTGCGTGAAGGCCTCTTGCTGGACCTCGCCCGGATAGACGAAGCCTGCGACGACCGGCAACTGACAGAGCGCCGCGGCGCAGACCATGCCCGTCGGACACTTCGTCCCGTCGCAGGGGATCGCGCACACGCCGCCGACGCACTTGGCGCCTTGGCACTGATCGTCGCTGTCGCAGCTCGCACCGAGCCCGGCGCCGAGGCTGCTCGTGGCGAAGCCCTGGCAAGCGCCGGCGGCGCCCACGACGAAGAGGAGCAGGAGTGCGGATGCGCGCCTCATCAGAACGATCCCGTGACGAAGACCGAACCCACGCCCACGTCCACGCGGTCCACGCGGAGCGCCGCGGGCTTGGGAGCGTCCTTCGTGTGATCGTGATCTTGAGCCGGGCCGGCGACGGCGTCCACGATCGTGAACGCGATGGCGGCCGTCCCGGTCACCACCGCCCCTGCGATGAGGGCGTTCGTCGCGGTCGCGAGCGCGTCGACGCGCTTCGCCTTCTTGGCGATGGCAGAGTCCGGATTCGGAGCGCGCGCGGGGCCGACGTAGACGTCCGACTGCAGGCTGTTCGAGGTGGCGACCGCGGCCGCGCCCGTGCCGACCGATGCGGCG
>CAYYKK010000505.1:0-3877 GCA_964467935.1 uncultured Polyangiaceae bacterium
GTGGTCGACGTGCTGCGCGACCCCGCGCTCGCCCCTCGCGTCAGCGACGAGGGGCCGTTCGCGCAGCTCGAGCCGTGAGCTCGGCGCGGAGATCCGTGCCTCGCTCGCGGGATCAGAGCGCGGTCGGCTCGGTGAGCGGGATCAGGATCTCGAACCGCGCGCCCTCACCGTCGGCAGCGACGTAGCGGATGTCGCCCGCCTGGTTCTCGATGAGGGCCTTCGCGGTGGGCAGCCCGAGCCCGAGGCCCAGCGCCTTGCTCGTGACGAGGGGCTCGAAGAGGTGCACGAGCGACTCGCGGCTGAGCCCCGGCCCCGTGTCCTCGATCGAGATGCGCGCGAAGGGCGGCGCGCTCACGGCGCGGATCGTGAGCTTCCCTCCTTCGTCCATCGCCTCGAGGGCGTTCCGGATGACGTTGCCGATCGCGTCGCGCGTCTGACGCTCGTCGGCCCACACCTGGAGATCGTCGGGCACGTCCTTCGCGATGACGACGTTGCCGTCGGGCTTGGCGACCGCGAGGGCGTCGTCGACGAGCTGCGCCACGTCGATGAGCGCGCAGCTCGGGGGCCGGACGCGCGCGAAGTCGAGCAGATCGGTGATGATCCGGTTCGCTTCCCAGACCTCTTCGCTGATGATCTGCAGCGCCTGCTGCGCGTCGGAGTCCTCGAGATCGGCGAGCTTGCGCCGGAGCACCGACGCGGCGTTGCTGATCGCGGACAGCGGGTTGCGGATCTGGTGGGCGAGGCCGCCGGAGAGCTGGCCGAGCACCACGAGCCGCTCCTTGCGCAGGATCGCGTACTGCGCCTCGCGCAGCGCGCGCGCGCGATCGTCGACGCGGCGCTCGAGCTCCTCGTTCGTCACGCGGAGCACCTCCTCGGCGGCCTTGAGCTTCGAGATGTCGTGGATGATCCCGACGAGGTGGGTCACGACGCCCTCGTGGGAACGGAGCGGCGCCTTGGTCGTCGACAGGACGTGGGTGCGCTGCTCGGCGTCGGTGATCGGCTCCTCCTCGATGACGACGGTGCCGCCGCTCTCGAAGACCTCGCGATCCTTCTGGTGGAAGAAGTCGGACTGGGCCTTCGGAAAGTAGTCGTGGTCGGTCTTGCCGAGCAGCGCATCGCGAGGGACGGCGACGAGGGTCGCGAACGCTTCGTTGACCCACACCCAGCGGTGCTGGCGGTCCTTCACGAAGATCGGCAGGGCGATGGCTTCGAGCACGGCGTCGAGGAGCTCGGCGCGCCAGGGGTGCTCGAGCGTCGTCGGCGTATCGGAGGCGGGCACGCTCCGGAGTGTCGCCGCGAATGGGGCCGCCCCGCAACCACCGCGCGCGCTCTCGGGGGTGGCATTGAGTCGAAGGAGCGGGCGCCCTAGAAGATCCTCATGTGCCTCGTGACTCTCGCGGTCGCGCCGAGCCCCGGCGTGGCCCTCCTCCTCACGGCGAATCGGGACGAGCTGCACGCGAGACCGACGGATCCGGCCGCGCCTTGGCCCGACGCGCCCGAGGTCTTCGCTGGGCGTGATCGACGCGCGGGGGGCACGTGGCTCGGAGTCACACGCGCGGGTCGGTTCGCGGCGCTGACCAACGTGCGGGATCCCGCCGCGCGGCGCGAGGGCCTCTCGAGGGGGCTGCTCGTGGCGAGCGTGCTCACGGCGCGGGAATCGCTGGACGACGTCGCGGCGCGAGCGCTGGAGGAGGCGCCGCGCTACCCCGCGTTCAACCTCCTCGTGGGCGAAGGCTCGCGGGTGCTCTACGTCCGTGACGACGGCGCCGCCCCGCAAGAGCTCACACCGGGGCCACACGCGCTCTCGAACGCGCGCCTCGACGACCCGTGGCCGAAGACCATCCGCGCCCTCGGCGCGCTCGACCGCGCGCTCACGTCGCCCGCCCCTTTCGCGCCCGCGTTCGAGGCGCTCGCGGACACGACGATCGCCGCCGACGCCGAGCTGCCCCGAACGGGCGTGCCGCTCGAGATCGAGCGCGCGCTCTCGCCGGCGTTCATCGTCGGTCCGACGTACGGGACGCGATGCTCGACGGTGCTGCTCGTCGGCACGGACGGCTCGATCGAGATCGAGGAGCGGTCCTTCGGACCGAACGGCACGCCGGGGGGCGTCGTGCGTCGGCGACTCCCTCGAGCGCCGCGCGAGTGATGGAGCGAGCCTGAGCCACGTGATAGACCTCGGAGGCCGTGCCCGTGTACCGCCTCGACGATCGCGTGGTGTTCCCGCCCGCCTCCCACGCGGATCCGAACGGGCTGCTCGCCGTGGGCGGAGACCTGAGCCCCGAGCGGCTCCTGCTCGCGTACGCGAGCGGCATCTTCCCCTGGTACGACGAGGGGCTGCCCATCCTCTGGCACAGCCCGGATCCGCGCTTCGTCCTTGTTGCATCCGAGATACATATTCCTAAGAGTCTCGACAAGCAGATCCGCCGCGGTCGATACGAGGTCCGGCTCGACGAGCGCTTCCCGGACGTGATGCGGCGCTGCGGGAGCATCCGGCGCCCCGGGCAGAAGGGCACGTGGATCACGAAGGACATGCTCGACGCGTACGTGCGCCTCTTCGATCTCGGGCTCGCGCACTCCGCGGAGGCGTACGAGGACGGTGAGCTGGTCGGCGGCCTCTACGGCGTGTCGCTCGGCGGCGCATTCTTCGGCGAATCGATGTTCGCGGAGGCGCCCGACGCGTCGAAGGTCGCCTTCGCTGTCCTCGTGCGAGAGCTCGCGAGCTGGGGCGTCGAGCTCGTCGACTGCCAGGTCCACACCGAGCACCTCGCGCGCTTCGGGGCGGTCATGTGGCCGCGCGAGAAGTACCTCGACGCGCTCGGCGCGGCCCTCGACGCGCCGACCCGGCGAGGCAGGTGGAGGCTCGCTGGCGCTCAGCGCGCCGCCGCGGCGAAGAGCAGCTCGCCCTCGGCGACGTGCGGCCCCGGCTCCCGGTCGAGCGCGAGGTGAACGAGCGCGCGCGCCACGTCGCGCGCGTGGATGGGGGCATAGCGACGGAGGCTGCGGGAGAGAGCGCCGAGCCCCGAGAGGATCGGGCCCGCCGTCGCGATCCCGACCCTCTCCGCGACGCGGACCTCGGCTCGAGCGCCGAGGAGGAGCGACGGGCGCACGATCACGTAGGGGAGACCCGAGGCGACGACGCGCTCCTCGACCTCGGCCTTCGTCCGCAGATACAAGCCGCGCGGCGCGTCCGCGCCGACCGACGACACCAACGCGAAGACGGGCTTCGGCGCGAGGGAGGACACGGCGTCGAGGAGCCGAACGGGGTAGTCGCGATCGACCCGCTGGAACGCCTCGTCCGAGCCGGCCTTCTTGCGGGTGGTCCCGAGGCAGCAGAAGAGCACGGCGGGCGCGTCCGCCGCGACGGACGCGTAGGCGGCCGCGTCCTCGAAGTCGAAGGTGCGCTCGCGGACGTTCGCCGCGAAGCGACCTGGCTTCGCGGCGCGCACGAGCGCGACGACCTCGACGTCTTCGCGAGCCGAGAGGAGCCCGACGAGCTCGGCGCCGACGAGCCCCGTCGCGCCCGCGACCACGACCGTGCGCACGGAGGTTGCCATGCGCTACGCGTAGCCTGCCTCGGTCCTCGAACCAAGGCCGGCGGAGGTCACGCGAAAACGAGACGCTCCTGCGCTATGGTGACGAGACAGGCGCCGCGGGCCGGCGGCGTTTGCTTCCTTGTCCCACCGAAGGTACGTGACCTTCTCGGAGGTATTCATGCGCGCTCCCGTTCTCACCCTCGCTTCGTCGCTCGCCCTCGCCACCGTCGCGCTCGCCGCGTGCGGAGACAGCTCCACGGGATCGGGCGGCGCGGGAGGAAACGCCACCACGTCGACCGGAACGGGGTCGAGCTCGTCGAAGGCGTCGACCAGCACCGCCACCG
>CAYYKK010000506.1:0-3840 GCA_964467935.1 uncultured Polyangiaceae bacterium
GACGCCGGGCTCGAGGGTCGCGAGGGCGCGATCATCGGCCAGCTCTCGAAGGGATACCGGCAGCGCGTCGGGCTCGCCGACGCGCTCGTCGCGAACCCACCGCTGCTCCTCCTCGACGAGCCGACCGCGGGGCTCGATCCGAACCAGATCCGCGAGGTGCGCGCGCGCATCCAGCGCCTCAGCGAGGACCACACCATCCTCGTCTCGACGCACATCCTCAGCGAGGTCGAGGCGATGTGCACGCGCGGCATCGTCATCGCCCGCGGCGGGCTCGTCGCCGAGGGCACGATCGACGAGCTCCGTGCGCTCCGGCGATCGCGGGCGGTGCGTGTCCGCGTCCGCGGCGACGTGAAGGCCGTGCTGTCGACGATCTCCGCGATCGATGGCGTCGAGGAGGCCCACCGCGCCCCTCGCGACGAGGCCCTCGTCGTCACCTTCTCGAGCCCCGACGCCGGCGATCGCGTCACGGAGGACGTCGTCGCGGCGCTCGTCGGCGCGAAGCTCGGCGTGCTCGAGGTGTCGCCCGTGGTCCCGAGCCTCGAGCAGGTGTTCACCGATCTGACGCGGGCCGCCGACGCGGAGGCGAGAGCGTGAACGGCCTCTGGGCGATCTTCAAGCGCGAGCTCTTCTCGTTCTTCGTCACGCCGCTCGCGTGGGTGCTGATGACGGGCTTCCTGCTCTTCCAGGGCGCGCACTTCTTCGTCATCGTGATGCACTACGCGAACCAAGGAGAGCTCTCGGTCGACGGCGGCCCGGTGCAGGGTTTCTTCGGGGGGACCATCCTCATCTACCTCCCGCTCCTGCTCATCTGCCCGTTGCTCACGATGCGGATGTTCGCCGAGGAGCGGAAGAGCGGGACGATCGAGGCGCTCCTCACCGCGCCCGTCACGCCCACGGGCGTGGTCCTCGGCAAGTACCTCGCGACGCTCGCCGTCTACTTCGCGACGTGGGCCCCCACGGTGCTCTACATCGTCACGTTGAGCCGCTTCGGCGAGGTCGACGTGCGCATCGTCGCGACGAGCTACGCGGCGATCGCGATGGTCGGCGCGGGGTACCTCTCGATCGGGACGCTCGCCAGCGCGCTCACGACGAGCCAGCTCACCGCGGCGGTGATGAGCTCGATCGCGCTGCTCTTCCTCTTCCTCCTCGCCCTCGGGGAGTACGTCTTCGACCCCGGCCTCGCGCACGACGTGTGCGCGCACGTCTCCGTCTGGTCGCTCATGAACGATTTCTCCCGCGGCCTCGTCGATTCACGTCGCCTCGTCTTCTACGCCACGCTCGTCGTGCTGCCGCTCTTCATCACCGTCCGCACCGTGGAGTCGTGGCGATGGGGGTGAAGGGCGAGAGGAAGCGAAAGAAGGGGTCCACCGAGCCCACGCCTGCGCGCGACGTCGACGAGGTCGCGGATCGCGACGTGACGCCGTCGCCAGGCGACGCTCCCGCTGAGGGCGGCTCGGCGCGCGCGAAGCGCTCCACGGAGCTCTCGACGAAGGTCTCGGCGAGCGTCGCGCTGATCGCGGCGATCGTCGTCGCCGTCGTCGCGAACATCCTCGCCGTCCGGCACTACGCGCGCTGGGATTTCACGAAGGGCGGCCTCTTCACGCTGAGCGACGGCACCACCCAGACGCTGCACGGGCTCTCGGAGCGCGTCTCCATCGTGGTGTTCCTCTCGAGCGGGGATCCGCTCCAAGTCTCGGTCTCGCAGCTGCTCGACGCGTACGGCGCGGAGACGAAGCAGCTCTCGATCGAGTACATCGACCCCGACCGCCGGCCGGCCGAGTTCATCGCCGCGCAGCAGAAGTACGATCTCTCGGCGGGGCGCGCGGACGACGGGCGCGTGGTCGCGGACGCGGCGATCGTGGTCGCCCGCGGGGACAAGCACCACTTCATCACGCCTCAGGACCTCGTCGCCGTCGACGACGCCGACGACATGCGCGCGCGACCGCGGCTCGAACAGGCGATCACGGGCGCCATCCGCGACGTCCTCGACGATGTGCACCAGAAGGTGTGCGTCACGACGGGCCACGGAGAGCACGCGCTCGACGAGGCGGGCGACACCGGGCTCGCCTACCTGCGCGAGCGCCTCGTGAAGAACAACTTCGAGGTGGTGCCGGTGCTGGGCGAGCCGACGGTCGATCCGGGCGCGCTCGACGGGTGCAACGTGCTGCTCCTCGCCGCGCCCACGCAGCCGATCCCTGCGCCCGAGGTCGCGCTGATGAAGGAGTTCGTCGACAAGGGCGGCAGCGCGCTCCTCGTCGCCGGCCCCGTGCCCAGCGAGGAGGCGAACGACTACGTGGATCTCGGCGTCGGCGATCTGTTCGCGCTCGCGGGGGTGAAGCTCGAGAAGGCCGTCGTCTTCGAGACCGACGCGGCGCACCGCTTCAGCCGCGGGTTCGGCGAGAGCTTCTACCCCGAGATCGTGGCGAACCCGATCACGGTCGGGATCCAGCGCGAGGAGGACAAGGGCACGCGCGTCGTCGTCAGCCTCACGGGGGCCCTGCACGATCTCGGCAACGGGGTGACGCCGCTGCCTCTCTTGAAGTCGACGGACAAGGCGGTCGGCGTCACCGACTTCTTCGCGTGGGCGCGCGATCCGAAGGTGCCGGAGAGAGGTGACAAGGATCTCGGCGGCCCCTTCTCCCTCGCCGTCGCCACGGAGCGCCCCAAGAAGAACGCCACCGACGAGCGCGGTCCGCGCGTCGTCGCGATCGCCTGTCCCACCGTGCTCTACGGCGTCAACTGGCGCGAGGCGAGCTATCGCGGCAACGCCCTGCTCGTCGAGAGCGCGATCTCCTGGCTCGGGTCGCACCGCGCCTTCCTCGACATCCCCACGCGTCCGGCCGTCGATCTCGGCGTGCGCATGACCGAGGACGCCACGAGGAAGATCTTCGTCTTCACCGTCGGCGTGCTGCCGGGGCTCGCCGGCGCGATCGGCGTCTACATCTTCCTGCTGCGCCGGCGCTCCTCGGGCCCGAAGGCGAAGAAGGAGGCCGCTTGAGCGGCTTCGTTCGCAAGCACCTCAGCGCCGTGGTGCTCTCGACGCTCGCGCTCGGGGGCGTCGCGTACGTGCTGTGGGTCGATCGCGCGAAGGTGAGCACCTCCGAGATGGAGTCTCGGAAGAAGAACCTCTTCACCGCGTGGCGCGGCGACGACCTCACGCGCGTCGCGCTGAAGACTTCGTCCGGCACGTCGGTGCTCGAGCGAAAGAAGGCCGGGGCCGACGGCAAGCCGGGCCCGTGGGGCGTGACCATCGACGGCCGGGCCTTCGACGTCGAGGACGCGAACGTCGACAGGCTCCTCTCCACGCTCGAGCACGCGTCGTTCACGCGGGAGATCCCGGCGAGCAGCGTCGATCGCGCGGCGTTCGGGCTCGACGCTCCGCGCGCCACCGTGGACGTCGCGATGGGCGAGCTCTCCTTTCACCTCGCGATAGGTGGCGCGGCGCCGACGAAGGGCGAGGCCTACGCCGAGGTGAAGGGCCGCGGCGTCTTCGCGATCCCGACCGGGCTCGTGAGCGCGCTCGAGACCGATCCGTCGGAGCTGCGATCGAAGGCGTTCGTCCCCTACGCGACCGCCGACGTCGACGAGATCGATCTCGCAGGCGAGGGGGGCGATCGCGCCTTCGTGCGCGGCGGCTGGACCGGCGGGCGGGGGAGCGGCTTTCGCGTGAAGTCACCGAAGGGCGACGGCGTCCGCGTCGATGGCGACGTGCTCGATCGCGTGCTCCAAGCCTTCGGGAAGATGCAGGCGCAGAGCTTCGTCGACGACGCAGCGGCGGACAAGGCCGCGACGAACCGCGTGGTGGTCACGCTCGTGCCGCGCGCGGGAAAGCTGAAGGGG
>CAYYKK010000507.1:0-3777 GCA_964467935.1 uncultured Polyangiaceae bacterium
GAGTACGAGCGGCGCGGCCCCTCGTCCGCGGTGCTTCGCACGCGCGACGCGGCGAGCTTTTCGGTATCGGATTGTCTCACCGTCGTGGGCTTCTTCGAGAAGGCCATCGAGATGTGCGGCGGCCACGAGGTCGCGGTCGTCGAACGGGAATGCCGAGCGCCCGGCGGGACCCATTTGCGCATACGCGCTCGAGTGGACGGAATCGGTACACGCGCAGAGCGCGCACCGAGAGCTGCGCGGACGCTCTACTTCCGCTTCCGCGCCGGCTTCTTCGGCCGCCGCGTGCTCGCGTGAGCGTGGGCCGCCACGAGAACCGCGCGGACATCGCGCTTGTGCGCTCGACGTAGCTCGATGAGCACGGCCGCGTAGCCATCGAAGTGCGGAATGGTGAAGAAGCCCGGGAGCTCCATCGCGAGGAGCGCGTCCTTCGCGTCGAGGTTCTCGACCGTCACCGCGAGGATGTCGCCTTGCGGGGGAGTCTCCTCTCCGAAGCGCTGCAAGTCGGCCTTGCTGAAGGGCCGCTGCCACGCGAAGCCGTGCTCACCGACCTGCCACGTGCGGTGGTTCCACCGCTCACCGACGCTCACGCCGTCGAGGCCTTCGAGGAACGTCGCGACTTCGTCGAGCTTCATCATGAGGCCCACATCATGGGCGCGAGGGCGGTGGGGCGCCAGAGCCGCAGGACGTGTATCGTGCTCGGACCATGGGGAACGTGAAGTCACTCGCGCCGCTCGCCGCGATCACCCTCCTGCTCTCGGGCTGCGCGTCGACCGATCCCTCGCCCCCGACCGCGCTTCCCGCCGATGGCACGCGCTCCCTCGGCACCGGCGTCGCGACATCCAGCCCGAACGGACCGTCGATTGAGCCGGCGACCTCGGCCGCGAGGGTCGCCCCGCCCGCCTCATCCAGCGCGACGAGCGGTGGCGATGGGTCGACCGGCCCACTTCATTTGGCGATCACCGCATCGAGTCCGCCGTCCTTTCTGGCCGTCTCGGGCGGTCCCGCCATCTTGATGGGCTCGTCGTTCTCGGTATTCGATCCTGCCAAGGGCGCATTCGTCGCGCGCCCCGATCTCGACGCCGGCTTCGACAAGAGCGTCACGTTCGGCGACCTCGTCGGTAACGTCGACGGCGAACTCTGGTTTGCCGGCTCAGGCCCCCACAGCCACATCCTGCGAAGAAGCCGTGGTGCCGAGTGGAAGAGCGTTGCCACCGTAGACGCACAGGTCCATCTGCTCCCGCTCGGCGAAGGAAGCGTGATCGCGCGCGTCCATCAGGGAGACAGCTTTCTGCGCTTCGAGGTCTTCGGTGATCCGCCTTTGCGAGCTGCGCCGCAGGTTCCCGTCAGCACGTCACCGTGCAAGCTGCACCTCGATGGCGTCGGTTTCGTGACCCTGAGCGACGGGACCATCGTCGCGGGCGACGCCTGCTATGCGATTTGGGGACCCAAGGCGGTGAAGGCTACCGTGAAGCGCGAGCTCGGTGGCGCCGTGGTGAGGTTGAAGGGCGAGGGTGGGACGAGCATCCTCGCGTTCGGCAACGTGATGGGCCCGCTGAGCCCAGTGCTCGCCACGGGCGATGGCCAGCACTGGACGCTCATCGACATCTCGAAGCTGCCACCCAAGACGATGCTCAAGGATGCGGCGCGCTCGGGCGACGGCACCGTCTGGGTGGTCGGCGAGCGAGAGGGAGAGCCCGCCATGCTCATGAAGAAGGCGGCCCATGGCAAAGAGTGGGAGCGCGTCCCCGTCGTGATGGGCGGAAGGGACCCCGATGCAGCTCGACATACCGACGTGTTGTCGATCGAGAGCGTGGATGGCGAAGTCTGGGTGGAGGCCCAGCATGCGTTGCGCATCGAGGGCCCCTATACGACGGCCTTGTTCACGACCCGTGCGGTGAAACAGGTATTGACGCTCTGACTAATAGGCTACGCCGGGCATCGAGCGCGTGAATCGGATCTGCGGCGGACCGCTCACGCCCCCCGCCTGCATCGCCGCCTTCAGCTCGCTCGACTGCGCGAAGCGCTCGAGGGCTTCCTTGGCCTCTGGCTGGTGATAGACGATGACCATGTGACCCCAGCGTCCTTCATGGTGCTCTCGAGGTCGGGGCTCTCGAGGAAGGCCTCGAGCTCGGCGCGGTCGGTGGCCGGCAGGTACATCGCCACGGTGCCGTCGTCGCCGACGTTGATGTGATGCCCGAGGATGCCTGCTGCTTTGCGCGCCGGCTGGTGCGCGTCGAAGGCACGCTTCACTTCGCCAGCTTCATGATCGTGCCGCTCCCGGCGTTGCACCAATAGAGGGTCGAGGCGTCGGCCACGAGCCCCGCGGGCTTGTCTTGGCCGGTGGCGAGGACGACCGGCGGATCGCCGTTCAGCGGGACCTTCCAGACGCTGCCCGACGACGCGTCGAACCCGGAGGTGAAGTAGGCGGCCGTCGCGTCGACGACGACGACCGTGGGGATGCCGCCGGTCGGTGCGAGGGTCGCGGTCGGCGTGGGCGCGGTCAGCGAGCGCGCCCGGAGCTCGAGGCTCGTGAGCCAATAGATGCGCTGGCCATCGAGCGCGATGTAGACGGGGTCGTGCTCGCCCTGTGCGAGCGAGGTCGGAGGGCCACCCGCGAGGGGCATCGAGAACACCTGGCCGTCCAGGAAGGAGGGCGTCGTCGCGAAGTACAGGTGCGTGTCATCGACGGCGATGCCCGTCGGCCTCTGCTGTCCGGAGACGAGGGTCTCCGAAGGACCGCCCGCCTTCGGCGCGCGCATCACCGTGCCGCCGTAGTAGGTCGTCCAGTAGACGTTCGACGCGTCGAGCGCGATCAAGGCAGGGGAGGCCTGCCCGGACGCGACCACGGTCGGCGTGCCACCGCCGAGCGGGACCTTCATGATCGCGCCGTCAGCGGCGTTCGGCGCCTCGGTGCCGGTGTTCGCCCAATACACGTCGCTGGCGTCGATCGCGATGGCTCTCGGCAGCGTCTGCCCGGACGCGAGGACGGTGGTCGGGCCACCCGACTTGGCGAGCTTCAGGACGGCGCCGGCGTTCGCGTACACGAAGCTCGTGAAGTAGAGGCTCGTGTCGTCGGCCGTGATCAACGTCGGCGTCGCCTGGCCCGTCGCCAAGGTGACCGGCTGGCAAGCGCCGGCGACGCACGCGCCGCCGAGGCAGTCGTGTCCACATCGCCCGCAGCTCGACGGCGCCGTCGACGTATCGACCTCGCATCCGTCCGCGGGGTCTCCGTTGCAGTCGGCGAGCCCGGCGCCGCAGCCGCCCGCTCCGCTGGAGGTGCTGGGACCTGCGCCAGCGCCGCTCGTGGTCGAGGTCGACGTCGACCCGAGCGACGCGCCGCCCACGGCTTGGCTTTGCGGGGTGTTGCACGCGAGCCCGCCGGCCAGGAACCCGATGGTGAGGAACCCGACGGCGAGGAACCCGAGGGCGGCGGGCCCGATGGCGACGGGCACGAGGGGTCGCGGCGGCCTCGCCCCCGCGGCACGCCCCCGACTCGGCCATCGGATCTCCTCCACGACGAGAGCGTCGCACGAAGGAGGGGCGGCGTCGATCCGCCTCGTCAGATGCCCGAGGGACGCATGATGCGCAGCACCGGCGTTCCCTTGGGGCCGCGCTCGAGCGGGAAGAACACGCCACACCCGCAGATCGCCGCTCTCGGCGACGCGAAGAAGCACGGGGTCAGCGCCGAGATCTACACGTGGCGCCGAAATTTGGCGGCATGAACGCGGACGACGCGAAGCGATTGAAGGCGCTCGAGCAGGAGAACGCGAAGCTGAA
>CAYYKK010000508.1:0-3770 GCA_964467935.1 uncultured Polyangiaceae bacterium
CTGATTCTCGCCAAGAGCTTCGTCGTGATCTGGGCGGTCGACAAATACCACCTCGATTTCAACGCCAACTGGATCATCGTGCCCACGGTGCTCGCGGCGCTGCTCTGCACGCTGGTATATTTTTTCCTGCGCGAAGACTGACCCGGTTCGGCTGCCGGCTGCCGGACCCAGTTACAACTTGGTTGCGATGCGGCGCTCGCGCCAGGCGTTCGCAAGAACGGCAATTCGCCGCGTACGTATTCTTTTGGGGTTCTCTCCCCTGAATTATTCATTTTTCTTTCGTCCATGCCCACCGTTCCCGGACTTCGCAGTCCCTACGTCAAAGTCGGCCGGATCGTTTATTTCGGCCGCATGCTCGACAAGATTCGCCTGCACGCCGCCGGCAAACTGCCCGCCGCCGACTACGCGGCCAACCTCGGCAAGGGCTTCGACCTGCGCTGCGTGAGTTTTCTCCGCGTCAACTACGACGACCTCAAGGCCCGCACGCTCGCCGGTGGCGCCACCGACGAGCAGCTGCTCGCGTGGGCCCACGAAAAGGGCGGCGCGCGCACGGACGAGGAGTGCGAAATCTGGAACGGCTTCATGATGAAGCGCGGCTGGCGCGACGCCGGGGCCGAGACCCTCGCGCGGCGCATCGCCGAGAGCCACCTCGAGTCGAAAACCGTCCTCACCATGTTCGATTACATCGACTACGATGAGGGCCGCGATCCCGTCGCCGCCAAAGCCTGGCTGGGCTGAACTCCCCGCCGCACATGGTCGTCGTCCTCATGGGTGTCGCGGGCAGCGGTAAGACCACCATCGGCCGCCAGCTCGCCGCCGAGCTGGGCTGGCATTTCGCCGACGCCGACGAATTTCACCCGCCCGCCAACGTCGCCAAGATGAGCGCGGGCATCCCGCTCGATGACACCGACCGCGCCCCGTGGCTTGCCGCGATCCGGCTCTACATCGACGCCCGGCTCGACCGTCGCGAGAACGCCGTCGTCACCTGCTCGGCGCTCAAGGAAAAACACCGCGCCATCCTCCTCGGCGGCGCGCCGGACGTGAAGCTGGTCTACCTCCGCGGGTCGCGCGAGCTGCTCTGGTCGCGCATCAGCGGCCGCACCGGGCACTTCATGAAACCCGCGATGCTGGACAGCCAGCTGGCGGCGCTCGAGGAGCCCGGCAACGCGCTCGTGGTCGACATCGCGCCTTCCCCGCAGGAAATCATCGCTGGCATCCGCGCGGCGATCGCCGCATGAGCTCCCCGGCCACCCGGCGCCTCCGCTACCTCGGCTTCGGTCTCAGCTTCGTGGTGCTGCTCGCGGGCGGCGCGGCCCTGTGGTTCCGCGCCCAGCTGCGCGCCAGCCTGCCGCAGCTGGACGGCACCGCGACCGTCGCCGGCCTGGGCGCGCCCGTGACCGTGCCCCGCGACGCGCTCGGCGTGCCCGCAATCCACGCCCGGAACCGCCTGGATGCCGCGCGCGCCCTCGGCTGGCTGCACGCGCAGGACCGTTTTTTCCAGATGGACCTGCTGCGCCGCAAGGGCGCGGGCGAATTGTCCGAGCTCTTCGGCAAGGTCGCGCTGCCGCTCGACCGCGCCACGCGCCGCCACGGCTTCCGGGCCCTGGCCCGGAAAGTCCTCGCCGGACTGCCCGCGTCCGACCGGGAGCTGCTCGCCTGCTACACCGCAGGCGTCAACGCCGGCCTGGCCGCGCTGCAGAAGAAACCGTTCGAGTACCTCGTGCTACGCCTCACGCCCGATCCCTGGCGGCCGGAGGACAGCCTGCTCATCATCTATGCGATGACGCTCGACCTGCAGGATTCCACCGGCACGTACGAACTCTCGCTCGCCACCCTGCGCGACCAGCTGGGCACCGCGGGCGTCGCATTTTTCGCGCCCATCGCCACGCCCGATGACGCCGCGATGGACGGCTCCACCGCCCCGCTCGCGCCGATTCCACCCGCCAGCGTGATCGACCTGCGCAAGACGGCGAAGCAGGCCCGGGCCGTTCCGCACGAGGTGTCCCGGCTGGCAGCCGCGGTGGAGCGCGGGGCGGACGCGCTGCCGGGCAGCAACAACTTTGCCCTCGCCGGTTCTCACACCGCCAACGGCGCCGGGCTGCTGGCCAACGACCCGCACCTCGACCTCAACGTGCCCAACATCTGGTACCGGGCCCTGCTTGAATGGAACGAACCGGCCCCGACCCGCATCGTCGGCGTCACGCTGCCCGGCCTGCCCTTCGTGGTCATCGGGAGCAACGGCCACGTTGCCTGGGGCCTGACGGATGCCTACGCTGACACCAGCGACCTCGTCACCGTCGACCTCAACCCGATCGATCACTCGCTCTATCGGGCCCCGGGCCATGACGACCTGCTCGAAATCGAGCAGCGCACCGATGTGATCCGCGTCAAAGGCGGCGACCCCGTCACGGTCGAAACCAACTGGACCATCTGGGGCCCGATTGTCGCGCAGGATGGGGATGGCCGTCCCGTGGCCCTGCACTGGGTCGCCCATGACCCGGCAGCCGTTAACCTCGAATTCTCGCGGCTGACCACCGCCCAGACCACGGCCGAGGCCATCGCCATTGCGCACGAGGCCGGCATTCCCGCCCACAATTTTGTCGTGGCCGACTCCGCCGGCACGGTCGCGTGGACGATCATCGGCCGGCTGCCGAAGCGCGTGGGGTATGACGGGCGGCTGCCGACCTCGTGGAGCTATGGCGACCGCCGCTGGGACGGATATCTGCCGCCCGACGAGGTGCCGGTCGTTTACCCCGCCGGCGGCCGGGTGTGGACGGCGAACAACCGCGTCGTGGGCGGCCCCGCCCTTGCCCTGATCGGCGACGGCGGTTTCGCCCTGGCGCCGCGCGCCGCCCAGATCCGCGACGACCTCGCGACCTTGGAGCGGGCCGGCCCGCGCGAACTGCTGGAAGTCCAGCTCGATGACCGCGCCTATTTCCTCACGCGCTGGCAGCAACTCCTGCTCGCCGTGCTCACGCCCGAGGCCGTCGCGCAGAAGCCGGCCCGCGCCGAACTGCGCCGGATCGCCGAGCATTGGGGCGCGGTCGCGAGCATCGACTCCGCGGGCTACCGGCTCGTGCGCTGCTTCCGCTCCAATGTGGGCGAACTGGTGCTGAAGCCCATCTTTGCCGCGTGCGTGGAACAGATGCCCAACTTTGACGCGGGTCGGTTTCACACCGAAGACGCGGTGTGGACCCTGCTGCACGACCGGCCCGCCCACCTGCTCAACCCCAAATATCCCTCGTGGGACGCCCTGCTGCTGGCGGCGGCCGACACCACGATTGAGGAGTTTGGGAAGAAGGGCGTGCCACTCGCCGAGGCCACCTGGGGGCGGTACAACACGGCGCGGATCATGCACCCCTTTGGCCGCATGCTGCCCGCCTGGCTTGGCGGCTGGTTGAACATGCCCGCGGACCAGCTGCCCGGCGATGTGAACATGCCGCGCGTGCAGACCCCGACATTCGGGTCGAGCATGCGCTACTCCGTCTCGCCCGGGCACGAAGACGAGGGCCTGTTCCAGATGTCCGGCGGCCAGAGCGGGCATCCGCTTTCCCCGTACTACCGCGCCGGCCACGCGAACTGGGTGCAGGGCAAACCGGGCCCCCTGCTCCCGGGCCCCGCGGTCCACACGCTGACGCTGACGCCTTGAATCGGGCCCAGGTTAACCACGAAGGGCACGAAGCGCATGAAGCCCAAGCCTTGGGAGGATTGAATCTTTGTGTGCTTCGTGCCCTTCGTGGTTAAAGAACATCGTCGAGATTGAAGTTTGA
>CAYYKK010000509.1:0-3714 GCA_964467935.1 uncultured Polyangiaceae bacterium
AGCTGCGACGTCCAACCCGGCGACGTGTTCCTCCTCTGCTCGGACGGTCTGCACGGCCTCGTCGACGACGATCAGATCAAGTCGATCATCCGCGCGACCGACGTGCTGACCGAGGCGTGCAGCCGGCTCGTCGAGGCGGCGAACCGCGCGGGCGGCAAGGACAACATCACCGCCGTGCTCGTCCGCATCGAGGACGAGGAAGAGCCTTGGAGCGCGCGCAGCCCCGGCGCCCTCGTCGGAGGGCCCGCGCGGGTCTCGCAGCCTCCCACCCACGGAACGGCGGAGGCCGACGCGCCGACGACGTCGCAAGCGGCGGCAGCGCGGGAGGCGCCCGTCGCCGAGTCGACCGCAGAGCCGGCCGTCGCCGAGTCGACCGCAGAGCCGGCCGCCGCTGAGTCGCCCGCAGAGCCGGCCGCCGCTGAGTCGCCCGCCGCTGAGTCCCCCGCGGGCGAGCCCGTGGAGATCCCTCCTCCCACGCCCTCGAGCGAAGGCACGTCGGAGCCGGGACGCCCGAAGGCCACGAAGAAGAAGGCGAAGAAGCCGAAGCCGGCGCCCTAGGGGTGCCCGCTGGCCGCGCGGCGCCCTCTCTCCGCGGCGCCCTCTCTCCGCGGCGCCCTCTCTCCGCGGCGCCCTCGTGGCCGCGCGGCGCCCTCGTGGCTGCGCGGGCGCCGGGGCGGACCCTCCCTCACACGATGCCGGCCTGGGCCCGATCGAGGAAGGCGTCGAGCTCGCTGAAGAGCTGGTCGTTGCCGCTCTGGGCATAGCCCGCGAGCGCCGCCTCGTAGCTCGGGAGCTTCTCGACGAACGCGAACACCGTCTCCGGATCCTCGAGGGAGGCGGCGTGCTTGCCGTAGCCCTCGCGCTCGAGGTAGCGGGCGTTCATGATCTGCTCGAACTGACCGCCGAGCGGCACGGCGAGCATCGGCTTGTGGAGGTAGACGGCTTCGCCCATGAGCGTGAAACCGCCGCCGGCGATGACGCCGCGGCACGAGGCGAGATCGTCGATGAAGCCCGCCTCCGAGAACGGTCGATAGGTCAGCTTGCCGTCGACCTCGTCGCGGGTCAGGTTGCGCTTCATCCCGTAGATCCGGCACGGCAGCCCCGTGCGCGCGAGCACGTCGCTGAGCCCCTCGTTGCCCTCGGCCGTCTGGTAGACGAGCAGGTGATCGCCGCTCGATCGCGTCGCCGCGAGGATCTCGGGCCTCAAGATGGGCGGCACCAGCTTCGTGTCGGGCTTGCGGATCTCGGGGCGAAAGAACGTCGTCACGAGGTACTCGTCGCAGTACGGCAGCTTGCCTTTCACGAACGCCTTGGCGATCTGGAAGTCGGCCTCGTGGCCCTCGTAGATCGACGGATCGTGCACGCAGCGGTTGATGATCTGCATGTTGTCGATCGACAGGATCGGCAGCCGGTGCGCCTTCGCGTAGAGGTACGTCCACGACTCGAAGTCGCTGATCACCAGGTCCGGCTTGAGCGACTGGATCGTGGTGAAGTACTTGGCGATGTTCTCGGGGATGCCGGTCGCGCCGGAGAGCACGTTCGACCAGAGGGTTCGCCCGCGCCGCACGCGGTTCTCCTCGTAGATCATGTGCAGCCCGTGGATCTTGTTCACGCCCTCGAAGCGCTTCGAGAGAAAGTCGACGGCGCGGCCCGAGGCCATGATCTCGACCTCGTGGCCTTCACCGACGAGGTGCTCGAGGACGACCCTCGATCGCATCGCGTGCCCCATGCCTTCTCCGACCACGCCGTAGAGAATCTTCATGGCGCGTAGCGTACGCCCAATCGCGCTCGTGGTAAGCTCGCGACGTGCGTCGGTTCGGGCTCGCCATCGCTCTGTCGCTGGGCGTCCTCGCGTTCGCCACGCCGGCGACGCCCGCGCGCGCCGACGGCGACGCCGTGGAGGCCGCGCGCGAGCAGTTCCGTGACGGCGTCGCGCTCATGACCGCCGGCGACTTCGCGGGGGCGCTCGCGAAGTTCAAGCTCGTCGCGCACGTGAAGATGAACGCCCAGGTGGCCTTCAACATCGCCGACTGCGAGGAGCACTTGGGCAAGCTCGTCTCGGCCCTCGGCAACTACCGCCTCGCCGCGCAGAAGGCGCAGGATGGGAGCGCGCCCCAGGTCGCGAGCGTCGTCGACGCGCGGATCGAAGCGCTCGGCAAGCGCATCCCGCGCCTCACGTTGAAGCGCGTCGAGCCCGTCGCGAACCCGCGCGCTTCGATTCAGCTCGACGGCGCCGAGATCGCGTCGAGCCAGATCGGCAAGGCGCAGCCCGTCGATCCGGGAGACCGCGTCGCGACGGTCGTCGTCGACGGCAAGGTCGTCGGGACGGCGCACCTCACGCTCGCGGAGGGCGAGGCGAAGACCCTCGAGATCACCGTGCCGGCGCCGCTCGTGGCGAGCGAGGGCACCCCTGGCGCACCCGCGGCGCCGAGCGGCCCGAGCGTGCCGGGCGTGGTCCTGACGACCGCCGGCGGCGCGAGCCTCTTGCTGGGCTTCGTGTTCATCGGCCTGCGTCAGAGCGCGATCAGCGATCTCGACAAGGTCTGCTCGCCGAGCCACGTCTGCCCGACCTCGGCGCAGTCGACCGCCGATCGCGGAAAGGTCATGACGGGGCTCGCCGAGGTGACGATCCCGGTCGGCGTCGCGGCGCTCACGACCGGCATCGTCCTCCTCGCGACGCACAAGCGCGCCGCGCCGAGCGCCTCGTCCGAGGCGTCGTCGCCCGTCGGGATCCGCTTCGGCGCCCCGGGCGCGGACGGCCCGGGGCTCTCGCTGCGCGGCCGCTTCTGAGCGCGCGCTACTTCTTCGGCGCGGGCTTCGGATCCGCCGCCTTCGGCTTCTTGTCGGCGGGCTTGTCGCCCTTGGTCGGCGCGGTCGTCGGGCTGCCGTCGGCGTTGTAGAGCTGGATGATCTTGTCGGTGATGTCGAGATCGGCTCGGAAGTACGGCACGGCGGCCTTGTCGACGACCATGTCGTAGCCGTCGCTCGTCGCGACCTTCTTGAGGATCGCGGTCATCTTCTGGAGCATCGGGCCGGTCATCTCGGACTCCTTGCGCTGCATCTCGCGCTGGTAGTCGAGGAGCGTCTGCTGCAGCTGGGCCGCCTTGCCCTGCCACGCGTCCTTCTTCTGATCGATGGCGGCGCTCGGGCCCTTCTGCTTCTCTTCCTTGGCGATGTCGTCGCGCTCTTGCTGGAGCTGGTGCTCCTTCGTGGAGAGCTCGACCTGGCGGCTGTCGAAGAGCTTCTTCAGGGTCGCTTGCACCCGGAGGCCCTCCTCCGTCTCCATCACGGCGCGGCGCGTGTCGACGACGGCCATGCGCCCTTGAGGCGCGGCCGCGGGCTGCGCCGAAGCGACACTCGCCGCGGTGACGAGCGGGAGGCAGGCGGCGATCGAGACGAGGGCAGGGGCGACGAAGCGAGCGAAACGCATGCGGCCGAATTAGCCGGCGAGCCGAGGCCCGTCAAGAACGGCGCACCACCGCGACACGCGTTCGTGCGCTCGGCGCGCGAGCGCGCGGATCAGCGCTTCTTCGGCGGCGTCGGCGGAATCGGCGGGCTGAGGGGGCGGCTCGGCGGCGTCGGCGCGACGGGCTTGGTGGGACGCGCCATCGGCGGCATCGGCGGCACCGGCGGCTCGGGGGCGCGCGGGGGGCGGCCCGTCGGGGGCTTCGGCGGCGCGGGCGGGACGGGGGCCTGAGGGGGCGTCGGCGGAAC
>CAYYKK010000510.1:0-3712 GCA_964467935.1 uncultured Polyangiaceae bacterium
GCTCCCCTTCCCTGCGGACGCGCGACGGCTCCTCGCCGAGGGGGCGAGCGCGCTCCGAGCCATCCCGGCTGGTGGCGCGACGCGTGGGACGGGCGCACCGGACGCGAGCGCGCGTCGCGCGTCGGGCGTCGTCGCGTGAGCCCCACGGCTTCGAGCGCGCACGGACACGCGTCGGGCAAGGTCATCTTGCTCGGCGAGCACGCCGTCGTCTACGGCGCGCCGGGGATCGCCGCGGGGATCGAGCGCGGCGCGCGAGCGACGGCTTCGCCTTCGGTCGGCGCATCGATCCTCGAGCTCGGCGGCAAGACCGTACGCGCCGACGACGAGGCCGACGATCTCGGCAGAGCGTTCGGCGCGTTGCTGCGGGCAGCGCCGCTCGCGCCCGCCTGCGCGGGCGGGGTGCGCGTCGAGGCGAGCGCCGAGCTGGCCCCCGGCGGCGGGCTCGGCTGCTCGGCGGCCCTCGGCGTCGCGATCGCGCGCGCCATCGACGGACTCGGCGACGCACCGCCGCAGCAAGCCCTCGCGCGCGCCGACGCGTGGGAGCGTGTCTTCCACGGCAACCCGTCCGGCATCGACACCGCGGCGGCGTTCTCGGGCACGTTCATGCACTTCACGAAGACCGAGGGAACGAGGCCGATCGCCTGCCCCGACGATCTCTACCTCGCCATCGGCCACTCGGGCTCGAGCGCGTCGACCAAGGAGATGGTCGAGGGCGTCGCGCGCATCAAGGCGCGCAAACCCGAGCAGATCGAGCAGTTTCTCTCCGCGGTCACGTCGCTCGTGAAGAACGCCGAGCTGGCGCTCTCCGCGGGGGACGTGAAGGCCGTCGGCCAACTGCTCGACCTGAACCAGATGCTCCTCGCAGGCCTGCTGCTCAGCACCGAGCGCATCGAAGAGATGTGCAGGATCGCGCGCGCCGAGGGCGCGCTCGGCGCGAAGCTCACCGGCTCGGGCGGCGGGGGCTCGGTGATCGCGCTCGCGACGAGCTCGCAGGACGGCGGCGAGGGCGCGGCGGAGCGCATCGTCGACGCGTGGAAGCGCGCGGGCTACAGCGCGTTCGCGACGCGTGTTCGCGGCGCGAGCCGCCTCGAAGAAGAGAGAGACAGCCGATGAGCCGAGAGGTCGACAAGGGAGGCCCGAGTCGCGGCCACGAGACCGTGGGCCGCGCCACCGCGATCGCGCACCCGAACATCGCGCTCGCGAAGTACTGGGGCAAGCAGCCCTTCGGGCACAACCTGCCCGCGGTGCCGAGCCTCTCGGTGACCCTCGCGGGCATGGCGACGCGCACGTCGGTGGCCTTCGAAGAGGGGCTCGCGCGTGACGAGCTCACGCTGAACGGCGCGGCCGCCGACGAGAACGCGCGCAAGCGCGTGGCGGGTCTCCTCGACCGCGTGCGAAAGGCCTCGAAGACCAGCCTCTTCGCGCGCGTCTCGAGCGCGAACGACTTCCCGACCGCGTCGGGCCTCGCCTCGAGCGCGTCGGCGTTCGCGGCGCTCGCCGTCGCCGCGTCGCGGGCCGCGGGCCTCGCGAGCACGCCGAGTGAGCTGAGCGATCTCGCGCGCGCGACGAGCGTCTCGTCCGCCCGCTCGGTGCTCGGCGGCTTCGTCGAGCTCCCGCGCGGCGAGCGCGGCGACGAGGTGCTCTCGGCGCGCGAGGTCGCGCCGCGCGATTACTGGGATCTCGCCGTCGTCGTCGCTGTGACGCGGGAGGGGCCCAAGGACGTCGGCTCGAGCGAAGGCATGGCGCACACGGCGAAGACGAGCCCCTACTTCGGCGCGTGGGTCGAGCGAGCTCCGAGCGTCTTCGCGCGGGTTCGAGAGGCCGTCCTCGCGCGGGATCTGACGCGCCTCGGAGAGGCCGCGGAAGAGAGCGCGCTCGCCATGCACGCGGCCGCCATCGCGGCGGCGCCCGCCGTCCTCTACTGGACCGGGGCGACCGTCGAGGCCATCGCGGGCGTCAAGCGCCTGCGCGCGTCGGGCGTGGGCGCCTACGCGACGATCGACGCGGGCCCTCACGTGAAGGTGCTCTGCGCCGGCGGTGACGCCGAGCGCGTGGCCGCCGCGATGCGGGAAGCTCCGGGCGTCCTCCGCACCATCGTGACGCGGCCCGGTGGCCCGGCCGTCGTGATCGATCAGGCCGACGCGTGAGCGCCGCCGCGTCGCGGGGCACGCCGGTCGCGCGCGCGCCGGGCAAGCTCGTCCTCTCCGGCGCGTACTCCGTGCTCTGGGGTGCGCCGTGCCTCGTGGGCGCGGTCGATCGGTACGCGCTCGCCTTCCGCGACGAGCCCCACACCCACCTCGCCGCGGAGGTCGCCGCCGCCGTGTCGCTCGGCCTGCTCGACCGGCCGTGCCGCGTGGACGTGTCGGCGCTGCGGGCGACCGACGCTTCGGCGACCTCCGGATCGCGGAAGCTGGGGCTCGGGTCCAGCGCGGCGATCGTCGTCGCCACGCTCGCCGCCGCGCGCGCCGAGCTCGCGGACGAGCGCGGAGCGTTCCCGCGCGCGGAGCGCGACCGACTCTTTCGTGACGCGCTCCTCGCTCATCGCACGGCGCAGGAGGGCGGGAGCGGCGTGGACGTCGCGGCGAGTGTCTACGGCGGCGTGCTCGCGTGTCGCGTCGAGGCCGGCGGCGGTCTCGTGGTGGAGCCGAGGCCGCTGCCCGACGGCGTCGAGGTGCACGTCGTCGCGGCGCGACAGCCCGCGTCGACCCAAGGCATGGTCGCGCGCGTCAAGGCCTTCGAGGCGACGAGCCGCGCCCGCTTCGCCGAGATCCTGAAGGAGGCGCGAGCGCACGCCGAGGCGGCCGCGCTGGCTTCGTCGGCGTCGGCCTTGCTCGCCGCCATGCGTGGTCAGGATGCCGCGCTTCGCGCGCTGGCGGCGGAGGCGGACGTCCCCATCTTCACGCGCGACTTCGACCACCTCGCCGCCGCAGCGGCCGAGGAGGGCGCGTTCTTCGGGCCCAGCGGCGCGGGCGGAGGGGACGTCGGCATCTACGTCGGCGAGCGCGCCCCGGGCGCCGCGGTCGCTACCGCCCTCGCGGAACTTGAGGTAGACCGCTTGGCCGTCCACGTCGGCGCGTCGGGCGTCCACGTCGAGCGCCGCCCTCGCTGATGGACGCGTCTCCCCCCGTGGCACCCGCACCTCGCAAGCCTGCCGGACGTCCGCGCGCCCACCCCACGCGGGCCGCGCGCGCGGCGTCGTGCTTGCTCGTCGCGCTCGCGCCGCTCGTCTCGGCGTGCGAGCGGGGCGTCGTCGTCCGCATCGTCGACGGCGTCGAGGTCTCGCACCGCTTCCTTCCGGCCAAGGCGTACGCCGCCTACGCGCGCGGCGTCTACGCCGAGACGCAGGGCCGCCTCGACGACGCCGTCACCGCGTTCGTCGCTGCCGCCGACGCCGATCCCGATGGCGTCGAGCCGCGCACCCGCCTCGGCGCGGTCGCGTGTCGCCTCGGGCGGAAGGGGGATGCGGAGCGCGCGTTCGCGGAGGCGGAGCGTCGCGACGCGAGGTTCGAGCCGCTGTGGCGCGAGCGCGCCTTGTGCGATCTGTCCCGCTCGGATCTGAAGGCCGCCCTCCGCGACAGCGCCCGCGCGGAGCAGATGGATCCGGAGCGCGAGGAGACCATCTTGCTCCACGCGAACGTCCTCGAGCGGACGGGAGACGGCGCCGGAGCGCTGCGCGAGATCGTCGGGCTCACGACGCGTCACCCGTCGCCGA
>CAYYKK010000511.1:0-3709 GCA_964467935.1 uncultured Polyangiaceae bacterium
GGATGTGCTCGCGCGTGAGGTTCATGATCGCGCCCACGTCCTCGAGCGTCGTGCCGCCGCGGTCGGCGACGTCGAGCGCGCAGCTCTCGTTCATCTCCCAGACCTCGAGATCGGGGAAGTTCAGCTTGATGGCGCCGGTGCGCGCCGACACGTCGAGGAACAGGTGGTGCTGGCACGAGACGAAGGGACAAGGGCGCATGCCCTCCACGCACTCGGCGCGCGTCTTCGGCTTCTCGTAGTCGCTCTCCGGGTAGAGCATGCGACCGATCTCCAGCTCGCGCTTGGTCATGCGCTTGACGCTGATCGTGCGGGCGCGCACCTCGCGCTTGCGGCGCGAGCGACGCTGCTCACGCGTGACCGCCGTGTCGGCCGTGGGCCGAATGGCGCGCGCGAGGTTGCCCTCCACGACGGGCACGGTGCCATCCACGTCCTCTCGGGGCTCGTCCGAGATCGACTCATCCACCGTGCAAAACTCCCGATCGTCCGTCGTCATGCGCTTCCTCCGCTTCGTGTCAAAACCCGGCGCATGGAGGTACCCACCCGCCCGGACGCGCTCCGGACGACGAGACCTCGCCGCTGTTCTTCACCACCCGCGGCGAGTGCCTTCGAGTGGGTGCTGCCCCCCGCCTCACGGGCGGAGAAGAAATCTGTGATCGCCGTCGCGGCGGCCCAGCGGGCCTCTCGGCGCTGCCAGCGCGCCTACCCTGCCTCGACGACGAGAAGGGAATGTCGAAACCTCTCCGCCCCCAGAACCTCGGGGCGTTCCCGAGGGTGCTTCGTCAAACGAGAACGACTTCTCGAGATCAGCCCGTAGCGCGTCGCGTGAGCTTCGCCTGCGTGGTGAGTCGTTCCTCGAGCGCCACGATCTTCTTCACGAGGTCCCGAGCGAGGTTCTCCGCCGACGAGAGGTCGGTCGTGATGGCTCGCACGGTCGGCTCGCTGCGCCGCGCCTTGGTCGCGTCCTTGAGCGTCGAGAAGATCTTGTCGAGCTTGCGCTCGAGCTCTTCGATGTCGCCGCGGACGAAAAGGAACTCTCGCTGGATCTCCTCGATGGTCAGGTTCTGCGCCATCATGTCTTTGATGACGACGATCTGTCGAACGATGCTCGCCGGGTAGAGACCCTGCGACCCCTGGTGCTTCCCTTTGCGACCGACGCGTACGCTCCGAGGAAGCAAGCCGACCTGCACGTACTTCCGCAGGGTGGCTTCGCTGAACTTGATGCCGTGGGACTCGAAGAGCTCGAGGATCTCGACCGAGGTGATCCCGTCAGGGTGATCACGCTCCAGCTTGTCGAGCTCGCTCTCCTCTATCCCCGCCACCGCTCACTCCCGTTCGTGAGACCGGACAGCTCTCACTCAACGGACCGGACCATATTCCACTGAGTAGAATACAGTCAATTTCTCTCGGTGGTTTTATTGCGCAGAGAAAGCGAAAAGCGCTAAGGGCCGCCTCGCCGATCCAAGCTAGGACATTCTCCGTCACGTCAAATCCAGCATTTCCGCGACGCGGTGCAGCGAGAAAAAGCTCAACGTTTGCGGCTTGTTGCATACCATGTCGCACATGGGATCTCTCAGGATCCAGTTCTCGAAACCCCTGGAAAACAAGCCTCTCGGCGATCGCGCCGCCTCCGAGGGTTTGCCGCAGGACCCTTCCGGGGTAGCGTCGCCGCGCCATGTCGAAGGTGCTCGAGCGACACGCCCGCGACGTCACGGTGCGCGGCGTCAGAGTCCGAGCGATCGAAGCAGGCAGCGAAGGCGCGCCGCCGCTGCTCCTCGTCCACGGCTTCCTCGTGAGCCACGCCGAGTTCGACGACGTCGTCGACTCTTTCGCGGAGCGGTTCCACGTGATCGCGCCCGATCTGCCGGGCTTCGGCGACAGCGAGAAGCCGAGCCCCGCGCGCTATCCGTACGGCATCGACGCGTTCAGCGAGTCGCTCGCCGATCTCATCGCAGCCTTCGGCGTGGGGCGCGCGCACGTCGTCGGCCACTCGATGGGCGGCGCGATCGCGTTGACGCTCGCGGCGACGCACAGCGAGCTCGTCGATCGCCTCGTGCTCGTCGACTCGCTCTCGTACCCTTCGCCGCTGAGCTTCAAGGCGCGCGTGCCGCTCATGCCCGTCATCGGCGGCATCGTCTTCAAGCAGCTCTACGGGCGCTCGCTCTTCCGCGCCTACTTCCGCGACGGCGTGTTCTCGCCCGGCGCCGGGCTGCCGCTCGATCGCGTCGACGCCTTCTACGACAAGTTCAACACGCCCGCCGCGCGCGAGAGCGCGTACTCGGTGATGCACGCGATCCTCGACACGAGGGCGGTCATCGCGCGCGTGGGGCGCATCCGCGCGCCGACGCTCGTCGTGTGGGGACGCGACGACAAGATCTTCCCCGTCACCAACGCGCAGCGCCTGTCGCGCGAGATCGCGAACGCGAGGCTGCAGATCATGGACACCGGACACTCCCCGCAGGAGGAGCGCCCGCGCGAGTTCGTGGGCATCGTCACCGAGTTCCTCGAGGGGCGTCGCTGAGGGACGACGTCGGCCCATGCTCGAGCTCTACCGAAGGACGCGCGACGCGAAGGGCGCCAAGCTCGGCGCGGCGCTGATCCTCGGCCTCGCGGTCGTCGCCATCGTCGTCCCCTGGGTCTACGGCGATCCGAATCACTCCGACTTCACGCTGCTGCGCCCCTCGGACGGCGGCCCTCCCCTGCCCTCCTTCGCGCACCCGCTCGGGACCGACGCACTCCGTCGTGACGCGCTGTCGCGGCTCGCGGCCGGCGGTCGCGTGTCGCTCGGCATCGGCGTCGTCGCGTCGACGCTCGCGACGGCGCTGGGATCGTTCGTGGGGGTGCTCTCCGCCACGCTCGCGCGCGCCGGGGCCAGGAAGACCGACGCGGTCGTCCTCGTCCTCATCGACGTCGTGCTCGCGCTGCCGTTCTTGATCCTCGTCACGGCGATCGGCGTCTTCGTCGGACACACCAGCTTGCTCGGCGTGATCGCGACGCTCGGGATCACGTCGTCGGTCGCCGTCGCTCGCGTCGTCCGCGCGCGCGCCGCCGAGGTGCTCGCGCGCGACTTCGTCGACGGTGCGCGACTCTTCGGCGAGTCTCACGTGCGCATCGCGTGGGCGCACGTCCTGCCGAACGTGATGGGGACCGCCATCTCGCTCGGGACGAGCCTCTCGGGCGCGATGATCCTGGCCGAGGCGGTGCTCTCGTACCTCGGCGTGGGGATCGAGCCTCCGCGCGCGTCGTGGGGGCGGATGCTGCACGAAGCGGAGTCGCTGCTCGGATCGCGGCCCGTGCTCGTCGCCGCCCCGGCGCTGGCGATCTTCCTCGCCGCCGCCGGCTTCTTCCGGCTCGGCGAGGCGCTGCGCGTGGGCTTCGGCGCGCGGGAGGAGCGCGGCGCGACGGTGGGCCGGTGGCCGATCGATCTCGTCCTCGCGTGCGCCGCGTCGGCGGCGCTCGTCGCCGTCCCGCGGCCCACGCTGTCGCCGCCGAACGAGGCGCGGGTCGCGGCGCCCACGCGCGGCGGCACGCTCCACCTCGCGACGTTCGCGAACGTCGCGACGCTCGACAGCGCGCTCGCCTACGACGAGGTGTCGGTCGCGATCGGCCGGCACGTGTTCGGACGCCTGCTCACGTTCGACGCGGCCGGCAAGATCGTCCCCGATCTCGCGGAGAGCTACCGCTGGTCGACCGACCACCGCTCGCTCACGCT
>CAYYKK010000512.1:0-3691 GCA_964467935.1 uncultured Polyangiaceae bacterium
CGGGCTCCTCGTCGAGGCCCTCGCACGTCACGCGCTCGAGGTACGGCGAGGCGGAGACCTCACGCGTCTTGTTCAAGTGATCGGTGAGGAGGTTCTGCGCGATGCGACCGAGCCACGCGCGCGTCCTCTGTCGCTGGCGATCGAGATCGAGCGCCGCGTCCGCCTCGAACGTGTGAGCGCGCTCGAACGCCCGATGAAACGTCTCCTGCACGAGGTCCTCGGCGCCCAGCCCGGCGAGCGGCAGGAGGTTCTTCTTGTGGCGAAGGACGACGCCGTAGAGGTAGCGCACGTGACGGGCGTAGAGCTCCGCCTGCGCCGCGCGCGCGGCGACCGGCTCGGCGGACGCCTTGGCCACGACCCCGAGGAGCTCGGCGTCGGATCGCGTCTCGGGGGGATCGTGGCTCACGCGCGTCATGGGTTCGTCGCTCGGCTCGGAGCGCCGCGTCCCCTCTACGCCAAACCGTGACAGGCGACCGGCCGATTCGGGGATCGCCGAAGCGAGGGCGATTTTTTCGGACTTTTTTCGGGCTCGCGGGCGTGTTCCGGCAGACACGCCCGCGCGGGACGCCCCCGCACCCCGCGGACGAGGAAGTCCGCGCGAGGACGCCGTCGGTCGCGCGACGGCCGGGGACGGCGCGTCCGGGGAGACACGTTCGACGCGCCCGTGCGGCACGCCCGAGGGGCCCGCGAGGACCCGATCCGGCGCGTTTCGCCGTCACGCTTGCCGGTAGTCGTGTCGTGAGCAATCGCTGGCAACGACTCCTGGTCCTCTCTTCGCTGTTCACCCTCGTGGGCTGCCAATCGATGGGCACGCCGAGCGCCGCGCACGCCGTCTCCGACGCGCACGTGGCGGCGCCCTCGGCGCCGGTCGAGACCGCGCGCGCCACGACCCCGCGCGATGCGTCGGCCGACGCGCCGCTCGCCTCCGCGCTCTCGCTCGTCGCGGGTGGCGCGGCCGCCCCCGTCGTCGACGCCCCGACCGCGAGCCTCTGCGCCGCGACGCCGGACAAGCACGGCTACTTCGGCTTCTACGCGAACGACGGTTGGGAAAAAGGTGACGTCGTCCTCACGTTCGACGACGGCCCGCACCCGACCGCGACGCCGCGCGTGCTCGATCTGCTCGCCGACCACCACATGACGGCGACGTTCTTCGTCATCGGGCGCGCGATCACGCGCGACACGTACCCGATCTTCCAGCGCATCGTCGCCGAGGGGCACACGATCGGCTCGCACACCTACAGCCACGACGTGAAGATGACGCGCGTCGACGCGCCCGCCCGCTCGGTCGAGGACATCCGCGGCCAGCACGAGGTGACGGCGATCCTCGTCGACCTCGCGCTGATGGCGAGGTCGGGCGACGACTTCGACGCGATGTACCGCACCGTGTTCGCGAGCGATCCGGCGCGCTGGCTCGAGGCGCACACGATTCGCGCCGACTACGCGACGTTCCTCGAGCGGCACCGCGCGCTCCTCCAGTCGCGCGGGTTCGAGAACGGCACGCGCCCCTACGCGGTGCTCTACTCGCGTCCGCCGGGCGGCGGCCCCTACGTCGAGCACGACGGCGCGGCGGGAATCCGCATCTACGACGAGGCGCTCGCGAAGCTCGGCATGATGAACGTGCTCTGGCACGGCGCCTCCGGCGACACGGATCCGGCGCACAAGCGCGAGGTGGGCTTTCTCACCGGCAACATCGAGAAGTACGCGAAGTCGGGCGGCGTGCTGCTCGTGCACGACTACATCCGCTCGGACGCGCTGACGCAGGGGCTCGAGACGATCGCGACGAGCCAGGACGTGCACGTCATCTCGATGGCCGAGGCGGTGCGTCGCAAGTATGGCTGCTCGAGCGACGCGCTCGGCGTGGAGCTCGCGGACACCGCGGCGTCGGATCTGCTCGGGCGCGGCGCGATCGCGCGGGCGCCCATCGCGAGCGCCCCTACGGGCCCGCTCGCCGCGCTCACCGGACAGGCGAAGGCGCGCTGAGCGCCGTTCAGGGCAGGAGCGGTCGCTGCGACCAGTACGGGTTCGCGCCGGTCGCCAACCAGAGACGATCGGCGTCCGCCGCGACCGCCTTCGCGGTCGAGGTGAGGGCCGCGAGATCCCCCGTCGCTTGCGCCTGCATCGGCAGCGGGGTGTTCGGACCGATGTGATAACCCTCGATCGCCGCGCCCGTGAGCGCCCACACGTCGGCGGACCCATCGCAGCGCACGTGACCGGTGATCGACAAGCAGGGGTGCGAGGTGACGACGTGGCTGACGAGGCCGACGCCGTTCTGGCCGGGCACGACGCGAGCGACGCCGCTCTGGCCACACGTGAACACGGTCTCCACCTGCGCCGCGTCGAGGTGGCCCCACAGATCGACGACACCGCCGGGCACCGAGATGCTCCCGCTCTGGGCGCTGGCGGAGCCGCGGAAGAGCACCGCGTCGCCGGAGAGCCACCTCTGCCCGCCGGCGAAGGTCCAGAGACGCGGCGACGCGCCTGCGGGCGTGCCCGACACGATCTTCGCGCACGAAGGATCGAAGAGCGCCACCGCGGCAGCGCCGTTCGGCCCCACGCCCGCGTAGTCGATCACCGCGCCGTCGACGCTCGTGTCCGTCGGAGCGAAGGCCGTGGCGCCGCACGCGGTGATCCCCTGCGCGATGAAGGTGGCAGCGTCGTTCGCGTAGACGACCGAGGCGGTGGTCGACGCGGCGACGTGCTGACCCGAGGCCGAAATACGCGTGAAGGGCTGACCGCTCACGGGCCACGCTGCGACGGGCGTGCACGTGCCGACGACGCAGCGATAGATCTCCTGCGGCGTGACGATCCACGCGCGTCCGGCGCCGTCCGTCGCGACGTCGACGGCGCCGTTGAGCGACGCTGCGGTCGCGAACGAGAGCACGTTGCCGGCCCCGGGATCGGTGCACCCACCGCCGCCGGCGCCGCCCTGTCCTCCGACGCCAGCCCCGCCGGTCGTCCCGCTCGACGCGCTCGCGACCGACGCGGTCGAGCCCGCGCCTCCCGCGCCACCGCCGCCGCCGTCACCGAACGTGCACGTGCTCCCCTGGCATTTCGTCTCGGCCGAGACACACCGGCCGTCCTTGCCGCACGTCTGTCCGGCTTGGCAGAAGACGCCGGTGCACTCGGCGGTGAGATCGACCTCGAGCTCGAGCTTCGTGTGCTCGACGAAGCCGAGCCCGCGCCGCGCGACGATGCACGCGCCGCACGCGTGCGCGGGATCCTTGCAGAAGTCGGACGGCGCGCCGGCGGCGAGGAACTGACGATATTGCTCGAGGCAATCGTCGGCTTTGCTCGCGGTCGGGGGCACGGTGCCGGGGAGCGAGACCCCCGCGACGACGAGCAGCTCGGCCCGCCCGCTCGGATCGTTCGGCGTGAGCACGATGCTGCCGAGCGACGCGTGATCGCTCGCCTGATCGCACTTCGCCGAGGTCCCGTCGGCGCTCCCGCTCGTGAGGCCCTGACCGGTGGGGCGGGCGAGGACGTCGAGATCGCCGAAGCGCAAATCGCCCGTCTGACAGGCCAGATCGCGCGACACGACGACCACTTTGATCTCCGTGGGGGTCAGGCACGCCGCGCACAGCGAGAGCAGACCGAGGACGGGAGGGGCACGCCAAGCCATGATCCATTATCGAACGCGAGGACGGGGTCGTAAAGAACGGCTGGCGACGCGGCGCCGAACCGGCGGCCGCTA
>CAYYKK010000513.1:0-3625 GCA_964467935.1 uncultured Polyangiaceae bacterium
CGAGGGCTTCGGAGCCGCGTGGCTCGCGCTCGCGCTCGTGCTCGCGGCCGCGCCCGCCGGGTGGGCGGCGAGCGTCGAGGTCGGGGAGGAGGTCGCGGACGCGGGGAGCGGAGACGACGAGAGCGTGCTCGCCGGATCGCTCTTCGCGCCGCGCTCGGCCGCTTCGCTCGAGGTCGCCGTGCTCGCGCCGTTCGAAGGCCCCGCGACCGGAGCGATCGCTGCGGCGTGCGGCGAAGAAGGGCTCGCCGCCGGATCGGTCCTCGACTGCTTCGACCCGCCGAGGACGTAGACGAGGACTCCCGCCGCGAGCACCACGGCCGTCGCCGAGAGGGCCCACACGCCGATGGACGATCGCTTCGGCAGGCCGGCCACCTCGTCGAGCTCGCCCGCGGGGACCTCGGAGACGCCGGGCAGGCTCGCTCTCGGGAGCGAGTCGGGGAGGGAATCGTCGCGGCCATCGGAGCGCGCGCCGCCGCCGGGCGCGGCGTGCTCGATCGAAGCGCTCTCGAGCTCGCCGTTCTCGGGGAGGGAGCTCTCGGGAGCCGCGCTCGGCGCGCTCGGCGGCTCGGGCAGCGATCGATCGCCGCCGCTCGTCGCAGGATCTCTCTTCTCCACGCCGCGCGGCGGCGTCGCCGGCTCGGCCCGACCGTCGTACGCGGCGGAGCGCTTCTCTTCGACGGATCCGCCGAGGCCTGGGCTCGTCCGCGTGAGCGCGCTCTTCGTCAGCGTGATGCTCGCGAGCGACGCCTTGCCCGAGGACGGCGGCGGGCGGCTCGCGGTGATCAGCTTGCGCGTGCGACTGGACCGCGAGCCATCGAAGGATCGCGGCACGCGCGCGAGCGCCTGGGAGAGATCCTCCGCGCTCTCGAAGCGCTGCGCGCGCTCGCGGCGGAGGCACTTCGACACGATCGACGCGAGCTCGTCGGGCAGGTCCGGGACGAGCGCGCGGATCGAAGGCAAGGGCCCCTCGAGCACCGCGGAGCAGACCTGCGTCGAGGTCTTGCCGGGGAAGGGGACGGTGTCCGTGAGCAGCTCGTACATGATGACGCCGAGCGCCCAGATGTCCGCGCGCGTGTCGACGTCCCGAGCGCCCCGCATCTGCTCCGGGGACATGTAGTACGGCGAGCCGACGAGGTCCCCGCTCTGCGTCATGCTCGGCGCGCCCTCCTCGACGAAGAGCTCCTTCGAGATGCCGAAGTCGAGCACCTTCAGCGACGCGGCGCCGCTCGGCTTCGCGGAGAGGAACAAGTTGCCGGGCTTCAGGTCGCGGTGAACGAGGCCGAGCGAGTGCGCCTCACTGATCGCGTCGAGCGCTTGGCCGACGTAGTCGACGACGTCCGGGTGCTTGAGCGGTCCGTGCGCCGCGAGGATCGACGCGAGATCGAGCCCGTCGAGGTGCTCCATCAGCATGTACGGCGTTCCGGTCGGGAGCGTGCCGACGTCGTAGACGCGGGCCACGTGGTCGCTCCGAAGGCGCGCCGCAGCGCGCGCCTCGCGCACGAAGCGGGCCGTCGCGCCGGGACGCTCGGCGCTCGACGGCCGGAGGATCTTCATCGCGAAGAGCTCGCCGAGATCCGTGTGGCGGATCGCCAAGACGACGCCCATCCCGCCTTCGCCGATGACGCGCTCGACGCGGTACTTCGAGAGCACCCGCTCTCCGGGCTTAGGGATGTTCTCTTCCCCGGTCGACTTCACCGCACTCCCCGTCACGGCTTGCATTTGCCGCTGACCATGCAGACGTTGCTGAGACACTCGAAGTTGTTCTGGCAGTTCGCGTTCGCGGCCTTCTTCATCTGGCAGAAGGGCGCGGCGCAGTAGTAGCCAGAGACGCAATCCTGTTGCAGAGCGCACGCCGCGAGGCATGCGTTCGTCATCGGATCGCAGACCAGGTTACCAGAGCACGTGACGGGCGGCGTGGCATTGCATTGCCCGTTCGCGTCGCACGCGTCCGCGGGGTCGAACATGCTGCCCGCGCAGCCCGCCGTCGAGCACGCCGTGCCGCTCGGGGCGAAGCCGCAGGAGCCCGCGCCGTCGCAGGTGCCCGACCCGCACGTGGCGCCGGCGCACCCGCCCTTCGGATCCTTGCCGGGCAGGATGGGTGCGCAAGTTCCGTCAGGACTGTTCGTGTGCGCCTCGAGGCAGCTCTCGCAGTTGCCGGTGCAGTCCGAGGTGCAGCAGATCCGGTTCGTCGGATCGACCTCGGTGCAGTGATCGAGCTCGCACTCGCTCGACGATCCGCACGGCGATCCGAGCGCCTTCTTCGGCATGCAGAGGTGGCTCGCGGTGTCGCAGTAGTGGTCCGTCGCGCAGTCCGCGTGGACGACGCACTCGACGCACGCGCCGGCGCCGTCGCAGACGCCGCCTTGGCAGGGCTCGCGCTCCGCCTTCGGCGCGGAGCTGCACGCGCCGTCCGTGCAGACGCCGCGGAGGCAATCGTTCTCGGGCGTGCAATCGCCGCAGCCGCCGCCCGCTCCGGAGGCGCTCGACGACGCGCCCGAAGGCGAGCCGAGTCGCGCGTCGCTGTCGAGTCCGAGGATCTGCGCGCACCCACCGGTGAGCGAGACGATGAGGCCGATCGAGGCGAGCGCGCCCGTCGTCCCGCGGACGAGCGCGCGCCGCGAGGAGCGTCGCGTCGCGGTTCGGCGCGGCTCGGGTCGGCGTCGCTCGGGGCGCCTCGAGCTCGATCGTTCGGGGAAGCGCATGGCCAAGTGGATCTGCTCGATCGCTACCACCGTCTCTCGCACCGCGCGATAGGTAGACCGCTCGTGGTGCGCGGGCGCGAGCGAGGCCGCGCGAGCGTGCGCGGGCGTGTCGCTCCGTCCCAGCCGACGCGCCGTCGGGTCCTCGGGCCTGTGTCGTCGGCCACTCGTGATAGCTTCGGCCTCGGATGAACGCACCGCCGTCTCATTTCCTCCGCGTCGCCCGGGGCTCGGGCGCATCGATGGATCCAGCCATCGTGGATACGGTCACTGTGGCTGCGATCTCGAGATCCGCGGGCGTTGGTTCGCGGCCCGTGGGCTGGAGCGCGCATGAGCAGGTCTCGCCGATCGGAGCGAGACGCTCGTGAAGCGCCCCGTCCTCGCGCTCGCGGTGTTGCTCGTCGCCTGCGGGGATCACGGCGGTCGCAGCGCTCCCAGCGCAGGGCCGAGCGCGTCGGTGGCGGCCGTGGCGGCTTCTTCCAGCGCGCCTTTCGCCACCGCCTCCGCGAGCGCGCGCGCCGGGGCGTCGTCCCCCGCCACGATCGAGGCCTGCGGGCGCTACGCGGCCGGACGCTGCGCGAAAGAGAAGGCGTGCTTCCCGTTCCGCTTCGACACCGAGCACGCCTCGATCGAGGCGTGCGTCCGCGCGGTCTCCGCGACCTGCGCCGCCGAGATGGCGCCGCCGAAGAGCGGCGCGACGCCCGCGACCCTCGACGCCTGTCTCTCCGCCACCACGGCGTCGTGCGACGCGCTGCTCGCCGCGCCCCCCGAGAGCTGTCATCCCGCGGGCGAGACGCCGACCGGCGGTCCGTGCTCGCGCGCCGCCGAGTGCGTCGGCGGCTACTGCGATCGCGAGCCCGACGCGCGATGCGGCGTCTGCGCGGAGCTGCCCAAGCAACACGAGGCCTGCGCCAAGGGCGTCCTCT
>CAYYKK010000514.1:0-3620 GCA_964467935.1 uncultured Polyangiaceae bacterium
GCCGGTCGCGGCGTCGCGGCAGGTGAGGCGGGCGCTGTCGTCGAATCGGTCGAAGTGGTAGAGCCTGCCGCCGGCGACGACGGGCGGCGCGTACCCCACACCCAGTTCGCACTCCCACAGTTTCTTGAGCCCCTCCTTCGGCCACGGCGCGGTCACCATCACCGAGGACGTGCGGGGCTTCACCCGGGCCGCGGCGAGCGCGGCCTTCTCGCCGAAGAGGTCTGGCAAGAGCGCGCCGAGCAAGCGAGCGTCGGCGAGCGCGGCCTCGGTCTCTTTCGCGAACGCCTCGGAGTCGACCCCGTCGGGGACCAGCTCCGCGGAGAGCTCGGGGCTCGCGCCGAGCTTGAGGAAGCCGCTCGCGCGCTTCGTGTGCGCGAGGAGCGACGCGCCGGGGAGCGCCGAGAGATCCGACGAAGCGTGCGCGAACACCGGCGCCTCGATCGCGAAGCTCACGGCGCCGGAGCTCACGAGGCCGAGGCTCGTCCAGTCGTCCGAGGGCTGGAGCGATGCCTTCAGCATGTCGTCGTCGCTCGCGATGACGATCGTCGTGTCCTCGGCCTGCGCGATCTCGAGACCGCCCGGCCCCATCAGCACGTCCCCCTCGAGGTGGAAGCCGCTCACACCCTCCTCGTCGAGGACCTCGAGCAGCCCCTTCGTCACGCTCACGCGGTTCATCCGAGCCTGCGTGAAGTAGCCGCCGAGCAGGACGACGAACCGGTGACCGTCGGGCGACGCGACGACGATCTCGCGCAAGTCGGTGCGCGGATCGATCCCGGTGGCCTTCTTCAGGCGTGCGGCTCGGCTCTTCACGCCGGGCTGCTCTTCGAGCACGCCGAGGACGTTCGTGCGGAACGGCTCGAACAGGTAGAGCTCCTTCGCGTCGATGCGGACGGCGAGGTTCGTGCCCGCGGGGATGTGCCGCGGCGCCGTCGGCTTGTAGCGCCAGACGAAGAAGTAGAAGAGCACCGGGCCTGCGAGCGCGACGAAGATCAACCCGACGAAGACGAACACGATCGCCGAGGTCTTCGGCTTCGCGGGCGGATCCGCCTCGGCCTCGTCGACCGGCTCGCCGCCGTCGTCACCCTCGTCGCCCTCGTCGCCCTCGTCGCCGGGAGACTGCGGCGCCGCAGTGGGCTCGCCCATGGGGAGGGTGCCACCGCGCGGGACGTCGACGTCGTCGAGCGTCGAGCGCCCCGCGTCGAGGTCGGGCTCGGTGTTGCGCGGGCGTTCGCCGTCGTCGTCGGTGGCCATCAGATTTGGGGGCGCGGTGGGTCGAGGGAGAGGGGAGGTGAGAGGTGCAGCGTCTCGTCGCTCGCCGGGGGCGACGAGGGCGCCGTGCTCTTCGATGGGCGCGGCGCGGGGGGCGCGCTCGTTGGAGGGGGCGGCGGCGCCGCGGGGGCGCCGCTGCTCGGCGCGACGCTCGCAGCCGGGGCGGCGTCGGATCGTCGGGCTTCGCGCCGCCGCGTGAGGGCGCCGAAGACGACCTCGGGCGGGAGCGTCCACTTCATGTGGAGGGTGCTCGACGCCGCGTCGATATCGATGTCCCGAAGCGCGGCGGAGAGGCCCGTGTCGACGGTGTTGTCCCTCAGCACCTCGATGAACCGACGCACGTGGTTCGCGCCTGGCTCGCTCCGCGCCATGAACGTCGCGTCGACGACGACGCCCTTGTCCTGGACGTCCACGGTGCCGCGCACGCTCTCGAGCTCCGCGATGATGCGACCGACGGAGGGAAACTTCTTCTCGAGCGAGCGGGAGAGCCGGTGGGGGCGGTAGTCGATGCTCACGACGCCGTCCGCGGAGGGATCGGGGCGGCGCTCGTCGGGGCCGCGGGAGAGCACGCGCAGGACGCTGTCGATCTCGACGGGGCTCACGAACACGAGCGCGCGCTTGTCGAGGGCGATGACCGCGCCGAAGTCGTCGCGCGAGACGTCGTCCCGGCGCACCCAGAGCCGCGCGCGCGCGTTGTTCGTCTGCTCCTCTCGGAAGGCGCCCGTGTCGACGTCGACGTCCTTCATGTCGCCCTCGAGCGCGACGACGCGGTCGCCGATCTCGAGGTTCGACACGCGCATGCCGATCGTCACGACGCGCGCGTGTGGGAGGGCCTTCGCGAGCAGAGGATCGGCCCCGAGCTCTTCGCCGAGCGCTTCGCGGGATGAGCCGCCGAGGTTGCCGCGCAGCCGACCGAGATCGATGCGGACCGACAGATCGAGGTCCGCGGGCAAGAGCTCCTCGGGCTCGATCCTGCGGCTCACCTGCGCGCGCTCGGTCGCCGCGACCCGCGCTCCGCCCGCCGGGACCTCCTTGCCGCAAGAGGCGAGCCCCGGCGAGAGCGCGGCGAGCGCGGCGACCACGGCGAGCCGTCCGCAGACGCTCGCCCTGCGCGCTCGACGAACGCCGCGCCGGTCGACGCTCACGTGCCGCCGGCCTCGCCGGCGGTCTCGCGCTCCAAGATGATCCTCACCATCTCGTCGACGACCTCGGGGATGCTCTTGCCGGTCGAGTCCACCAGGATCGCGTCGTCCGCCTGCTTGAGGGGCGCGATGGGGCGCTCGGTGTCGGCCTTGTCGCGCTTCTTCACGTCGGCGAGCGTCTCTTCGACGGTGGTGGACGTCCCCTTGCGCGAGAGCTCGGCGTATCGCCGGCCCGCGCGCTCCTCCGCGGACGCGGTGAGGAAGAACTTCGCCTCGGCGTCGGGGAAGACGACCGTGCCGATGTCGCGACCCTCGAGCACCACGCCGCCGTCCTCGCCGGCTTGTCGTTGCATGTCGAGGAGCGCGGCGCGCACGCGGGGGATGGCCGACACGCGGCTGGCCCCGAGGCTCATCTCGGGCGTGCGGATGGCCTTCGACACGTCTTCTCCTGCGACGAGGACGCGGACCCCGCTGCCCTCGTTGGCGCGCGACCAGCTGTCGGGGCCGCGCTCCTCGGCGTCCGCCGCGGGCACGAGCGCGATGCTGCGATCGGCCGCCAGCCTCTCGGCGATCTCCGCCACGCGCGGCTCGTCGTCGAACGCGACGCCCTCGCGCGCCGCGACGAGCGCGACGCTCCGGTAGAGCGCGCCCGTGTCGACGAGGATGAAGCCCAGGCGCTCGGCCACCATGCGCGCGACCGTGCTCTTCCCGGCTCCGGCGGGACCATCGATCGCGACCAGCAGGCGCGGCCTCTTCGCCATGCAGACGGCTTTAGCACGAACGCGCGGGCCCGCTCAACGCGCCTTCCTTCGACGGTGCTTCAGGCGACTTCGATCCGCGCTCCGAGCGCCTTCATCGTCCCCACGAACCGCGGAAAGCTCGTCCGAATGCAGTCGACGTCGCGCACGCGCGTCGGCCCGTCGCCCGCGAGCGCGAGCACGCAGGCGCTCATCGCGATGCGGTGGTCGCCGGCGCTGTCGATCGTCGCGGCGCGGACGGGCCTCGACGGATCGCCCTCGATGGTGAGACCCGTCGGGTGCTCCTCCGCCTCGACACCGAACGCGCGGAGCATCCGCACCGTGGTCGCGATCCGATCGCTCTCCTTCACTCGCAGCTCGCCCGCGTCGCCGATGCGTGTCTCGCCCTTCGCGCGCGCGGCGCAGACGCTCAGGATCGGGATCTCGTCGATCGCGCGCGTCACGAGCTCCC
>CAYYKK010000515.1:0-3589 GCA_964467935.1 uncultured Polyangiaceae bacterium
AGGCGAAGCCGAGGCGATCGGCGATCGCCCCGCCGAGCGCTGCCGCTTCGATCGGCGCGTCGAAGCGGCGGGCGCCGTCGAGCGCGCGCCGGAAGTCGGCGAGGCCTTCGAACGACGCGGGCGTCGGCTCGAGCAGCGCGCGGAACCAGAGGTCGAGGCGCGTCACGTCAGAACGCGCCCGAGAGCGTCAGCACGCCGCCGTGCAGGGCGTCGTGCGCGCCGACCGGTCCGTGGAGCGGGGTGAAGCCGACGCGCGGCGGCGGGGGCGGGAGCGCGACGGGGCCGCCCTTCATCGACTGGTAGATCTCCCACGTCGACTCGATCGGCGTCTGGAGGAAGATCCCCGTGAAGCCGCCGGCGACGTTCGCCACGCCGGCGCCCATCAGGACGGCGCCGATCGCCTGCTGCTCCGTGCGGCTGATGTTGTCCGAGAAGGTGTCGGCGATCGCGAAGCCGGCGCCCACGCCGAGGAACGCCGCGCCGAGCACGACGCCGGTGATGCCCCACGCTCGTCGGCTCACCTTCGTCGCCTCGGCGCGCTCGCGCCACTCGTGCTCCACCTCGGCGACGATCACGCCGGGCGCCTTGCCGCTCTCTCGCTTGTCCTCGAGCGAGCGCGCGAGGCTGTCGAGATCGCTCGAGGGGACGAAGAAGGAGATCACGCCCCCGACCGCCGCGCAGATGCCGAGGCCCAGCGTGACGGCGCCGGGGATGGGGTTGTCGCCGACCTTGAGCATGTAGACGCCGGTCGGGATCGTGACGGCGCCCGTGACGAGCCCCGTCACGCCCATCGCGATGCCGTAATACCGGCCGTCGCTCGCGTGGTGGCCGAGGAGACGGTCGAGCCGCGCCAGGTCCCCGTTGGGATCGGCGACCGCGAAGCCATACCCCGGTGGGCCATAGCCCTGCGGGCCATAGCCCTGCGGGCCATAGCCCTGCTGGCCATAGCCCTGTGGCCCATAGCCTTGGGGGCCATAGCCCTGCGGGCCATAGCCCTGTTGGCCATAGCTCGGCGGCGGCGGGGCAACGGGCCCGGGACCGGGCACCGACGGCGGCGCGACCGGTGCGCTGGGAGCGGCGGGCGCGGTCGGCGGTGGGGCACCGACCGGCGCGGGGGTCGGCTGGGCGCCGGCCGAGCCTGCCACGAACGAGACGGCGAGGAACGCGAGCGATGCGTTGCGCATGCGCTCGGTGTGTCTTCGTCGAGCGAGCGCGTCAACGTCGGGGCCGTTTGTCCGTCCCCCCGCCTCCGCTCTTGGCCGCCTTGCCCTTCGCCGCCCCTCGGTCGCGCGCCGTGGCCGTCAGGGGCGCGGACTCGGTCGCGCCCGCCGCGGCGCCGCCGTTCGATCGCTTCGCCGTCGGCCCAGGCGCAGGCGCGATCGCCCCTCGCGCCGCCGCGATGAGCTCGCGCGCCGCGTCCTCGCCTGCGCGCGTGATCGTCGCGCCCGAGAGCATCCTCGCCACCTCGCGCACGCGCGGATCCCCCTGCACACGCTCGACGCGGCTCTCGGTCACGTCCCCGTGCGACGTCTTCGTGACGACGAAATGCGCGTCCGCGAACGCCGCGATCGGCGCCAGGTGCGTGATGCACAGCACCTGATGATGACGCGCGACGTCCGCGATGGCCGCGCCGATCCGCTCCGCGACGGCGCCCCCCACGCCGCTGTCCACCTCGTCGAAGACGTAGAGCCCGGCGGGCCCGCCTTCGGCGAGGACGCGCTTCAGCGCGAGGAGCGCGCGCGAGAGCTCCCCGCCGCTCGCGATCTTGCGGAGCGGCTTCGGCTCGATCCCCTTGTTCGGAGAGATCAGGAACTCGACGCGATCGATCCCGTCGCGGCTGAGCCGGGCGCCGTCGACGCCGAGGTGCTCGCCCACCGCCTCCACGCCGCGCGTCGGCAGCGGCTCGACCTCGACCAGCACGCGCGCGCCGCCCATCCCCAGCGCTCCGAGCTCCGCGCCGATCGCGGCACCGAGCTTCTCCGCGGCCTCGCGCCGGCTGGCCGAGAGCTCGCGCGCCTCGGCGGCTGCCTCGGGGAGCCGCTCGTCGAGCTCACGCTCCCGCTCCGAGAGCCGGCTCTCCGTGCTCGTGAGCGCCTCGAGCTCCGACGCGAGCCGCTCCCGCGCCGCGATCGCGTCTTCGATCGTCGGACCGTGCTGGCGCAGCAGCCCCTCGAGCCGGTAGAGGCGCTCTTCGACCTCCGCGAGCCGCCCGGGATCGCCCCCGACCTCCTCCGCGTAGCGCTCGCACGTGCTCGCGGCCTCCCGCAGCTCCGCGTAGCAGCCGTCGAGCGTCTTCGCGATCGACTCGAGGCTCGCGTCGAGCTCGGCCGCCACGCGCAGGTCGGACGCGACCCGCGCCACCTGGTCGCAGAGACCATCCTCTCCGTCGAGTCGCGAGGCCGCGCGCTGCGTCAGGTCGAGCAGCTTGCTCGCGTGCCGGAGCCGCTTCCTCTCGGCGCCGAGCTCGTCGATCTCGCCCGGTTGCGGCGCCAGATCGTCGATGCCCTGCAACATGAACGCGAGGAACGCCTCACGTTCTCCGCGGCTCTTGTCCTGGTCGCGCAGCGCCCGAATCGACGCGCAGAGCTCCTCCAGGGCCGCGACGCGCACGCCGAGCGCCGCCCGTCGGCTCCCGAGCTTGGCGAAGTCGTCGAGGTGGCCCAAGTGCGTCGTGGGATCGGTCAGCGCGACGCTCTCGTGCTGGCTCGCGACGTCGGCGAGATCGGGCGCGAGCGCCGCGAGCTCGCCCGCCGTGCACAGCTTGCCGTTCAAGTAGGCGCGGGATCGACCGTTCTCCTGCACGACGCGCCGGACGATGAGCTCGCGCGCACCCTCCTCGGCGAGCACGCCCGACTCCACGAGCCTCCGGAGAGAAGGCGAGCTCTGCGGGTCGAGCTCGCCGAGGTCGAAGAGCGCCTCGATCTCCGCCTCGCTCGCGCCCGGCCGCACCTGATCGGCGCTCGCCCGGCCCCCGAGGACGAGCCCGAGCGCGCCGACCACGATCGACTTTCCCGCGCCGGTCTCGCCGGTGAGGACGTTGAGGCCCGCCTCGAGCTCGAGCTCGAGGCCTTCCATGAGGATGAAGTTCTTGACGCGCAGGAGGGTGAGCACGGGCGCGCGAGCGTAGTTTTTCCCCGCGCGATGGCAAGCGCGCCGACCCCTTCGCCCCGGACCGAAAACGTCCGGCCTCCGTGGCGCTCGATCCGCCGATCGAACGCCGGCGGCTCAGGGGATCTGCACGGTCTTCGTCACGGTCACCGGATCGCCGTCGAACGGCGGAACCGACGCCGTCTTGAACGCGCGCGCGATGCAGCCGCCGGTCGCCGTGCCCGCGAACGGCGGCCCCGACACGTTCGCCACGGTGACGCGGCCCGAGGGCGCGAACGTGACCTGCACGTGCGCCACGCCGCTCGGATCCCCCTCTTGCTTGCAGCCGCTCGCCTGTCCGACCGCGCCGCCGAGCGCTGCCGTCGCCGCGGCCTTGTCGAACCCACCCCCGGACTCCGGGGGCTTCGCGGTCGGCGCGGCGGTCGCCGTGGGCGCGGGCGCGCCCGTCGACGCGACGCTCGGCGTCGGCTGCGCCGTCTCG
>CAYYKK010000516.1:0-3563 GCA_964467935.1 uncultured Polyangiaceae bacterium
CGCCGCCTGCTTCTCGTACCTCGCGGAGGCGGCGACGGGCAGCGAGCGCTTCGGTCTCGTCGTGCTCGATCCGCCGAGCTTCGCCACGACGAAGACGTCACGCTTCTCCGCGGATGGTGGCTACCGGGGGCTCGCCGCGCTCGCGCTGCGGCTCCTCGACCGCGGCGGGAGGCTCGTCGCGTGCACGAACCACCGCGGCATCGTGATGGCGAAGTTCAGGCGCTTCCTGCACGAGGCCGCCCGCGACGTGGGCGTCGAGATCGCGCAGATGAAGAACCTCCCTCCGCCCGCGGACTTCCCGCCCGCGCCCGGTCTCGAGCCGCACCTCAAGTGCGTCGTCGCGCGCGTGGCCTGATCGAGGTCGCGACGGCCGCCGCGCGGCCTCGGCCCTCAGACCTCCAAGGCGCTCGGCAGCAGCATCCGCCGCAGGCGATCACGCTTGCGCTCGGGGCGCGCGCCACGACCGCCGCGCACGAGCCGCGCCCAATCGACGATCGCCACGTGCTCCGGCGCGATGCCGTACTCGATCACGTCGCGGTGCCCGAGCAAATCGCCGCCCATCTGGAAGGGCACCTCGCGCGAGAAGCGCAGGCGCGCGCGCGTGAGCAGCCACGTGTCCATCTTCGGCAGGGGGTGAACGCCGCGCCAGAGCTTGGGCGAGCTCAAGAGCCCCTCGAGCGCCTTCGCGTTGTAGTTGCGCAGATGAAACCGCCCCTCGCTCACGCCGGCGAACGGGAACGCCCGGAACCCGAAGCCCCACTCCGGCGTCGTCCCGATCCCGCAGACGCTCGTGGGCCCGCTGTAGAGCACTTCGCCCGCGCCGCTCGGTCCGACGAGCCGGACGGGTCGCCCCTCGTCGTCGAGCGTCATCGCGTCGGCGCCGGTGTTCACGATCTCGACCTCGGCTTGCGGGGTCGCGAGGTTGCGGGGGACCGTCCGCGTGAGCAGGCCGTGGAGATAGCCCAAGAGCCCGTGTCGTCGGCCGGGCGGCAACACGCCGGGCCCCCTCTTCTGCGCGTGGAAGTCGTCGACGAGCTCGGCGTCCCAGCCCGTGCCGGTGAAGTGCGCGACCTTCCCCTCGACCTCGACGAGATCGAAGGCGCGCACGGGCGGCGCGACGTCGGCGACGATCAGCGACCGCACGAGCGCGAGCGCGTTCTTCCAATGCGGAGCGCCGGTCACGTTCGCCCACGCGTTGCCCGTGCCGAGCTTGAGCGTGCCGATCGGAGGTCCGAGCCGCGGGCGCTGCGAGCGCGGGCGGGCAGGCGCGAGGGCGCCATCGCGCGGGCGCGGCGCCTTGCCGTGCGCCGCGTCGGTCGCCCCGCGCACGCTCGCCGCACGCAGCGCGTTCAGGAGGGCGATCGCCGTTCCGTCTCCGCCGGCCGACAGAACGAGATCGGGCGGGTCGGCGACGAGCTCGGCGGCGAAGTCGGAGAGCTCCGCGAGGGATCGCGACAAGAGGATGCGCGCCCCGGGCAGCTCGCGCCGCGCGACGCTCGCGACTTGCCCGCTTCCGCGGCGGGCGCTCTCGTTGACGACGACGGCGACGCGCACGGTGTTCCAACCTAGAGCACCACGCCGAGAGCGCTTGTCAGCTTCGTGTCACGCGCGAAGGATGATAGAAGGCCGCGTGGCCGAGTCCCCCGAGCCTGACGCGCCGCAGCGGGCCGCGAAGACCTCTTCGCGGGAGGTCGCTGCGCCCGAGGCGGCGTCGAGCCCGTCGTTTGCGACGCTCGTCGACAAGGCGATCGCGCCGATCTGCGTGCTCTTCGTGATCGGCTCCGCCGCCTTGGTGCTGTCCTTCGACTACGGCCGCGATCAGGCGATCTACGCGCTCGTCGCGCGCGAGATCCTGCACGGGGGAATGCCCTATCGCGACGCGTTCGACTTCAAGCCGCCGGGCATCTTCCTCGTCTACGCGCTCGCGCGTGCTCTCTTCGGTCCGGCGCAGATCGGCATCCGCATCCTCGAGGTCGCGTCGATGCTGATGACCGCCGCGGGGCTCGTCCGGCTCTCGCGCCTGCACTTCGCGACGACGAGGCCGGGCTTCATCGCGGCGGCGCTCGCGTCGCAGGTCCACGCGCAGCTCGACTTCTGGCACACCGCCCAGCCCGAGACCTTCGGCGGGACGATCACGATCCTCGGCCTGCTCGTCTCCACGAAGGCGTTCGCAGCCCGCGAGACGCCCAGGAGATCGGCCCTGCTCTGGCTCGGCGCCGGCGCGCTCTTCGGCCTCGCCGGCCTCATGAAGCCGCCGCTCGCCGGCGCCGGCGCCTCGGTCGCGGGGCTCGCCGCGCTCGCGACCCTCTTCCCGAAGCTCGTCGCCGACGAGGACACGGGCAGGGGCTTCGGCGTCAAGGCGCGGCGCGCCCTCGCGACGCTCGGCGCGACCGCGCTCGGCGGTGCCGCGCCGTTCGCCCTCGCGCTCGCGTGGTTCGGCGCGAAGGGCGCGCTCCACGATCTGCACGAGGTCCTCTTCGTCTTCACGCCTTACTACACGAAGCTCAGCTGGCAGAACGCCCGCCTGCTCGGCATGGCCTACTACGGCTTCACCGAGTGGTTCGTGGCGTATTCGGGCGCGATGCTGACGGGGATCCTCGCGCTCGCCGTCGCAAGACCGACGCGGCGCGAGGCGCCTTATGTCATCACAGTTGCAAGTGTCATCGTCGTGCACATCGCCGGCGTCGTGATGCAGGGCAAGTTCTTCCCGTACCACTGGGGCGCCACGTTTCCGCTCACGGCGACCTTGGCGGGGCTCGGCCTCGACAAGGCGCTCCGCTTCGCGGAGCGGCGCGGCCCCGTGGTCACCGCGGGGCTCGCCGGGCTCTTCGCCGCGGCCGCGATGGCCAAGGCGCCCGTGCCGAACCTGTGCGCCACGTTCCTCGAGCGCGCCGGCCGTCGCGCCGCGATCTACCTGCGCGGGCCGATGGTGGAGGCCGAGCGGGACGCGCTCGCGAGCGTCGCCGACGTGGACGCGGGTGAGAACCGAGCCGTCGCCAAGTGGATCGGCGAGCACACGCCGCAGGGCCGACCGATCTTCGTCTGGGGCTTCGAGTGCATCATCTACGATCTGGCGGATCGGCCGCTCGCGAGCCGCTACATCTACGACGTTCCCCAGCGCGCGACGTGGTCCGCGAAGCCGATGCAGGAGGCGCTCATGCGGGAGCTCGGCGCGCGCCGCCCGTCGGCGATCGTCGTGGAGCACAACGACGTCTTCCCGATGGTCACGGGCAACAACGACGACTCCGCGCACAGCCTCTTCGACGGGCTCGAGACGATGCTCGACGACGGCTACGTTCGGGCGACGCGCATCGGGGATTTCGACGTGTACGTCGAGCGCGACGCCGCGCCCGACGCGCTCACGTCCGATCCCTGAGGCGGCGGCGCTAGCGAGGGTCGAGCGGGGCGAGCGCGAGATCGAACGAGAGCGCGCTGCCGCGGTCCGCGCTCGCCGATCGAAACGCGAGCCCGCGGAGCACGACCGCCACGCAGTCGCGGAGCCGCCCGTCGTCCGGCGTGCTGCGCGTGACCGCGGCCTCCGCGACGCGCCCACCGGGCGCGAG
>CAYYKK010000517.1:0-3524 GCA_964467935.1 uncultured Polyangiaceae bacterium
ACTTCGCCGTGTCGGAGGCTTGGAAGTCGACGGAGGCCGCGGTGCGCAGGCGCCGCCCCTCGGCGAGCGACTTCTGCTTGCCGACGAGCGCCGAGAGCACGCGGCGCATCCCGTTCATCATGTGGTCCGACGCGTAGATGCGGAGGATCGGCGGGATGTAGCTCGGCTTGACGACGATCGCGCCCGTCCGATCTCGCACGAGCTGCGCGATGCGAACGGTCTCGTACGCGTCGCGCGGCTCGGTCCCGAACAAGATGCGCAGGTTGTGACGCCCCCACGTGATGACCGTGTCGTTGCGACCGGTGTTCACGTCGGGCACCGACACCTGCGACGCGACGAACCGCTGCGCGGGGCCGAGCTTCGCGGGATCGAGCGCGACGTTCGCCGCCGTGTCGCGCGTGATGGGGACCGCGAGGAACACGTCGAGCGACTCGAGCGCCGCGGGGAACGCCCCCTCGAGCGGCCGCGCCTCGACCTGATCTTCACCGCGATCACCGACGAAGAACGGCGTCCCATCCGGGAAGATGCCGTTCGCCTTCGTGATGCGGATCTGGCCGGCGGTCAGCGCGCGCTCGTCGAACGCGACGTCGGTCATGCCCCAGTCGTAGGGCACCACCGCGTGCACGCGCGAGTGCACCAGAGCCTCAGTGTACTGATCGCTCTGCTGCAGGTGCTGAGGGGTCATGAACAACCCCTCGGTCCAGACTAGCTTGCGCGGTTGGGTCATCGGGCGTCCTATGTCTATCAGAACTCGCCCGGAGGCACAGAGCTACTTTCGGTGCCTGTCCCGCGCTTTTTTCGCCGGGGCAAGGACGCCGTTCGCCAGCTGCGCCAGCGCGGTTTTTCGGCGTCCGACGAGCGTCCGAGGGGGCGCCGAGGCGAGCTCGATCAGTTCGAGGGCCCCGCGGGACCGGGGCCACCGCCACCCGAAGAGGTCTTCTTCGGCAGGGCGATCTTCTTGACGGGCCGCGCGTCGGGGAACATCGACTCGTCGTACTGCGAGCCGTTGTCGATCTTCGCCGACTCGACGAAGAACGCCGTGTGGGGGTCGGCGATGCCGGCGCCGGCGTCACCCCCGCGCCCGCCGCAAGACGCCTCGCCCGGCGCGAGGGGGAACTCGTAGAACGTCTTCCAGCTCTGGCCCTTCGGGCCGTGGAAGAGCGCGACGCCGGCGAGGTAGCTCGCCTCCTTGATGCGCTCGAACTTGATCTGCAGGTGGTCGTTCGGGAAGAGCGACACCTCGTCGACCTTCATGATGTCCTTGCCGAGCGTGTCGTCGGGCTTGAGGAGCACGTCGTCGTAGCGGGCGTTCTGCAGGTTGAGATCGCTCTGGAGCTGGTAGAGGCGGATGACGACGGGGCGCGGGTTGCCGTTCTCGTTCGGGTTGATGTTGCCCGCGGCGTAGAGATCGAGCGTGACGATCTGCTTGTCGCACGGCTTCGGCGTCTCCGGAGGCGGCGTCGAAGAGCAACCGAGCATCGCTCCTCCCGCGACCGCCCCTCCCAGCGCACCGATCAACAAGAGCGACAGGAGCCGGGACCCCCAGCGAACCTCCGGACGGACCATGCCCATGGGCGCTTTCTAGACCGGGCGATACGGGGTGGCCCAATTCCCTGCCGCGCCGCCGCCACAAAAGGGGGCCGCGCCCACGCAACGACGTGCGGGGCGCGGCCGGCGTTTCGGCGAAGCCGAGCGCGACGCGTCAGTTCGAGAACTGCGCGGTGAAGTTCTTCTCGTCGTCGATGTCGATGAAGAGCTTCTTCGGCGGGTTCCCCTCGGCCATCTTCTCCAGGATCGCGTTCGAGAGCATGGGCAAGAGGCTCGACCGGAGGATGTGATCGATGTTGCGGGCGCCCGTGTCGACCTCGGTGCATCGCGCCGCGATGAGCTCGACCAGCCGATCCGAGTAGCTCGCCTCGATGCGCTGGTTCGTGCGGAGGCGCGAGAGCAGCGAGTCGAGCTTGAGGCGCGTGATCTGACCGAGCGCGGCGGACGAGATCGGCAGGTACGGCACCATCGTCATACGCGCGAGGAGCGCCGGCTTGAAGTGCGCGACGAGCGTCGGCTTGATCGCCTCCATGATCTCCGGCATCGGCGGGTCCTTGCCGTCGTTGTCCTCGCGATAGCTCACGGTCAGGTTCGTGATTTTGTCGGTCGCGAGGTTCGACGTCATGATGATGACGGTGTTCTTGAAGTCGACGAGGCGGCCCTCGCCATCGGAGAGCATGCCCTTGTCGAACACTTGGTAGAAGAGGTTCATGACGTCCGGATCGGCCTTCTCGCACTCGTCGAGGAGCACGACCGTGTAGGGCCGCTGACGCACCGCCTCGGTGAGCATGCCGCCCTCGCCGAAGCCGACGTAGCCGGGCGGCGAGCCGATGAGCCGGGAGACCGTGTGCTTCTCCTGGAACTCGCTCATGTTGATGGTGACCATCATGCGCTCGCCGCCGTAGAGCAGATCGGCGAGGCCGAGCGCGGTCTCCGTCTTGCCGACGCCCGACGGGCCGACGAGGATGAAGACGCCCATCGGGGTCTGCTGCGGCTTGAGGCCCGCGCGCGCCGCGCGGAGCTCCTTCGCGATCGTCGCGATGCCGTAGTCCTGGCCCTTGATGCGCGAGCGGAGGCGGTCCTCCATCTCGAGCAGCGCGCGGACGTCGTCCTGCACCATCTTGCCGACAGGGATGCCCGTCCACGCGCTGACCACCGTCGCGACCATCGCCTCGTCGACGTCGGGCCGGATGAGCGGCACGTCGCCCTGCATCTTGTCGAGCTCGTCCAAGGCTGCGACGACCTCCTTGCGCGCGGCGTCCCGCTCCTCGTCGGTCTTCGCCTCGGCCATCTTGGTGCGGAGCTCGTGGACCTTCTTGGCCGCCTCGGTCTCTCGCCCGTACGCGGCTTGCGTCTCCTCGAGCTCCTTCTTCGTCTTCTCGAGCTTCGTCTTCAGCTCGTCGATGTGCTCGTCGTCGACCTTCGCGCCGTTCGCGCGGTCGCGCCCGAGCGCGTCGAGCTCACGCTCCGTGTCCTTGATGACGACCTCGAGATCCTCGACCGCCGCCGGCTTCTGCTGGAGCGCGACCTTCACGCGAGCGCAGCACGTGTCGAGGAGATCGACCGCCTTGTCGGGCAGCTGGCGGCCCGAGATGTAACGCGCCGAGAGGCGACAGGCCGCGGTGACGGCCTCGTCTCGCACGATCACCTTGTGCGCGTCCTCGAAGCGCGAGCGCAGCCCGCGGAGCATCGTGCACGCGACGTCGACCGAGGGCTCGTCGACCTTCACCGGCTGGAACCGACGCTCGAGCGCGGCGTCCTTCTCGAAGTACTTCTTGTACTCCTTCCACGTGGTCGCCGCGATCGTGCGCAGCTCGCCGCGCGCCAGCGCCGGCTTCAGGAGGTTCGCGGCGTCGCCGCCGCCCTGCTGACCGCCCGCGCCGATGATCGTGTGCGCCTCGTCGATGAACAGGATGATCGGCTTCGGCGAGGCCTTCACCTCCGCGATGACCTGCTTCATCCGGTTCTCGAACTCA
>CAYYKK010000518.1:0-3485 GCA_964467935.1 uncultured Polyangiaceae bacterium
AGGCGGAGGCTGTGGCAGAGATAGAGGGAGCGCGGGGGGGACGCGAGACCATACTGCTCGTCGAGGACGAGGAGGGCGTGCGCCTGCTCGCGGAGCGCGCGCTCGCTCGGTACGGCTACGAGGTCCTCGTCGCCTCGAGCGGCGAAGAGGCGGCGCGCATCGAGCGCGCCCACGCGGGCAACCTCCATCTGCTCATCACCGACGTCGTGATGCCCGGCGTCGGCGGCCGAACGGTGGCCGATCGGATCCGCCAATTGCGACCGCGCACGCGCGTTCTCTACGTCAGCGGCTACACCGACGACGAGATCGTGCGTCACGGCGTCTTCCAGTCGCAGGACGCCTTCCTGCAGAAGCCCTTCACGCCGCTCGCGCTCGCGAAGAAGGTCCGCGCCGTCCTCGATGGCGACGACGACGCGCCGAGCGTTCGAAGCGGTGCCCCCGGGCCTCGCTTGGGATAGGCTCCTCGCGTGGCAGAAGAACCTCTCACGTACACCCTCGAAGGCAACGTCGCCGTGCTCCGCATGGACGACGGCAAGGCCAACGCCCTGTCCGATGCGATGATCGAGGCGCTCTCGGCGGCCGTCACGCGCGCGGAGTCGGAGGCCGCCGCCATCGTGCTCACGGGTCGGCCGGAGCGCTTCTCCGGTGGGTTCGATCTCCGCGTCATGATGAGCGGACCCGACAACGCACGCGCGCTCCTGCGCAGGGGCTCCGCGCTCTTCATGCAGCTCTACGCGACGCCGCTCCCGCTCGTCGTCGCGTGCACGGGCCACGCGCTCGCCGGCGGTGCGCTGCTCGCGCTGACGGGCGATCTGCGCCTCGCCGCGCAAGGAGCCTTCAAGATCGGCCTCAACGAGGTGTCGATCGGCCTGCCCGTCCCCATCCTCGCGATGGAGCTCGCGCGCGCACGCCTGCGCGCCGCCGAGCTCACGCGCGCGACGCTGTTCGGTCGCATCTACACGCCCGACGAGGCGGCCTCCGCGGGCTACGTCGACGAGGTGGTCGCCCCGGATGCGCTCGCCGCGCGGGCGCGCGACGAGGCGACCCGGCTCGGCGCGCTCTCTCGCACCGCGTACGCCGCCTCGAAGATCCGACTCCGCGAGGGGATCATCGACCGCATCCAGTCGACGCTCGAGGACGATCTGAAGAAGCTCCTCGGCGCCTAGGCGTCGACGAGCTCGAGGATGCGCTGTCGCGTCGTGACCCCGACGTGCTGCGCCACCTTCTTGCCGGCGCGGAAGACCAGCAGGGTGGGGGCCGCGCGCACGCCGTAGCGAGCGGCGACGCCCGGCGCGTCGTCGATGTCGACCTTGGCGACCTTGAGCGAGCCGGCGCGCTCGGTCGCGATCGTGTCGACGATCGGCGCGAGCAGCTTGCACGGCCCGCACCAGGTCGCGCCGAAGTCGACGAGCACGGTGCCCGGCTCGGCGAGCACCTCGGCGTCGAAGTCCACGTCGGTCACATGCTTCACGGTCGATGTCGTCATGTCCTGCTCCTCCGGGGCGCGTCGGGCGCCTCTCGGGATCGGGTCCTGGCGAGTCGATTTCTTACGAGTAAGATCCACGTCGCTCGACACCTTCCACGGAGATGGCCGAACCACGCCCCACCGATCCTCTCTCCGCCCTGGAGGAGGTGATCCGCACCGAGCGCGACGCCCTCGCGCGCCTCGCCCGCCAAGAGGGGCTCCGCGCCGAGGACGCGATCGATTGCGTGCACGACGCCTACTGCACGTTCCTCCAGCTGGCCCTCGCCGAGCGGCTCCCCGAGGACGTGCCGTACGGGGCCTATCTCGCCGGCGTCGTGCGGAACGCCGCGCGCAATCGGCGCAGGCGACACGATCTCGCGCGACCGCACGAGCCGGTCGATCTCGCGGCGCCGCGCGACGAGTCGGAGGGGGCCCTCGAGCTCATGGCGAAGGCGGAGGAGCACATTCGCCTGCGCGCGTGCGTCGATCGCCTCTGCGACACGCAGAAGGCCGTCGTGACGCTCCGGCTCTTCGAAGAGCAGCCCGGCGAGGACGTCGCCGCGACGCTGGGGCTCTCCCGAGGCTACGTCGACGTGCTGCTCCATCGCGCGAGAGGGTCGCTGCTGTCGTGCATGACCGAAGACGATTGACGGCGCTCGCGCGCGGATGCGCTAACGGGTCGGGCGCGCCGGCGCGGGCGCTCCGAGCCACGCGGCGAGCTGGGCGTAGACCTCGGGGCTGCTCAAGAGATCGAGGTGGCCCGTCTTCGTGACGACGCATTGGTGATCGGGCGGAAAGCCGAGATCGAGCGCCGGATCTCGGTGGCGACCGAGCGCGCTCTCGACGGGGACGAGACCGTCGCCGAGGAGGCCGCCCGGGCCGTCGGCGCTCGTGGTGCCGGCGACGGCGTAGCAATCGACGCCGCTCGGCAGGGCGAGCTTGGTGCGCCGATCGCGGCCGAGCTCGAAGCGATCGCGGCCCTGCCAATGCTCGTCGAGCACGTTGCCGAAGCGCAGATCGGTCACGCCCGCGCTCCGGATCTTGCCGAGCCGCGCGAGGGGCGCGCTGTACGAGCTCACGCCGAGCAGAAAATCGAGCCAATTGCCGCCGCGCTCCAGCGGCGCGCCTTGGTGCGGCGAGCCGAGGGAGACGAGCTTCGTGAGCTTCGCGCGCCAAGCGTGGCCCGCCGCCTCGGCGGCGTGGCAGGCGCTCCTCGCGACGAGCCCGCCCATGCTGTGGCCCACGAGGACGACCTCGTCGACGGGCGCGGGCCACGCCGCGACGAGCGCCTCGAGCAGCGCCGAGAGCTCCGCGCCGTTCGTCGAGATGTGGAGCCCGGAGTTGTAATGGGCGTAGACGCTGGAGAAGCCCCCGTCGCGCTCGAGCGCCGCGCCGTGGTCGTGCCCCGCGCGGCTGAAGCCCAGATCGCTCATCGACGATCCGTGCACGAGGACGACGACGCGCGAGCGCGGCTCGCCGAGCGCCGCGCGGAGGCCCGCCGCATCGAGCGCGAGGCGCCGTCCGCCGCGCCGCAGCTCGGATTCGATGGCGAGCGGGTTCTTCGTCTCGCGTAGGTAGTCGCCGAGCACGCCATTGAGCACCGCCACGATCGCGTCGCGCTCGACGCCGGGCAGGCTCTCGCCGAGGAGCGGCGCGAGCTCGGCGAGCGCGAGATCGATGCCGGCGCCGACGAGGCCGGTCACGCCGCGGACGCTGCCGTACACGAGGCCGTTGACGAAGCGGACCGGCGCGGCGAGCGGCCGACCCAAGAGATCGGGGCCGGCGCCGATGCGGTTGTGCATCGCCTCGACGAGATCCGTGATCCCCCTGGTGGCCTCGACCGCGAGCCGCGTCGCTCCCCTCAGATCGTCGGCGTGTCTGCGCTTCATGGCGATGGGCGCGTCCTCGGTTCGGCGATCCGGCGCCTCACGCGCCGCCGTGCCCGGGCGGCGTGCCGCCAGCGGGACCCTGCTGCGGATAGCCCTGCTGCGGATAGCCCTGCTGCGGATAGCCCTGCTGC
>CAYYKK010000519.1:0-3450 GCA_964467935.1 uncultured Polyangiaceae bacterium
CCGCAGATGCAGCCGCCGCAGCAAGTACCGCCGCAGATGCAGCCGCCGCCGCAAGTACCGCCGCAGATGCAGCCGCCGCAGCAAGTACCGCCGCAGATGCAGCCGCCGCCGCAAGCACCGCCGCAGATGCAGCCGCCGCAAGCACCGCCGCAAGTACCGCCGCAGATGCCGCCGCAGATGCAGCCGCAGATGCAGCCGCCCCCTGCGTTCGGGGCGGTCGCTCCTCCAGGGCAGAGCCCGGCGGGCTTCGCACCGCAAGCGCCGCCCGCCTTTCAGACGCCGACCGCGCCGCCGGCACCTCAGATCGTCGCGCAGCCGGCGACCGTGCCCCCGGGTGCGTCGAGCGTGCCTCCCCGCGGTGCGAGCCACCCTCCGGCCGGTTCGCAGCCGGCGCCGAGTGGACCGCTGCCGAGCACGCCGATCAGCGCTCCCGTCCCGTCGCCGCAGCCGAGCTCGAAGCGCGTCGATCAGCCTCCGGTCGACGCGTCGCAGGCGGCTGAGCATCGCACGGCCCTCGCCAGGCTCGTCGAGCGCACCTCGTCGGCGGTGGATCTCTCCGCGCTCGCGAACGGGGAGGCGCCGGACGCTGGGCGCGTCGCCACGGTCGACCGCGCGCTCCGAGAGAAGGCCGCGTCGATGCGGAGCGCGGGAGAAATCCCGGCGGGGCTCGATCCGGAGGTGCTCGTCGCCGAAGCCAAGCGCGAGCTCATCGAGCTCGGGCCCATCGGACCGCTGCTCGAGGACGAGGACGTCGAAGAGGTCCAAGTCATCCGACACGACTACGTCGTCGCGCTGCACGGCCGCCGGCAGATCGCGACCGAGATCGCCTTCACGAGCGAGCAAGCCGTGGCGCGCGCGGTTCGCCGTATTTGCGTCCGCTCCGGTCAGCCGCTGCAGCCGACCGAGCAGTTCGTCGAGCGGCGGCTCGAGCGCGGCGGGCGGATGTTCGGCGTCTTGCCGCCGACGTCGGGGACCGGGCACATGCTCGTGTTCCGCAAGCCGCAGCGCGCGCTGATGACGCTCGACGACCTCGTGCGCGCCGGCACGATCTCGCGGGGCATGGCGACGCTCTTCGCTCAGTGCGTGGCGGGCCGCGCCAACATCCTCGTGACCGGCGCCCTCAACTCGGGCGGCACGACCCTCCTCGGCGCCCTCGCCGGCGCCGGCGGCATCGAGGATCGCCTCATCGTCCTGCAGGAGGACGACGAGCTCATCTTCAACCAGCCCCACACCGTCTCGATCCTCATCGGCGACACGGCCGAGGAGGGCGCGCGTGCCGTGCGTGCCGCGATCCGCGTGCGCCCCGATCGCCTCGTCGTCGGCACGTTCGCAGGTCACGTGGTGGCGGAGGTCGTCGACGCGGTCGGCGACGGCGTCGACGGCGTCCTCGCGGCAGCCCGAGCGCCGACGCTCCGGCATCTCGTCCAGCGCGTGCCGGCGGATCTCGCCGCGACGCGTGGGCTCGCCTCGGTCGACACGGCGCGCGAGTGGGTCGCTGCCGCCTTCGATCTCGTCGTCGAGGTCGCGCGGCTGCGGGACGGCCGGCAGCGCGTGATGCGCGTCGCGGAGCTGGGGTTCAAGGACGGGCACCGCGAGCTCGTGACCCACGACGTCTTCACCTTCACGGTGGAACGCACGGCGGCAGGGGGTGCGCTCGAGGGGAGCTTCCACGCGACCGGCCACGTCCCGCGCGTGGTCGAAGAGCTGTCGGCGCGCGGGGCGAACCTCGACATGGGCATCTTCAAGCGCTGACGAGCGCGGCGACGCGGGCCGCGGGCTCGACGACCGAGGCGGGGTGCGTTACGCTGCGAGAACGGTCGCGGGCGCGCCCGCCGCCGAGCTGCCATGGCCATCCGCACCATCCTGCACTACCCCGATCCGCGCCTTCGCGAGAAGGCGCAGCCCGTCACGTCGATCACCCCGGAGATCCTCCGCCTCATCGACGACATGGCCGAGACGATGTACGCGGCGCCCGGCGTCGGCCTCGCGGCCACGCAGATCGGCGAGCCGCATCGCCTCTTCATCATCGACATCGCGGGCGAGGACGAGCCGTCGAACCTGATGGTCTTCATCAACCCGGAGATCGTCGCCCGCGAGGGGGATCAGAGCTGGGCCGAGGGCTGCCTCTCGTTCCCTGGCGTCACCGAGGATATCCGACGCGCCGAGAAGGTCACGGTGAAGGCGCTCGATCGCGACGGCAAGGAGTTCACTCTCGCGACGGACGGCCTCCTCGCCGTCGCCGTGCAGCACGAGAACGATCACCTCGACGGCGTGCTGATGATCGACCACATGGGGCTGCTCAAGAAGCGGATCGTGAACCGCAAGATGCAGAAGCGGCACACCGCTTCGCCCTGATCCTCAGCCCAATCCTCGGCCCCACGGCTCGAGCAGACAGCTCGGCCACACGAGCTCGGGCACGCAGCTCGGCCACACAGCTCGGACAGATGGGCTCGGGCAGATCGCGCGGCGCTTCAGTTCGTCGGCGGCGCCTTGCGATCGCCCCACACCGGCTCGGACACCGGGACGGCCTTGTCGGTCTTGGCGTCGTAGGTCAGCTCGAGATCGATCACGTTGTCGCCCTCTTTGACCTCGATCTCCTTGCCGACGCTCTTGTCGATGACGGGGAGGAAGGCGTCGATTCGCACCTTGCCGACGGGCACGCCGGCGATCTCGTAGCGACCGTCGGTGCGGCTGACGTCGAAGGTCGCGTAGGGCAGCACGAAGACGTCCGCCAAGAGGAACGGGCGCTTCATCTCGTCGCGGAGCAGGTAGTGCCCGGGCTGCATCGGGTAGAGCTTGATCGGCTTGCCCCCTGGGATCGCGACCATGAGCGCTCGGAACGGGGCGCCGTCGAGGTACGGCATGTACGTGAGGCTCGTGTCCTTGTTGGACACCTCGATGCGCTGGCCGTACGTGGCGACGACGGTGCGCGTGTTGAACGCGCACGTGCGGATCTCGAGGCTCTTCATGCGCTGCTTCGGTGGGACGAACCCCGCATACTCGGTGATCGCGACCATCGCGTCGGCGAGCTCGCCCTTCGGCCCCTTGCGGAAGAGCTTGCCGTAGACATCGGCCGCGCTCGAGCACTCGCTCGGAAAGACGAGCGGCTTGCCGCCGGGTCCCGAGGCCGCGGGCGGGGCGTCACCCCGGATCGTGATGTGCCCGCGCACCGTGCCCGTCTTGCCGGCGTAGGGGGTCTCGTCCTTGGGGTTGATCGCCTTCGCGACCTCGTCCTTCTTGTGGTCGGGGATGCCGAACCAGGGCGGACCGAGCTCGACGACGTCGGCGCTGCCGATCTCGCTCGGCAGCGCCGTGCCCGTCGTCGCCGCGGACGAGGCGGTGGTCGGCGCCGTCGCGGTGGGAGACGGCGTCGAAGGGGCCGCCGCGCCCGACGCGCTCGGCGCGCCGGTGCCGCTCGGCCCCGACGCGCCCGATCCGCAGCCCTGCGCG
>CAYYKK010000520.1:0-3398 GCA_964467935.1 uncultured Polyangiaceae bacterium
GATCGCCCGTGTGGAACCAGCCGCCTCGAAAGGCCTCGGCCGTCGCCGAGGGGTTCTTGAGGTACCCCTTCATCGTGATGTTCCCGCGGAACATGAGCTCGCCCATCGTCTCGCCGTCGCGCGGCACCTCGCGCATCGACGCGGGGTCGATCACCGTGAGCCCGTCCTCGAGGTGATAGCGCACGCCCTGGCGCGCGTTGAGGCGCGCGCGCTCGGCGATGGGCAGGGTGTCCCACGCCTCGTGCTTCGCGCACACCGCGGCCGGCCCGTAGACCTCGGTCAGCCCGTAGGCGTGCGTGATGTCGAAGCCCATCGCCTCCATGCCCTCGATCATGGAGGCCGGGGGCGCCGCGCCCGCCACCATCGCCTGCACGCGGTGGGTGATCCCCGCGCGGCTCTCGGCCGGCGCGGAGATGAGCGTGTTGTGGACGATCGGCGCGCCGCAATAATGGGTCACGCGGTGCTTTCGAATGAGGTCGAAGATGGCCTGGGGCTCGACCTTGCGCAGGCACACGTGGAGGCCGGCGCGCGCCGTGATCGTCCAGGCGAAGCACCAGCCATTGCAATGAAACATCGGCAGGGTCCACAGGTAGACCGCGTGCTTCGGCATGTCCCATTCGAGGATGTTCGAGATCGCATTCAGGAAGGCGCCGCGGTGGTGGTAGACGACGCCCTTCGGGTTGCCCGTCGTGCCGGACGTGTAATTGAGGCAGATGGCGTCCCACTCGTCGCGCGGGCCCGGCGCGTCGAAAAGGGGATCGCCCGAGGCGAGGAGCGCCTCGTAATCGATCGCGCCGATGCGATCGCCGGGGCCGCCGTACGCCGGATCGTCGACGTCCACGACCAACACGTCGCGCCCCGTCATCGCGACCGCGGTGCGCATGGTCGACGAGAGCTCGCGATCGACGAGGACCGCCTTCGCCTCGCCGTGCTCGAGCATGAACGCGATGGCCTCGGCGTCGAGGCGCGTGTTGAGGGCGTTCAAGACCGCGCCCGTCATCGGGACGCCGAAGTGCGCCTCGAGCATCTCGGGCGTGTTCTGCAGCATCGCCGCCACGGTGTCGCCGCGGCCGATGCCCCGCGCGACGAGCGCGCTCGCGAGGCGGCGACAGCGCGCGTAGGTCTCGCGGTAGGTCCGCGCGATCGCGCCGTGCACGACGCACGGCCTCTCGGGGTACACCTCGGCCGCGCGCGCGAGGAAGGTGAGCGGCGTGAGCGCGGCGTAGTTCGCGTCGTTCTTGTCGAGCCCGGCGTCGTAGATGCTCGTCATCTTGTCTCCGCGTCGGGAGGATACGCCCTTCGGGGCGCTTCTCGGGGACCGTCGAGCCTTGGTGGCCGGCGAGCGCGCGTGCGATGCTGCCCCCTCCCGGGGAAGCGCCTCGGGCGAGAAGGAGCCGATCATGGGCATGCTCGTCGACGGTGAATGGAAGGACGTCTGGTACGACACGGCCTCCACTGGAGGGCGCTTCGTCCGCCAAGACGCTTCGTTCCGCGACGTCGTGTCGGCCGATCCCGGGGCGCGCTTCGCCGCGGAGACGGGCCGTTATCAGCTCTACGTGTCGCTCGCGTGCCCGTGGGCCCATCGCGTGCTCGTCGTGCGCGCGCTGAAGGGCCTCGAGCAGGCGCTGCCCGTCGCGGTCGTCGATCCGCTCATGGCCGAGAAGGGCTGGGTCTTCAGCGACGCGCCGGGCGCCGTCCGCGACCCGCTCTTCGGGGCCGAGCGCCTCTCCGACATCTACGTGCGGGCGCGCCCGCGGTACACCGGGCGCGTCACGGTGCCGGTCCTCTGGGACACGCGGGAGGGCACGATCGTCAACAACGAGTCGTCGGAGATCCTGCGCATGCTCAATCGCGCCTTCGACGCCTTCGCGACGCGCGATCTCGTCGATCTCCGCCCCGACGCGCGCGCCGACGAGATCGACGCGGTGAACGCGCGCGTCTACGACACCGTCAACAACGGCGTCTACAAGGCCGGCTTCGCGACGACCCAGGCCGCCTACGAGGCGGGCGTCGTTCCGCTCTTCGAGACGCTGGATTGGCTCGACGCGCGGCTCGCGCGATCACGCTACCTCGTGGGTGACGCCCTGACCGAGGCGGACGTGCGCCTCTTCACGACGCTCGTGCGCTTCGACGCGGTCTACTACGGCCATTTCAAATGCAATCTGCGCAGGCTCGTCGATTACGAGCATCTATGGCCTTATGCGCGCGCGATCTACCAAATGCCGCACGTGCGCGAGACCGTCGATTTCTCGCACATCCAGGGCCATTACTATCGCAGCCACAAGACCATCAACCCGAGCGGCGTCGTGCCCTTGGGGCCCATCGTCGATTGGCTCGAGCCCGCGGCTCGACCCTGAGCGACGCGCTCACCAGACGAGCTTGCCGGTCTTCTCGAACGAGCCCAGGAAGCGGCGTCGATCGGCCTCGCTCGGGAGCGGATCGGAGCCCTGCTGCTCGACGACGAGCACGCACGTGCGATCGTCGAGCTCGATCGAGCGCACCCACGCGGCGACGGGCGTGCCCTTCGACTCGGTCTTCTCGGGGCCAGGCGCGTGACCGTCCTCGCCGAGCTTGCCGTCTCGGCGCGCGACGCAGGTGGCCGAGTAGGCGAGGAGGCCCGGCGTCTTTCCGCCGACGGTGTGGCTGCGGATCTCGACGCCGTCGGTCTTCGCGATGGCGCGGGTGCGGATCTCGTTGAAGGGCAATGGGACCTCCACGGAGAAACCGCCTTCGCTCGAGACCGCGCGCTGCCAGCCGCCCCCGAGCGGATCGGTCGCCTGGAGGCGAAGGAGCTTCAAGAAGACGCCGTCGTCGATTTCTCGCTCTTCGCCGGGGCGGAGATTCGCCATGCGCGCCGCCATCTCCTCCTTCGAGAGCGGAGCGCGGCGCGGGGGATCCGCGGCCGATGGGGCGGCGTCGTTCGCCGCGCCGTCGCTCGAGGAGGCGGCGCGCGAGGAGACCGCGCTCGTCGACGGAGGACGCGCGCTCGGCGGTTCGAGCTTCGACGCGTCACGACACGCGGCGACGAGCGCCATCGCGACGGAGACGCGGAGCGCGGGCGAGGCGGCCGCTCTCACGCGAGGAACCCGCGCGAATGCGCGAGAGCGCGCGCGGGCGACGTGTCGATGCCGAGCGCCTCGAACCCCGGCAGGACGATCTGCGCGAGCGCGTCTCGGTAGGCGCGGGCGCCGCGCGTGCGACCCATGTAGCCGTGGCGATCGAGCTCTGGATCGTCGCCTTCGGGAGCGCGCGCGGCGTCGTCGAGCACCTCGGCCATCGTGCGCTCGACGAGGTTCGGCAGCGCCGCTTCGACGACCGCGCCGCGCCCGTCGCGACACGCGCTCGCGAGGTAGGCCCAGCCGACGCGACCGTGATCGATCTCGTCCTCGAGGAGCGAC
>CAYYKK010000521.1:0-3377 GCA_964467935.1 uncultured Polyangiaceae bacterium
CTGACGCTGTCGGCTGGGATGCGGCTCGAGGCCGGCGCCGTCACGCTCACGGTCGTCACCAACGACGCGGCGTCGGCGACGATCGACGCTCCGTCGATGCTGCCGTCGCGCGTCGAGCTGAAGCTCGTGCCCAACGGCGGCGTGGCGCGCTTCGTCGTCGATCGCGAGGTCGCCGTGTGGCTCCCGCAGCGCCGGTGCGATCTCGTCGCGACCCTCTTGAAGCCGCCCTCGGGCTTCCGCGCAGGCGACTTTCTCGACGACCCGGTCTTGATTTCTCGCGTCTGGGGCGCCGAGCCGGCCGATCGTGCGCAGCTGAACACGCTCATCCATCGGACGCGCTTCACGCTGTCGGAGGCGGGTCTGCCGGGCGCGCGGATCATCGAGCGAGCGCAAGGCGGCGGCGCGACGCGCTTGTCGCTCGGTGAGGGAGCGGTCGTGCAGATCGCATGAAATCAGGCTGAAATTGGCCGACAAGCCCCCTGTGTTAGTCTCCCGTGGGATGTTCGCGACCGGCGACACGGTGGCCGACAAGTACCGCATCGAGCGGCTCCTCGGTCGTGGAGGGATGGGCGCGGTGTACGCCGCCGAGCACCTGCTCCTTCAGCAGCGGGTGGCCATCAAGGTCATCGCCGCCGACGTGGCCGGGCCCGGCCACCGCGAGCGATTCTTGCGAGAGGCGCGCGCCGCGTCGCGCGTGCGCAGCGAGCACGTGACGCAGGTCTTCGACGTCGGCGAGCTGCCCGACGGGACCATCTTCATGGTGCTCGAGCTGCTCGACGGCCACGACCTCGCGGAGCTCCGCCAGGACGGCGTCGGCGAGCCGAGCGAGGCCGTCGCCGTGGTGCTCGAGGCGCTCGTCGGCGTCGCCGCGGCGCACGCGAGCGGCGTCGTCCACCGCGATCTGAAGCTCGAGAACCTCTTCCTCGCGCGGCGACCGAACGGATCGGTCTGCGTGAAGGTCCTCGACTTCGGCATCTCGAAGAGCCTCGGCGAAGCGAAGAGCATCACCGCGAGCGGCACGATGGTCGGCTCGCCTTACTCGATGTCGCCCGAGCAGATCCGCGACGCGAAGTCGGTCGACGCGCGCACCGACGTGTGGTCGATGGGGGTCGTCCTCTACGTCCTCTTGTGCGGCGAGGAGCCGTTCGAAGGAGACGACGTCGGCGCGGTGCTCGCCGCGATCCTCGAGGGCAAGCCGAAGCCGGTCTGCGAGCGCAGGAGCGGGATCGACCCCGCGCTCTCGGCGGTGGTGGATCGCGCGCTCTCGAAGGACCGGCGCGAGCGTCACGCGAACGTCGCCGACCTCGCCGACGAGCTCGCGCCGTTCGGTGGCGCGCGAGGCCCCGCGCTCGCCGCGGACGTGAGGCGGGTGCTCGGCGTGTCGGGCGTCGCGACGATCGATCCCGGCAAGAGCCGCCGCCGCCCGGCGGAGGCGAAGCCGCGTGAGGGCGCGGAGGACCTCTCCACGTCGGACACCGCGCTCTCGGCGACGCGACCGAGCGGTGATCAGGCGATCGCTCGCTCCGGCGATCCCCCGACCTCGTCCATGGGCGATCTCGCGAGCGGGCCGTCGATCTCGAGCGACGCGCCGAAGCGGCGATCGGACGCGACCGTGGCGGGCGTGCCGTTCGAGCGCGCGCCGCGCTCGTCGCCGCTGCTCTGGGTAGGCATCCTGTGCGGCTTCGTCGTCGCCGGGATCCTCGCGCTCGTGGGGGGAGGCCGCGCGTCGCCCTCGAACGCCGCGTCGGCGTCCGCGGCCGCGTCCGACACGAAGCACCTCGTCGACGCTCCGCGACCCAGCGAGACGAGCTCGCCTCCGGCGACCGTCGTCACGCCGAGCGAATCCGCGACGCCGACGACGCCGACGTCCGCGACTGCGGCGCCGACGGACGCCGTCTCGGCGCGCCTCCCGGTCTCGAAGGGCGGCGTGCCACCTGCGCGGCGCACCTCGTCGACCGCGGCGCCGAGCGCGCCCGCCGTCACCGCGGCGCCCACCTCGACCCCCGCAGCCCCTTCGAGCGACGTGCTCTTCAATCAAGGACGCCAGTGAGACGTTCCCGCGCGAGGGTCATCACCCTCCTCTCTCTCTCCCTCCTCCTCGCCCCCGCCGGTCGCGCGCTCGCCGACGCGACGACGGACCAACAAATCGCGGCCGAGGCCCTCTTCCAAGAGGCCAAGGGCCTCATCGAAGAAGGGCGGTTCGCCGAGGCGTGCCCGAAGCTCGCCGAGAGCCATCGGCTCTCCCCCGCGATCGGCGTCCTGCTCAACCTCGGCGGCTGCTACGAGAAGACGGGGCGCATCGCGAGCGCTTGGGCGACGCTGAACGAGGCGGCCGATCGCGCCCGCGCCGCCCAAGACCCCACGCGGGAAAAGCTCGCGCGTGATCGCGCCGACGCGCTCGCGCCGCGCCTTCCGCGCCTGTCGATCGAGCTCGCGACGCCCGCGCCCGACGCCGTCGTCGAGCGCGACGGGTCGGTCGTGCCTGCCGCGCTGCTCGGGCAGCCGATCCCGGTGGATCCGGGCGATCACGAGATCAAGCTGAGCGCGCCGGGACGAACGTCGCGCACGGTGCGCGTCACCGTGCGCGAGGGCGAGGCGAAGGTGATCCAGCTCGAGCTGCCTCCGGAGGCAGCGCCCTCTCCGGCGAGACCGGTGCGACGCCCCGCCCCCCACGGCGCGAGCCCCCGCGTCATCGCTGGGGTCTCGGTCGCAGCCGTCGGGCTCGTCGGCGTCGTCGTCGGGGCCGCCACCGGCGGCGTCGCGCTCTCCGACATGAGCCGCGCGCGCTCGCTCTGCGCGAACGCCGACGCGGGCACGGGCTGCAGCGCTCGGGCGCTCGAGCTCCAGGACGCGGCCCGTCCGCTCTCCATCGCCTCCACCGTCGGCTTCGTCGTGGGCGGCGCCGCGATCGGCACCGGCCTCGTCGTCGCGCTCACCGCGCCGAAGCGCAGCGACGCCCGCCCCGCGGCCGCGCTCGAGCTCGCTCCGAACGGCCTGTCGTTGCGAGGTGTGTTTTGAAGCGCACGCACGCCCTCGCGCTCTCGATCTCGCTCGGCGTCACGACGATCGTCGCGACCGCGGGCTGCAACCTCCTGCTCGGCGTCGGCGATCTGCAGGGGACCGGCGGCGCCGGCGGCGCGTCGTCGACCGCGGGTCCGTCGAGCTCGACGTCGAGCGGCTCGCCTTCGTCGGGCACCCCCGCGTCGGCGTCGGGCGCGACGACCGACGGATCGTCCTCGTCCGACGCCTCCTCCTCGGCCTCGTCGTCGGACGCATCGAGCGCGTCCTCGTCCGACGCGTCGTCGTCGAGCGCGTCGAGCGTGGCGGCGTCGAGCGCGTCGAGCGCGTCGAGCGCGTCGTCGTCGAGCGCGTCGAGC
>CAYYKK010000522.1:0-3368 GCA_964467935.1 uncultured Polyangiaceae bacterium
GGCGCTGCCCGCCGCGAGGCCAGGCGTGTGGAGCTTCGCGAGCCGCCCGATCTCCCGGCGCGTCATCGGGCCGCGCAGCCAAGACAGACAGAAGCGCGACTCGACGAGCGAGAGCGCGGGCGTCGCGTGGACGTCGCGGACGAAGAACGTGCGCTTCGGCAGGTTGCGGATGATGCCGCCGAGCTCGCCCGGATCGAGCCCGTCGACGCCGCCGTCGGCGCCGACGAGCCCCTCGACGACGCGCTCGCGATCCGCGTCGGTCTGGAGCCTTCCGACGAACCACACGCCGGCGTTGGAGAGCGCCTTGTAGTCGACGTCCATCGGGTTCTGGGTCGCGACGACGACGCCGACGCCGAACGCGCGCGCCTGCTTGAGCAGCGAGAGGAGCGGCTTCTTGGTCGGCGGATTCGCCGGGTGCGGAGGCAGAAAGCCGAACACCTCGTCGAAGACGACGAGCGCCCGGAGCTCGCTCGTCCCCGAGAGCCCGCGCACGTACGCCAGGATCTCCTCGAGCAAGAGCCCGAGCACGAGAGAGCGCTCCTCGTCGTCGAGGTGCGCCACGCTCACGATCACCGCGGGCGTCCGCTCGTCTCGGCGCGTGAGCCAGCCGGCGACGTCGAGCGGCGTGCCCTTGAGCCAGCTCGCGAGCTTCGGCGAGGCGAGCAGCGTGTTGAGGTCCTGCGCGAGCGCCTTCTGCTCCTTCGGCGGAAGGAACTCTTCGTAGGCGAGCGCGCCGATCTGCGCGACGGGCGGCGCGAGGACGTCCGCGAGCAGCTCCGCGAGGCCCGCCTCGTGCCCTGCGCGCAACCGTCGCTCGGCGAACGTCGAGAGCACGACGTGCGGTCGGCTCCTCGGATCGCCGTCTTGCCCGGCGAGGCGCAGCACGAGCGAGATGCTCGCGGAGAGCGCGTCGTGCGCCGCCTCTTCGTCTTCGTCCCACAAGGGCGAGCGCGACTCGAGCGACGAGAGCACGTGGAGCGGCTCGCCGACCGTCGCTCCCGGCGTGATGATGCGCGGCGCGATCTGTCCTGCGAACGAGCGCACGTCGTCCTCGCCGAGGCCCCACTCGGCGAGCCCTGCGCGCCACCCCGCGGCGACCTCGTCCGCGGCGACCTCCGGCGTCTTGCCGTCGCGGATCGCCGCCTCCGCGTCGATCCACGGCAAGAACGCCCGCCCCTCGAGCGCCGGGAACGAGAGCAGGAGGTTCGGCAGATCGCCCTTGATGTCGATCATCAACACCGGGACCTTCGAACGGAGCGCCTCCTCGACGAGCACCATCGAGAGCCCCGTCTTGCCGCTCCCCGTCATCCCCAGCACCACGCCGTGCGTGACGAGGTGGTGTGGCGGCAGCGAGAACGGCGCCTTCGGCGAAGTCGCGGCGGCGTCGAGGGCGGAGCTTCGACCGAGGGCGAGCGGACGGATCGGCATCGCCCCGGTCTTAGCCGTCGCGGGCGGGCGCGCGCAACCGGTCCCTTCGCACGCGCGTTCTCGGTGAGGCGCTCTTTCGCGCTACGCTCGCGCGCTCACGCCATGCAAAAGCCCATCGTCCTGTCGTGGGATCTCGTGACCCGGGCGTCGCTGCGCGAAGCGTGGGCCGCGATGAGCGACACCGATCGGTTCAATCGCGTCGCCGAGGCCGGCTTCACCTTCACCCCCGGCGACGCGTCCCGAGACGGCGCTCGCACGCAAGGCACGATCAAGAAGCTCGGCCTGACGGTCAGCTGGGACGAGGAGCCCTTCTCGTATCGGGCGCCGCATTGGTTCCGCATCGAGCGTCGCTTCCACAGCGGGCCGGCCGAGCGACTCGTGGCGAACGCGCGGCTCTCGCGACGAGCCGAGGGCGGAACGCGCATCGAGTACGCGCTCGAGATCACCCCGCGTGGCTTTTTCTCGCGAACGATCCTCGGGATCGATCTGCGCGCGACCACCGAGCGCAAGGTCGGCGCCGCGCTCAAGCTCCTCGTCGCGACGCTCGACCAAGAGACGCCGGTCGAGAAGTACGCCGGGGTTCCGAGGCAGCTCGACGCCGAGGCCGACAAGCGCCTCGCGCGCGGGATCGAGCTGCTCCGCCCTTCCCCGTATGCGGATCGGCTCGCCGCGTTCGTGCGCGCGGCCCCCGAGCGCGACCAGGCCCGCATCTCGGCCTCCGCGCTCGCCGGCGCGTGGCAGGCGCAGCTCGACGACGTGGTCGACCTGCTGCTCGCCGCGACCGACGTCGGCGTCCTCTCGATGACGCTCGACCTGCTCTGCCCGGCCTGCCAAGTCCCGCGACGCGAGCTCGGCCCCGGCGCGGGCGAGGTGCACTGCGACGCGTGCGGCATCCGCTACGACGCGACGTTCCCCGAGCTGTGCGCCGTGCACTTCCGGCCGAGCCCCGACATCCGCGCGCTCGACGTGAAGACCGAGTGCATCGGCAGCCCCGCCCAGAGCGTCCACATCCTGGCGCAGGAGACGCTCGATCCCGGGGCCGAGACCGACCTCGCCACGGATCTCGAGCCGGGGATGCACCGACTCCGCACGTTGCCCGCGCTCGGACCGCCCGCGCTCCTCGAGATCTCCCTCGGCGGCCACCCGACCGAGGTCCGCTTCGCGGCCAAGAACATGATCCATCCGCAGCTGGCGCGCGCGTCGGCGCCGCGCCACATCCGCTTCACGAACGCGACCGATCGGCGCCTGACGGTCGTCCTGGAGAAGGTCACGCGCCCGCAGCAGATGATCACCGCCGGGCGCCTCTACGCCGAGTTCCCGCGCTTCCGCGAGCTCACGCCGGTCTTGCCGTTCTTCTCGAAGATCGAGTGCTACCGGGCGGCGATCCTCTGCGTCTCGGTGGCCGAGCCCGCGCCCGATCTCGCGACGCGCCTCGCGCGTGCGCGCCTCACGTACGCCTCGGAGCAGACGACGTTCGCGGTGTACCCGAGCCTCGCCGCGCTCCTCGACGACGCGAAGCCGCTCGGACTGCTGCGTGGCGCGATGCCCGGTGCCTACGCCGGCGTCGGGATCGGCACGGCGTTCGACGTGGATCGCGAAGGGCGCCGCGTGCCGATGGGCAGCGCCGTCGACGAGGCGTTCGTCGCGATGCAAGGCGCTGGCTTCGGCGCGCTCACCCTCGCCGCGCGCCTCGCGGAGGATCCCCGCGTCGCGCGCGACCTCGCCTCGCACGAGGTGACGACCGAGCCGCACGCGTTCACCGCGTCCGACGGCCAGAGGCTCGTCAGGCTCGAGGCGAGCTAGCGCCGCGGCGACGCACGAGCGCGAGGCCGAGGAGCCCGAGCGCGACGAGGCCGCTCGCGCCGTCGCCTCGGGTGCGTGGAACCCGGCAGCCGCAGCCGTCCTCGGCGAGCGGCCCGGCCGCCGCGACGATCGGCGTC
>CAYYKK010000523.1:0-3367 GCA_964467935.1 uncultured Polyangiaceae bacterium
CGAGGCAAGCTCCCAACGCTACTCGACTTTTGGCGGATGGCGCAACTGAGCGCGCGCGTCCTCGCCTCCGGGGATCCGAAGAGGCAAGGGCGCCCGCGAGTCTGATACGTTGGCCCCCTCGTGCGCATGAACCCTTCACCTCACGGTCGTCCGACCCGGTTGCTCCTCTCGCTCTCGGGAGGAGTGCTCCTCGCGATCTCCGCGCTGTCGAGCGCCACTTGCACCGACGACACGCGCTCGGCGTCCGTCCGTGGAGCGGCCGTCGGTTCCGCCGAGCCCGCGGCCGAAGCCGCGGCGCGCGTCGAGGCGCTCCGCGCGCGCTTCGACGCGCTGCGCACGTGGACGCCTCGCGCAGAGCGCGCCTCCGAGCTGCGCGTCGACGAGGCGGGACGCCTCGAGGCCGTGCTGCCCGCCGAGTCGGCGGTCGACGTCACGCTGCCGGCGACCGCCGACGGCGAGACCTCGATCGTCGACCGCGCCTCCAAGGTCGGCGCGCACTTCTCGTTGGCCGGCGCGAGCGCATCGCCACACGCCGTCGTCGGCGACCTCGCGATCTATCGCCGCGCCGCAGAGGGCGCGGGCGATCTCCTCCATCGCGTCGACGGCTCGGGTGTCGAGGATCTCGTCGCGTTCGACGTCCGTCCGGCGCGAGAAGAGCTCCGCTACCACCTCCGGCCCGAGGGCGCGCGCGCCCTCCGCCTGGTCTCCGACCACCTCGAGGTGATCGACGCGAAGGGGGTGCCCCGCGTCCGCGTCGAGCCACCGTGGGTCGTCGACGCGCGAGGCGTGCGCACGGCCGCCTCCATCGACGTCGAGGGGTGCGCGGTGGATCGCGATCCGCGCGCGCCGTGGGGCCGTGACCTCGTCGAGCTCGGCGGCGCCACGAGCTGCGACGTCGTCGTGCGATGGAGCGGCGTCGACTACCCGCTCCTCGTCGATCCGGAGTGGAAGGACTCCGGCTTCATGACGCGCGAGCGCACGCACCACACGGCGACGCTCTTGCCGAGCGGAAGCGTGCTGCTCGCCGGCGGCTTCGACGTCGCGGGCAACGCCGTCCCCGACGCCGAGATCATGTGCCCCGCCGAGTTCTGCCCCCCGGTGCCGATCTTCACGCCGACCGGCTCGCTCCAGGTCGCGCGCGGCGGGCAGACCGAGACCCTGCTCCACACCGGGACCGACGTGCTCTACACGGGCGGCCGCCCGGCGCGCGCGAGCGCCACGCGCCTCGGGAGCGCCGAGGTGTACTCGACCGTCACCGGCACCTTCGTCGCCACCGCGGGGCCGATGACGAACGCGCGGGCCGAGCACACCGCGACGCTCCTCGACGCCACGGGCGGCTTCAAGGTGCTCGTGACCGGCGGCGACGGCCTCTTGCCGACGAGCTCGGCGGAGCTCTTCGACCCCGCGACCGGAACGTTCGCCGCGACCGGCAACATGACGGTCCAGCGTCGCGGCCACTTCGCCGAGATCCTGAAGAGCGGTCACGTCCTCGTCGGCGGCGGCATCTCGACGCTCGGGATCGCCGTCGCGAGCGCCGAGATCTTCGACCCCACGACGTCGACCTTCACCGCGACGGGCAACATGACGAGCCAGCGCGCGTTCACGACGGCGACGCGGCTCGAGGACGCCGCCGGGAGCGTCCTCGTCACCGGCGGCACGAACGCCGTCGGCTTCTACTACAAGACCGCCGATCTGTTCATCCCGAGCGGCAACGGCGGGAGCTTCCAGCAGCAGCCGATCATCATGCAGGCCGCGCGCGCCTACCACTCGGCCGTCAAGCTCCTCGGGACGGGCACCGTGCTCGTGACCGGCGGCTACGACGGCACGAGCGTCCTCGACACGGCCGAGGTGTTCGATCAGGCGACCGCGCAGTTCGTCCTCGGCAGCTCGCAGATGAAGCGGGCGCGCGCCTTCCACACCGCGACACGCTTGCCGTCCGGCCAGGCGGTCGTCACGGGCGGAGGCTTCGATCCGGGCGCCGGCACGGTGACGTTCTCGACCGCGATCTCGACCGAGACGCTCGAGCGGAGCAACAGCGAGCCGTGCAACATCGACACCGAGTGCGCGTCGGGTCACTGCGTCCAGACCGCGAACCTCGGCAAGATCTGCTGCGACACCGAGTGCGGCGGCGTGTGCCAAGCGTGCGCCAACGACCAGACCGGCCTCACCACCGGCGAGTGCCACGACGTGCTCGACAACACGCTGGTGAAGCCGGCATGTGACAACGCGGTGCAATTGCAGCTCTTGTGCATCGGTGGCCAAGTAACGGCAGGAAACGTGCTCCCGTGCGCGCCCTACGCGTGCGCGGCGGCCGGGGACAAGTGCGGCGCCGGCACGTGCGCGAGCCAGTCGGACTGCTCGAAGGACGGGTGGTGCGGCGCGACCGGCTGCTCCTTCAAGCAGGAGCTCGCGAGCCAGTGCGCGACCGACGTGCAGTGCAAGTCGGGGCACTGCGTCGACGGGTTCTGCTGCGACACCGCCTGCGGCGGGCAGTGCGAGGCGTGCGACGACGCCGCGCACCCGGGGTTCTGCTCGCAGGTCGTCGGCAAGCCCCACGGGACGCGCACCGTGTGCTCCGGCACCGGCGGCGCCTGCGAAGGCACCTGCGGTTCGACGCGCGACGCTTGCGATTACAAAGCGAACGACTGCGGCAACGCCTCGTGCGTGAGCGGCGTCGAGAACTCGGGCACGTGCAGCCTCACCTCTCCGGGCACGTGCGTGACCGGGCCGAAGGACTGCGGCGCCTTCGCGTGCGACACGAGCGGCGCCCGCTGCAACAAGACGTGTCAGAGCGTCGCCGACTGCGCGGCCGGCGCCGTGTGTCAGAACGGGATCTGCACCGCGGTCGAGAACGACGCGTGCGACGGCGATCACACCGTGGTCCGTCCCGACGGGACCAGCCAGGACTGCGGCGCGTTCCGGTGCAGCGGCTCGGCCTGCCTCGATCGGTGCAACTCGGTCGACGACTGCGTCAGCCCGAACGTCTGCAACGACAAGGGCAAATGCATCCCCCCGCCGGCGAGCCCGCCCGCGCCCTCCGGCTGCGCGATCGCGACCTCGGCCCGTGACCCGGGTCTCGCGGGCGCGCTGACGATCTTCGCGGCCGCGATCTCGTTGGCGCGCCGGAAGCGACGTCCGAAGAGAGCCCCACGCTCGACCGATCGAGGAGGCGTCTCGTGAAGCTTCGAACGATCCTCGCGGGCCTCGTCGCCGCCTCGATGCTCCTGCCCTCGCTCGCGGTCGTCGCGCAGCCCGCGAAGCCGTCGCCTGCGAAGCCGTCGCCCGCGAAGCCGTCGCCTGCGAAGCCGTCGCCTGCGAAGCCGTCGCCTGCGAAGCCCTCCCCCGCGGCGTCACCCGCGAGCCCGAC
>CAYYKK010000524.1:0-3359 GCA_964467935.1 uncultured Polyangiaceae bacterium
AGAGGTGCTCTCCGTCGCGGAGCTCGACCGCCGCTTGAAGCGCGTCCTCGAGGGATCGACCGACGGGCTCGCGGTCTCGGGGGAGATCGGCGGCGTGCGCGAGGTGGCGAGCGGGCACGTCTATTTCACGCTCAAGGACGAGGACGAAGACGCCTCGATCGGCTGCGTGATGTACCGCACGGCGCCCGTGCGCTCGCGCAGGCTCGTCACCGACGGGGCGCGCGTCGTGCTCACGGGGCGCGCCACGCTCTACGCCCCGCGCGGCCAGCTGCAGGTCGTCGCGGAAGAGGCCCGACCGCTCGGGCGCGGCGCGCTGCTCGAGGCGCTCGAGAAGCTCAAGAAGAAGCTCGCCGACGAGGGGCTCTTCGCGCCGTCGAGGAAGCGACGGCTCCCCGCCGATCCCCACGTCATCGGCGTCGTGACGAGCGTCGACGGCGCCGCGCTCCACGACATCGTGAAGGTCGCGTTTCGACGCGCGCGCGTGCGCATCGTCCTCGCGAGGGCGCAGGTCCAGGGGCCGCAGGCCACCGCGCAGCTCGTCCGCGCGCTCGGGACCATCGCGCGCCACCCCGAGGTCGAGGTCGTGATCCTCGGCCGCGGCGGCGGGTCCGCGGAGGATCTCTCCGCGTTCAACGAAGAGGCGCTCGTGCGCGCCGTCGCCGCGTGCCCGGTGCCCGTGGTGAGCGCCGTGGGGCACGAGATCGACACGACGCTGGTCGACCTCGCGGCCGACGCGCGCGCCGCGACGCCCTCGCAAGCGGCGGAGCTGGTCGTGCCCGACTGGGCGGCGCGGGTCGCGCTCTTCCGGCAGCTCGAGGGGCGCCTCGTGCGCGCCATGACGCGATCGATCGACGAGCGCGTCGCCCACGTCGACGACGCGCTCGGTCGCCTCGAGACCCGCGTCCTGCGCTCCGTCTCGGGGGGCCGGCAGCGCGTCTTCGAGCTCGAGCGACGGCTCACGAGGCGGCACCCGAGCGCCGTGCTCTCCGCGGCCAAGGCGTCGCTCGGTCCGCTCGAGGTGCGCCTCCGGGGGGCGATGGAGCGGACCTTCACTCGCGGGCGTCGGCGGCTCGGCGAAGGCGCGTCGCGCCTGCACGCGCTCTCTCCGCTCGCGGTGCTCTCGCGCGGCTACGCGATCGCGACGCACCTCGACGGCGTCGCGCTGCGCGCCTCGAGCGACGCCGAGGTGGGGGACGTGATTGCGCTGCGGCTCTCGCGAGGTAGCCTCCGCGCAGAAGTGATCGAACGAATTCCCGGCCGTGAAGGCGAGGGAGGAGACGAGAGCTCTTGAAGGCACTTCGATTCGTGCTCCTGGGTCACCCGGTCCGGCACTCGATCTCCGCGGCGCTCCTCACCGCCGCGTTCCGAGCGGCGGACCTGCCGCACACGTACACGCCGATCGACGTCCCGAAGGCGAGCGATCTGTCTCGCATGCTCGGCGAGATCCGCTCGGGGCTCCTTTCGGGCGCGAACATCACGCTCCCGCACAAGCGCGACGTCTTGGAGCACGTCGACGAGATCGACGAATCGGCGCAGGTCTGCGGCGCGGCGAACGTCGTCGCGCGCAGCGAGGAGGGCCGCCTCAAGGCCTACAACACCGACATGGCCGCGCTCGAGGCCGAGATCGCCGAGGCGACGACGCACCGCTCACGCGCTGCGATCCTCGGCGCGGGAGGCGGCGCGGCGGCCGCGATCGCCGCCTGCAAGAAGCTCGGTTTCCCGATCGTCGGCGTGACGACCCGCTCGTGGGGTGACACCGAGGCCACGTTCGACGCGGAGAGCGCGAAGCGCGTCCGCCGCCTCGGAGGCCTCGCGTCGCCGTGGCCGTCGCAGAAGCGCATCGTCCCTTCCGGCAAGTTCTCCATGGCGATGCGCCTGCAGTGGTCGGAGCTCGCCGAGCAAGCGGACCTCGTCATCCAGGCGACGAGCGCCGGCATGATGGGCGGTGACCTCGGCGAGGAGGTCGCCAAGATGGTGCCCTTCGAGAAGATGCCGAAGCACGCCGTCGCGCTCGATCTCGTCTACCGTCCACCGCTCACGCCCTTTCTGATGAAGGCGGAGGCGCAGGGGCTCAAGGCCTTGAGCGGCCTCGGGATGCTGGTGCGCCAGGCGGAGGCCACCTACCGAATCTGGACTGGGCTCGAGCCGACGCCGGGCGTGATGCGCCGCGCGGCGGAGGTGATGATGGCGGGAGGCGCCTGACCGACGACGTGTTGCTCGGGTCGCACGCCCTCACGTAGGCTCCGCACGTGCCTCCGATCGCGCAAACGCTCGGCTTCCACGGCCGAGGCCTCGTCGTCGCCCTCGTCTCGCTCGTGCTCGCCGCCGTCGCGTGCGGCTCGCCGCCACCGCCGCGACCCGCCGTCGCTCCGACGAAGAAGGTGTCCAACGGGCCCGCGTTCGATCCGTGCAAGGACTCTCCTCCGGTGCCGCGCAAGTACTTCGGTCTCCTGAAAGACGCGAAGTGCGAGCAGGACATGTACCTCACGATGGCCAAGATCGCCGGCGATCTCGGCGTCGAGTGCCAGTACTGCCACGTGCAGGACAAGGCGGATCCGAAGAAGTTCGACTTCCCCGCGATGACGGAGAAGAAGCAGGTCGCCCTCTTCATGGGGCACGACTTCATGGAGGGCCTCGCGCAGAAGGACGGCGGGGAGATGCGCTGCAAGAGCTGCCACGTCGACAAGAGCGGCAAGCCCGCGGTCAAGTTCCTCGGGACGCCTCGCGATCTCGCCTGGACGACCGAGTGGATGAACCTCGTGATGTCGAACCGCTTCGTCCACAAGGACGGAACGAAGGTGAAGTGCAAGGACTGCCACACGGGCAACATCGGCACCGACGCGTTCGACAAGGCCGTGATCGAGCACGGCGATCGGGTGAAGCTCCCGGGGGTCTCGCCGTTCGTGAGGTTCCTCGACACGGGCGTGCCTTCTTCCTCCTCCGCGAGCGCGCCGGAGCCTCCGCCCGCTCCTCCGGTGTCCCCGTCTCCCGCGGCGGGCGCGACGCCCTGAGCTCGCGGGGCCGAGGGCTCGCGACGGCGCGCGGGCTCTGCTAGAAGCCCGCCAGAATGGCTCGCGTACCCGTCGACAACTCCATCGTCGCGCGCTGCCGGGCGCTCGCCTCCGCGATCGCGACCGACGTGCAGACCACGATCGACTCGCACACCACGGTCGGCGTCGAGCGGACGGTCGCGCGCGCGTACGGCATCGTCGGTGCGAACGCCGAGGGCACGCCGCTCGTCAACGCGCTGGTCGATCGCCTCCACGAGGCGCGCGCCACGGGGCACGGCGTCGCTTATTTTCTCGGGCGGGCCCTGCTCTCCGGCGCGCGCTCGGTGCAGGAGGCCGCCGAGATCCTCG
>CAYYKK010000525.1:0-3359 GCA_964467935.1 uncultured Polyangiaceae bacterium
CGGTGCCTCCCGGCGCGGTGCCTCCCGGCGCGGTGCCTCCCGGCGCGGTGCCTCCTGGTGCGGTGCCTCCCGGAGCGCCGCCTGTCACGCCCGCTGGCGCGCCGCCTCGGGGGGGCGCTGCGAGCGCGCCGCCGGTCGATCCGCACGATCCGAACAACGTGCAGGCGTGTCACGATCAGGCGCCGTCGCCGCCGAGCCCCGACTCTGCCGAGATCGTCCTCGGGATGAAGTGGCCCGAACCGGCCGAGCTGGCCGACTTCCGCTACCTCGCGATCGTCGACAGCTGCGGCAACGCGCGCGTGCAGCCGTTCCAGCGGACGTTCTCCGTGCCCGTGTTCGAGGTGGCGAGCGGCGGATGCGGGCAGGCGGACGGCAAGGTGCTCCGCGTGTTCCCCACGGGCGGCTTCCTGCGCGTCACCGCGTTCAACCTCGACGCGCCTGCGTCGGGCGACGTCATGAACGTCACCTACCGCGTGACGGTGCCGCCGCTCGAGAACCTCGAGGAGTCGAGCCCGGCGAAGCTGCTCTTCCCCGACGTGCAGCTCAAGGATCTGCGCGTCGACTGCGGTCCGCCGATCCGCAAGGCGCCGACCGACGCGGACGGCCTCCCGAGGCCTCCGCCCTCCGGCGCGCCGCCGCCCGCTCCGCCCGGCGTGATCGTCCCTGCCACACCCGGGGTCGACGCGAAGGTCGGTGCGAAGTCGAAGGCGTCGGGGAAGGGGGGCCAAGGAGAAGCGCTCGGCCCGCGGGTGAACGAGGCGTCGAGGCCGCCCGCGCCGCCGCCGGACAAACACGACAAGCCCGGGGCGCAGTCGCTCGACCATGGCTCGCTCGTCATCAGCCCCGCGCCGTTTCGGCTCGGCAATTGTCGGGTCACGCTGCTCGGGCAGACGAAGCGGAGGCTCGTCGCGCCGCTCGCCCTCTACGTGTCGCTCACGCGCACCGATCAGGTGCTCAACGGCTCGCCCATCGAGATGCTCCCCGTCGATCGGGGGCGCTGGATCATCACGCCGAACGACTCGGAGTTCGTGATCCCCGCGCTCCGCGAGAACTTCGACGGAGAGTCGCGGCTGAAGCTCGTCGTCTACAGCGATCCGCTGAGCCCCGAGGGCAAGGTCGTGCTGCTCTCGGACGCCGTGCGCGTCGCGACGACGTTGCGCGCGGGCGATGGCGGTGACCCGGAGCGTGCGCGTCGCGTGGTGGGCTCGGCGACGATCCACACCGTCCCGCTCTGCGGAGAGGACAATTTCGAGACGCTCGATCAAGCGGGCAGCTGTCTCCGCGCGTACCTCACCGTGCCCGCGATGCTCGCGACGCTGCAGATCACGCGCGCGCCGTGGATCGAGAAGCCGCTCGTCACGCGGAGCGTGCTCAGCGCCGTCGGCGTGGCGATGGCGTTCGACAGCTACGATCCGGTCGAGCGGCGCGCGTTCCCGATCGCCGGCCAAGTCGGAGGCTTCGTCGAGAACCTGGGCCAAGGGCGCGTCGGTTTGATGGGCTACGTCGGGGTCGCGCCGACGCTCCCGATCCTGGGCAGCGGCGGCAACACCACCTCGCTCGGCTTCCTGACGGGGCTCGGCATCAACTACGTCACGAACGAGAACGGACCCGACGAAGGCTTGAAGCCGACGGCGTTCCTCGCGTTCGTGGTGCAGGTCGGCCAGGCGAACCCGGCGACGTCGCTCAGCGGGAAGGCGTCTTTCGGCTCGTATCAGGGCGAGTAGCGTCGCGGGCCGCGACGGCCGCGGCGAGGCGCCTCTTCGCGTCGGCGAGGCGATCGGCGTCGGCGAGACCCGGGCGTAGGCTCTCGTTCGCCTTCACCTCGTCCTCGAGCGTCGCGATCTGCGCGTCGCGATCGCCGAGCGCGAGCTCGATGTCCGCGCGCAGCGCCAGGTAGCGCAGTCGGCGGGGGCCGTAGGAGAGGGCGATGGCGCGGTTCACGCTCGTGAGCGCGTCGCGCTCGCGGTGCAGAGCGTGCAGCGTCGAAGCGAGGCGGGCGAACGACTCGTACGACTGCGGCAGCTCGCGGCAGCGCTGCTCGAGCATCGCCACGGCCTCGGCGCCGCGATCGAGGGCGAGGTATGCGCCCATGCGGGCGTAGTCGAAGACGCGCGCCTCTTCGGGGGAGGTCGCGCTCTGCGCGGCGGCTTCGAGCAGCGCGAGCCTCGCTTCTTGGGCTCGCCGCGCCAGGTCGGGGTGACCCGCCTCGCCTTCCGCCTCGGAGAGCATGTCGAGCGCGTCCTGCCGGTCGTCCACGCTCGCGCCCTCCGGAGGATCGTGCGCCAGGGCGCGGAGACGGCTCAGCGTCGCGTCGAACACCCACCGCTTCTCGGCGGCGTCCGCGCGCGAGGCGCAGTCCCGCAAGTAGTAGACGAAGTCCGAGGGAGGCGAGGCGCCGCCCACGTCTCCGAGGTGCGCCATGCCGAACGTACGGCAGCGATCGTCGAGCTTGGCGGCGTCGAGCGAGCGCATCGCGCCGAGGAGCGCCTCGTCGCGGCGAGCCCACGGCGCGTTCGCGGCCTGCTCGTAGAGGGTGGCGGCGCGCGCGAGATCGCGCGCCGAGAACGCGGCGTGCGCATCGGCGAGGGCCCGTGCGCGCTCGGCGTCGACGCCCGCGGGCGCGCGCGCAGCGAGCCCCGCCTCCAGGAAGCGCTGCATCTCGGCGAGGGAGAGCGAGCCCGCGTGGAGCTCGAGGATCCGCAGATCGGTCGGATCGAGGACGAAGAACGTCGGCCACGCCTTCAACGGGAAGCGCCCCACGAAGTCGGCGTTCTCCTCGCGATCGGTGTCGAGCGCGACGCCGACGTACTTCGCCCGCATCGGCCCGAGCTCGCTCCGCGAGAGGACCTCCGCGCGCATCGAGAGGCACGTGTGACACCAAGGCGCCCAGCCGTCGACGAGGAGGAGCTTGCCGCTCGCCTGCGCCTCCGCGCGAGCGCGGGTGAAGTCGTCCTCCAGGAACGGGAGCGGGCCGGCCTCGCGCTCGGCCTTCGGCGCCGGGGTACACGGGACGCGCGCGGGCGCCGTCTCGGGCGGGGCGCACGCGGTCGCGGCGACGACGAGCGCGGCCGCCAAGAGCCCGCGTCGCGCCGTGTCGTGGATGGTTCGCGACATGTCCCGCGACACGTTAGCCGACCTGCGTCGGCGCGCGAGGATCCGTCGCCGTCCCGCGCGACGTTGGTGGTACGCTGCGCGACCGATGAGCCACGCCCAGGGTCTCTGCGAGACGTGCGCCGCCTTCGTGCGGGTGCGGACCGACGAGCGCCTCGGAAAGGTCGGGGAGTGCGCGCTCGAGGTCTTCGCGCCGCCGGTTCGCTCGACCTCACCTCGCCGAGCTTGAGCTCCGCCACGCGGTTGAT
>CAYYKK010000526.1:0-3349 GCA_964467935.1 uncultured Polyangiaceae bacterium
CCTTTCTCGCGCCTCTGGACCGAGGCGCCCGACTTCTCGAAGGACGATCTGTTCATGAGCCGCCTCGAGGCGTGGTGCTCGACCGGGAGGATCGAGTACGGCACCGAGCAGGTTCGTGGGTCGGCGCCGGTGAGCGAGGGCGCGGTCGCGCTCGCGAAGCAGGTCGCGGACGAGATCCGTCGCCGCCGCGTCCTCGTCCTCATGCTCGGCGACACGTCGATGGGGATGATCAACGGATACTTCGGGCCGCGCCTCTTGCATCGACACGGCTTCACCGAGCACAAGATCGATCAGGCGTGGATCATCGACCGCGGCCGGCGCATCGAGGAAAAGCGCATCTCGGACGCGCTCGCGTTCGTGAAGGATCGAGGCGTCACGTTCCACTACCAAGGCGACTTCGACGAGAACGCGACGCGCGAGCAGCTCCGCGACTACCTCACCGTGCTCGACCTCGTCGGCGAGTACAAGGCCGACTGCCTCGGCTGGCAGTACCAGCTCGGCCTCATCCCGCTTCGACCGCCGTCGGACTTCGCGGAGGGGCTGCTCAACTCGACCTGCCGTCCCGAGTCGAACGGCGACACGATCGCGACCGCCACCGAGGCCGATCAAGGCAACGTCCTCCCGATGGAGATGATGAAGCGCCTGCTCCGCGCGAAGGGCCTGCACCAAGCGGTGATGTTCCACGACGTGCGGTGGGGGGCGAAGCACGACGGCCGCTTCCTCTGGGTGTTGCTCAACTCGGGCTCGTGCGGCGCGTACGCCTTCAATCACGAGCCCGACACGCTGCGGGGGGCGCACACGTATCGGCAGCCCGCGCTCTATTTCCCGACGCCCGGCGGCACGTTCGCGGGCGAGAGCTTGCCTGGCGCGATGACGTGGGCGCGCGCCTACGTGCGTCGCGGCGAGCTCTGGATGGACATCGGCAAGGGCGAGGTGGTGAAGCTGCCGCCCGAGGTGCGCGACACCTGGTGGGAGGGCACGACGCGCGAGTGGCCCTTCATGGCCGCCGACATGGGCATCGGGCAGGAGACGCTGATGGCTCACTACCTCTCGAACCACGTCGCCGTCGCGTACGGCGACGTCTTCGGCGAGATGGTCGCGCTCTCCTCGGAGCTCGGCTTCCGCGTGCGGATTCTCGGGTAGCGCGTGACACGCGGGGGGCCGGCGCCGCGAGGCCCGGCCCCCGCCGGGATCAGGGGACGAGCACCGCGCGGAACCGGACCTTGTTCGACATCATGTGAGCGAACGCGTCCTCCGCCTTGTCGAGCGCGAACTTCTCGATGCGCGGACGCACGCCGGTGAGGGCGCTGAACCGCATCGTGTCTTCGGAGTCGATGGCGCTGCCGCTCGGCCAGCCCGAGATGCTCTTGCCCGAGAGCAGCGAGAACGGGTTGACGGTGAGCGGCTCGTGGGGCGCCGCCACGAGTACGAGCTTGCCTCGCGGACGCAGCCCGTCGACCGTGCTGGCGATGGCCGCGCTGTGGGGCGCCGTCGCGAGCACCACGTCGGCGCCGCCGAGCTTCATCAACCCCGCGCCGGCCGGCGTCGTCTGCGTGTCGACGAACTCGTGCGCGCCGAGCTGACGCGCGAGCTCCTCCTTGTCGGCGCCGCTCGAGATCGCGACCGTTCGAAAGCCCATCTTGGCGGCGTACTGCAGGCCGAGGTGCCCGAGCCCGCCGATCCCCTGCACGGCGACCGTGTCGCCCGGCCGCGCGCCGCTGTTCCTCAGGGCGTTGTAGGTCGTGACGCCCGCGCAGAGCAGCGGACCGGCGGAGGCCGCGTCGAGCGCGTCGGGGATGCGCGCCACCGACTCTTGCGGGACGACCGCGTATTCGGCGTAGCCGCCGTCGTGGGTGATGCCGGTGATCTTGGCCTTCTCGCATGCGAGGAAGAGCCCGCGCTTGCACGCCTCGCATTGGAAGCAGTTGCCCCCGTGCCAGCCCACCCCGACGCGATCGCCCGGCGCGAACGCCGTGACCCCTCCGCCGACCGCGTCGATGCGGCCCGCGATCTCGTGCCCCGGAACGCGCGGGAGCACCATCCCCGGGAACGCGCCCGAGCGGACGAAGACGTCCGAATGACACATGCCGCACGCCTCGACGCGAATGCGGACCCAGCCCTTGTCCGGCTCCGGGATGTCCCTCTCGACGACCTCGAACGCGGCGCTCGCCTTCGCGACCTGAACTGCCTTCATCTTCGCCATGGATCTCCGCCCTCCTCCTCGAGTGTGCCTCGGGGAGGGGACGCTAGATCCTCGATCGGCCCTCGTCGAGGGGCGGCCTCGCTCGTGCCGTCGATCGAGGCTCGCCTCGTCGGTGGTCGCGATCTCCGCGCGGCGAGTCGATCGACGGCGCCATCAGACGAAGCGGGCGCGTCGGTCAGACGGGCGCGCGCCCGGCGGCTCGGCGTCGGGTCTTGGAGCCGAGCCCGCGCGGACGCTTCTCCGCGAGCAACACCGCGAGGAGCGGGTTCGGGAAGCGCCGCGCCAACGTGATCGCGAAGAAGGTCTCGACGAGCGGCAGGGGCGCGACCTCGACGAGCACGCCCGTGCGCAGCTCGTCTCGTACGACGATCGGCGGGACCACGGCGAGCCCGAGCCGCTCGCGCGCCAAGAGGCGCAGCATGGCCATGTCGTCCACCTCCGCTACGACGTGGGGCCTCACGCCGAGCCGCGTCACGAGGGCGTCGAAGCCACCGCGGATGCTGCTCTCGGCCGCGGGGAGGACGAGCGGCTCGCTGGAGAGGAGCTCGCGCACGTTCTTCGAGCGGCGCTTCTTCGTCGGGTGGCCGACGATGCTCACGCGCTGCTTCGCGAGCGCGTGAGCGACCCACGGCGTCGACGCGTCACGAGGCGGCGCCGCATTGGCCAGCACTACGTCGAGGGCGTGGGCCTCGAGGTGACGCAACATGTCCGCGAAGCCACCGGAGCGAACGACGATCTCGACGTCGTCGCGTCCGAAGAGCGGCGCGAGGAAGCCGAGCTGGAAGTTGCGCGAGAGCGTCGCGAGCGACCCGACCCGCAGGACGAGCCGCTCGCGCTCCTTGCCGCCGAGCGCGCTCTCGAGCTCTCGACCGTGCGCGAAGATCACGTCGGCGTGGTCGAGCGCGATGCGGCCGGCCTCGGTCAGGACGAGCCGCTTGCCCCTCCGCTCGAAGAGGGGATGTCCGAGTTGGTCTTCGAGCTTGCGGAGCTGCATCGAGACGGCGGACTGCGAGACGTGGAGTCGCTCGGCAGCGCGCGTGAGGTTCTCCTCGTGAGCGACGGCCCAGAAGTAGTGGAGGTGGTGGAGGTTCAACACGAGGCTCATCAGCCTAGGTGAACGATACAATCATATCAATCTATTGGATG
>CAYYKK010000527.1:0-3312 GCA_964467935.1 uncultured Polyangiaceae bacterium
CTTTCCGCTGGCGGTGATGCGTGGCGCGATATGCGGCACCGGCTGCGGAAATCCGATATTCGGCGCGGTCACAAGAGCAATGAACGAATACTCGACTTGCTCATGGAATTGCACGGCACCCTGTTTGCCGAAAATGATACGTCCTGGCGCGGGAAGCGCGCGACCAAGCGGTTCAGCCTTATTTTGCGATCTTGGGAGGAAAGCGAAGAGAGCGAGGAAACCGGGTGGATTGAATGGGAGTTCACGCCCGATGCGCGCAAGCTGATCCAAGAATCGGAAACCTATGCAGTCATGCACCGCCAAGCCGTGCTTGGGTTCCGATCCGCCTATTCGCTCAAGCTCTATGAGGAAGGGGCGCTTCGCCTGCATCGGCGGCAACCTGTGTGGAAAGTCGATATAATCGGTTTGCGCGCTGCCTTGGGTATCGACCCGGACGCCTATGCCGACTTTGCTCAGCTACGTCGCCGGGTGCTGAAAGTCGCGCAGGCGGAGATCGACCAACTGGCGCATTTCACCGTGGAGTGGACCGAGACGAAACGGAGCCGCGCCGTCTCCGAAATCGAATTTCGATTTAAGCCCAAGGCACCCCCCGAACAGATCGAAACCGTCGACGAGCTGGCCCGCCATTCGAGCGGTCGTGTCGCGCGGCGCGAAAAGACCGTCGAAACGATGACCGTCGCTGACGATCAATTGGTATCGCCGGACGCGATAGGGCAACTGGTAGCGGGACTGTCCGCGAAGCTCGCCGCGCCCGACAGCGCGGCGCGTGCCAAGTTTGCATCCTTTCCTTCTGGATCGCTGAAATATGGAAACCAAGAGGATTTCTATAAGATCGGCCGAGACTACGGCGGAGGCTGGGACGTGGATATGATCGCGACAGCCTATCGCGATCATATGGGTGAACGGTTGCACCGCCTCAGTGGGAAGGCGCTCGAAAAGTCATGGAAAGGCTGGTGTGAGTCGTATTTCAGCCGTCGCGGGCGGCCCTCTTAGGCACAAATTGCAGCCCTGCAATTTGTGCCTCCCAAGGCATCCGGTGGAACAAATTGCAGGGCTGCAATTTGCACCGGCAAGGGATGGATGCGCCCCCAAGACGACAGGTTAGGGCAGGGCGGGACGAGGGAAGAACGGCAAAACCACCCTTATCCGCTCGCCACCTTTCGAAAGTGGCGTGGGCTACGCCGCACTTTCGATTATCAGCCCATTGTTGACCAAAAAGCGAAAGTTGGCCATTGTCCCTTTGGATTTCACAAAGGGAGCGCCAATGGCATCTGCAATCGACAATGTTCTCGAAGAACAGACGCTAAGCGTTGCCGATCTGGCGGCCCGGTCGTCGTCGGTTCTTGAACGGCTGCGGAGCGACGCACAATCGGCCCGCGCGGGTGAGAGGCGCGAGCCGACTTTTCCCATTGGCAAGGCCGCCGAGCTGGTAGGAAGGACGCCAGCGGCGATCCGCGATGCAGAGAATGACGGCCGCCTGGTGCCGCCGCCTCGCGGCAAGAACAACCGGCGCGTCGGATATACGCTCGCGCAGCTCAATGATATGCGCGGGACGTTCGGAACGCGGCCCTGGCGTCGACCGGACGAACCTTGCGCGATTTTGGCCGTTCAGAATTTCAAGGGCGGCGTGGGGAAATCCACGATCAGCGTTCATCTGGCGCAAAATCTGGCGATCAAGGGCTATCGCGTATTGCTGATCGACTGCGATAGCCAAGCATCGGTTACGACCCTGTTCGGCTATGTTCCCGATCTGGACTTGACCGAAGCGCAAACGCTCTATCCCTTCCTGCGCGAAGGCGAGCGCGACACGCTGGAATATGCGATCCTCAAGACGCATTTCGACGGACTCGATCTGATCCCAGCGAATTTACATCTGTTTCAGTCCGAATATGAGATTGCTGCGCGTATGGCGCGAGGGGAGGGGGTTCTGCTCGATCGCCTCGCGCAAGGAATCGCGTCGGTCAGCGATCTTTATGACGTGGTGGTCCTCGATCCGCCTCCGGCGCTGGGCGCAATTTCGCTGTCGGTGCTGCGCGCTGCCAATGCGCTTGTCGTGCCGGTGCCGCCAACGGTGATGGATTTTTCCTCGACTGCGGCATTTCTCGCGATGCTTGATGAAACGATTGAGAATCTGAAGGAACATGGTCTTGCGCCCAATCTCGCATTTCTGCGCTTCGTCGCGTCGAAGGTCGACGAGAACAAGTCGATGCAAAAGGGCCTGCTCGAATTGATGCGCCAGCTCTACGGCAATGCGATGTTGCGGACGCCGCTTAAAAACTCGGCGGAAATCGACAATGCCACGGCGCGACTGATGACGGTCTATGAAGTCGACAAGCCCATGACCGGCAAGGACGTGCGTGATCGTTGCCTGACGTATCTCGATGGCGTGTGCAACGAAATCGAGCTGGATATTCGGCGGCTCTGGCCAAGCCATTTGGCCAAACTGAGGAAGGAAGGCCATGCCTGATCGGACCAAATTGCAGGGCTGCAATTTGTGCCATGCGGGCGTTGTGAGGACCAAATTGCAGCCCTGCAATTTGTGCCAAAGGAGCGGGCGGTGAGTTCAAATAACAAGAGTTTTCTCGACAATCTGGCGAGTGCGGTTGAGGTCAAGACTCCCGCTCCTGATCGCCCTGCGGAGCGCAATTCACGCTTGGGGAAGGGCGTTTTAGGCAATCGCGCCAACAGGCTGTCCGATCTGGCGTCGGGCGCGGTGGTCAACAATCCGCAAGAGCTGGTGGACCCCGCGCGATGCCGGATTTGGGAGCATCATAACCGCGATTACACGGCGCTCACCTATGAACGCTGCGCCGATGTGATCGAACCGATGATCGCGCAGGGTAAGCAGGAATTTCCTGCGATCGTGCGCCGCGTTGCCGATGATCCCGACTATGATTTTGAGGTTATCAGTGGTGCGCGCCGCCATTGGAGCGTGACATGGCTGCGCGCGCATAATTATCCTGAATTTCGCTATCTCGTCGAAATTCGCAGTCTTACGGATGAACAGGCTTTTCGCCTTTCCGACATTGAAAACCGGGCGCGCGAGGATCTGAGCGATCTCGAACGCGCGCGTGATTATCTGAAGGCGCTCGATCTCTATTATGATGGTAGTCAGAAGGAAATGGCGAGGCGCATAAACCAGTCGGAGTCCTGGCTGAGTCGCTATCTCGATCTGGCGCGCTTTCATCCCGACCTGATCGCCGCTTTTCCCGATCCCTTTGAATTGAAGATTTCGCATGTCGGCCAGCTCAAACCGCTGCTGAAAGGCGATGGCTCGCGCGCCGCCGTGATGGATGAAGCGCGGCGGTTGAA
>CAYYKK010000528.1:0-3268 GCA_964467935.1 uncultured Polyangiaceae bacterium
CGCCCACCACGCCTCCAACCCCGCCTGAGCCTTCCCCTCCATCAACCCGCCCGCGCGGCCGCCGACGCGGTGGGCGCGCAGTGCGCGGCGCTCGCGGCGACGGCGCACGAGGCGCAGCTCTCGATCGAGATCCTCAAGCTGCACGGCGCGCTCTACCACGACGCGGCGCGAGATCGCGCCCTGGCCGAGCTCGTCCTCGACGCGGCACGCGACGCGCTCCCCGCGCTCGGCGTGATCGTCGGCCCACCCGGGAGCGCGCTCGACGCCTCCGCGCGCGCGCGTGGCCTCGCGTTCGACGCAGAGGCGTTCGCCGATCGACGCTATCTGCCGAGCGGCGCCCTCGCTCCGCGATCCGACGCCGACGCGCTCGTGCTCGACGTGGTGCGCTGCGTGGAGCAGGCGCTCTCGCTGGCGCGGTCCGGCCGCTACGGGACGGTGTGCCTCCACGCCGACACACCGGGCGCGCTAGACCGAGCGAGGGCGGTTCGATCGGCGCTCTCCGAGGCGAGGTTGCTCGCCGCGCGAGGCTGACGTGCGCGTCGCGCCGTTCGGCCCGGCCGCGTGGCTCGTCGAGGTGGATCGCACCACGCCGGCCGCCGACGCGATCGTCGCGCGTCGCCTCGCGCACGGGCTCGAGCCCCTGTTCGCGGGGGCGGACGTGGTCGTCGGAGGCGCGTCGGTGCTGCTCGCCGGCGCCGAGCGCGCGCCGCGCCCAGAGGAGATCGAGCGGGCGCTCGCCTCGTCGCCCTCGCCGACGACCGGGCGCACGCACGCGCTCGAGATCGACTACGACGGGCCTGATCTCGCGCACGTGGCGTCGACCACGCGGCGCCGGGTGCAAGACGTCGTGGCCCTCCACCAGGACGCCTCGTACACGGTGGAGGTCGCGGGGTTCCTCCCAGGCTTCGCCTACCTCGGCGAGGTGGACGAGGCGCTCGTCCTGCCGCGCCGAGCGAGCCCGCGGAAGGTCGTCCCCGCGGGCAGCGTCGGCATCGCGGGGCGGTACACCGGCGTCTATCCGTTCGACTCGCCGGGAGGGTGGCATCTGCTCGGCACGATGCGCGGAACGCGCCTCTTCGATCCCGCGCGCGACCCACCCGCGCTCCTCGCGCCCGGCGACACGGTCACGTTCGTCCGAGTCGGCGACGGGCCTCGCCCGCAACGCGGAGCGCCGCCGCGCGAGGCGATCGAAGACGCTCACTTGCGGCTCGCGCGATGCCCCCCACACGCGACGGTGCAGGATCACGGGCGCGCGCTCCGGCGGCGAGGGATCCCGTCGTCGGGTCCCCTGGATCGCGCGACGCACGACGCGGCGAACCAGGCGCTCGGCAACGCGACGGAGGCGGCGACGATCGAGCTGCCGCTCGACGGCCTCGAGGCCGAGGTCCTGCGCGACGTGTGGATCAGCGTCGATGGCGGCCCGCCGGAGCGCCTCCGGGCCGGCGAGCGGCTCGCCGTGCCCGCGTGCGAGCGCGCGGTTCGCTACCTCGCGATGGAGGGCGGGGTGGACGTGCCGCTCGTGCTCGGCGCGCGCGCGACGCTCCCGGTCGCAGGCCTCGGCGGGCTCGACGGGCGCCGCCTGCGCCGCGGCGACACCCTCCGCGCGCGAGGATCGAGCGCGGTCCGCCCCGCGGCGTCCACGCTGCCGCCCGCGACGCGCGATCGCGAGGCGCTGCCGATCGTCGCCGGTCCGCACGCGGCGCGCTTCGACGCTCTCGCCCTCGATCGGCTCTGCGAGCGCACGTGGACGATCTCGACGGCGCGCGATCGCGTCGGCACGCGGCTGGAGGGCGATCCCATCCCCCGCCACGGAGCCGCGGACGCGGGCGCCCCGGACCCCATGCTGCCGGGCGCCATCCAGATCAGCACCGACGGCATGCCCATCGTCCTCGGGCCCGACGCGGCGGTGACCGGCGGCTACCCCGTGCTGGCCGTCCTCGTCGGGGAAGGGCGCGATCGGCTCGCCCGCGCGCGCTCGGGGCTCCGCGTGCGGTTCGTCCTCGAACGCTGATCCGCCGCTTCGTCCTCGAACACGCGGATCGTCTTGGAACACGCGGATCGTCCTCGAAGGCGGATCCGCCGCTACGCCGCCCACCTCCAAAAAGGAAACCCCCCGGGCTTTCGCTCGGGGGGTCCTGGAGTCGGGCGCCCGAAGGCGCCTCAGCTCCTTCGATGCCTCACTTGGCAGCGTCGGCGGCGGCGGGCGCAGCCGAAGCGGCGGCGGCAGCGGCCGAGTCAGCGGCGGCCGGCATGGCCGAGGAGTCGGCGGCCGGCACGTCGGTCGGGGTCGACGAGCCACCGCAGGCGGCGAGGGCGAAAGCGAGGACAGCGAAAGCGAACGCGGTGATCTTCATGGTGTTTTCTCCGGGCGGGGTGCCGCCGTCATTGAGTGCATCGACTCTGGGTGCTGCGTTATGTCGCCCGAAGGCGATGCGGACTCGGCTAGTCCGCCAAGGATGCTTCGCGACCGGAGGCCGCGAACGCCGGCTCCGCCCCCCCGAAGGTGGAACGGATATCGCCTCCTACCCCGAGGGGCGCAGTCGAGGCAACTACTAGCGCGCCGAGAACGGGATCCGACCCGGCCGCCCAGGCGTACTGCGTCGCCCGGACGTACCCTTGACGCACCGGGCCGCCCGAGTGGCTCACGTCTCGCACCCAACACGTCGCGCTGGGTGCGTAACCCACGGGGATGCTTTCTTCTTTTGGAGGATGGACCCCCTCCTCCGGCGCGCCGGTACTGCGTGTTCGTTCCGCCGTGGGGGCCGGTTGCGGAGCCCTGGGCCCGGCTCTAGCGTGGGGCGCATGAGGTGGATGGCGCTGCTGCTCGGGGCGGTGGGCTGGCTCGGCTGCGGCGCGCCGCCCCACCACGAGGGCGGCGATCCGTGCGGGACCTCGTCGCGGGCGGCGGCCGAGCGCGTCCTCGCCGTCGCCGAAGCGAACCGAGCCTGCGCGAGCGACGCCGACTGCGTCACCGTCCCGGTCGGCGCGACGTGCTTCGACGCGTGCACGCGCAACGTGAACCAGATCGGCAAAGGGGCCGTCGATCGCGCGAGCACGCTCGTCGAGGCGAGCGACTGCAAGAACTTCTCGGACGCGCGCTGCACCCTCGTCCCCCCGCCGTGCGCGCCGCCGACGGCCCCGCGCTGCAACGCCGGCAAGTGCGAGTGAGACCGGTCGACGTCGCGGCCTCGGCGCGGCCGTGGTAGCTAGCGATCCGCGTTGGCTCGCCTTCGCTCCGACCAGGGGTTTGTCATGGCTCTTCACCCGT
>CAYYKK010000529.1:0-3261 GCA_964467935.1 uncultured Polyangiaceae bacterium
TCTCCCCGGCTCGTACCCCGTGGGCGCGGTGGCCGGCTCCGGCGCGAACGTCTTCACCGACGCGCCGAGCTTCCTGCCGAGCGGAGACCAGTGGTCGTTCTTGTTCATGGGCTCGCAGGAGCTCATCGATCACCAGATGTCGAACCCGCTCATGACGGCGATGATCGACAAGGCCAGCGTTCAGATCCGTCACGGCATGGACGTCGACGCCGCGAGCGACCACGGCCCGGTCATCGCGACCTACGACGTGAAGTAGCGCGGCGATCCGCCTTCGCGACGCGGCGAGCTACTTCTTCGGTGCGGCCTGCGGCTCGGCGGCCTTCGCCGTCGGCTCCGGCTTTCCCTCGGTCTTCGGGGTGATCGCCTTCGCGGTCGCCTCGGCGGCACGCGCGCGCTGCTGCGCCTCGAGGCGGGTCTTCTGATCCTCGAGCAGCGGCGCGGCCGCGTCGTAGCGCTTCGCGAGCGCGAGCCAATCGGCGGGCTCGCTCCCGCGCGGCATCGCGATCTGCGCGATGACGGCCGCGTCGTACGCGGCGATCCCTTGGGTCGGACCGGCCTCGGCGGCGATCACGTCGAGCGCGCGGGGCTTGCCGAACGCCGGGCTCAACGTGCCCGCCTTCTGCATCAGCGCCGCGACGTCGTCGGGCCCGTTCCGCAGCGCGAGGGCGATCGCCATCGCGAGGCGATCGTCGGCCGCGAGCTTGTCCTTCGGGATCTTCGAGAGCAGCTGCGCGGCCGCGTCGAAGTCCTCGGCGCGCCAATACGCGATGCCCATCGCGAGGCGCGCGCGCGCGTACGCCGCCCGCGACTCCTCCCCGAGCCCAGCGTCCTTGTCCTTCAGGACGACGCGCATCGGAACCGGGACCCCCTTCGACGCGAGCGATCGCAGCACGCCCGGATCGGTCCCGAGCTCCGCGTCGAGGAACTGCCCCGCGTAGAACGTCGGGAGCGTCGCGGCGAGCCGCTCCGCCGGCGTCGCCGAGCTCTGCGGGATCGGCTTCGGCAGGACCAACGCGTCGAGCGCGTCGACCTTGCGGCCGCCGTAGAGCTTCGCCAAGAGCCCGCGCGTCGCCGCCGTGCGCGCGTCCGAGAGGATCCCCGCGAACGCCATCTCCTTCAGCCCGACGAGCGCGCCGTCGCGGCCGCGCGTCTTGCGAGGCTCGAGCACGTCGTCGAGGCGAGAGTAGTAGGCGTTCGCGAGCTCGGGATCGGCCCGGAACTCGTCGGGGATCGGCACCTCACGCACGGCGTCGACGAGGCGCAGATCGGCGGTCCCCGCCGCGAGCGCGACCACGCCCTTGCCGTAGTAAGAGAGCTGCGCGCCCATCTTCGACAGCTCCTCGACCGCCTTCGCCTGGCTCTGGAACCAGGTCATCATCGGTCCCTTCACGAACTCGGCGACGCGGTCCTTCGTGAACGGCGGGTCGAGCTTGGGCGGGCTCTGCACCGTCCGCATCAGCCGCGCAGCGAGCGCCTGGCCGACGAGCGTGTGGTGGATCGCCCCGGGGATCCCCTCGGGCTTCTTCTTCAGGAACGGCTCGGCGAGCACGTCGCCGCACTCGGGCGGCGCGAGCTCGATGCGCAGCGATCGGACGAGCCCCGGCGCGAACGCCGCGCAGCCCTCGAGCTCGGCGAGCTTCTTGTCGCGCGCCGTCGCGTCGGCCGCGCTCATCGCCGCGTCGAGCAGGCCGAGCCCCGCGACCTTGTCGCACTTGGGCATCTTCTTCGTCGCTCGCTTCACGAACGCGTCGCACGTCGCCGCGGGCGCGGCGGGGACGTTCTTCGGCGTGTCGGGGAAGGCGACGTCCGCGAACGCGGGCTCGGGTCCCTTCAGGAGCGGGAGCCACTCCTCGCGCACGAGCCCGTCGATGGCGAACGGATCGGTGGGCGCCGGCGCAGGCGCAGGCGTGGCGGCCGACGGCGCGCTCGGGGGCGCAGCGCTCGGCGCCGCCGCGTGGGGTGGAGGCGTGGTCGCGCCGCCGCACGCCGTCGCCAACCCGGCGACGCCCGCGAGCATCCAGCCGAGACACCATCGAGACACCGATCGATCCATGATTGTCAGCTCCTGGAGGAGGAGGAAAAGCGATTTGCGGGCCGCGACGCAAGCCAGAACGCCCCTCGTCGAGGAGCCGACAGCGCGCGGCGTCGCGAAGTTCCGTGCCCCCCGCGGGGCGCCGACGTGGCTCGCGCCGGCCCGCGCGGTATCCTCGACGGCGCGATGCGACTCGTCGAGGCCGAGGACGACCCGATCACGCTCCCCGAGGGTCACCGCTTCCCGCTCGGCAAATACCGCGCGGTGGCGCGCATCCTCGCGCGCGAGCACCCCGAGCTGATGTGCCCGGCCCCGCGCGCCTCGTGGGACGACCTCGCGCTCGCCCACGATCGCCGCTACCTCGATCGGGTCCGCGAGGGAGCGCTCGAGCCGTCCGAGGTGCGGAGGCTCGGGTTCCCTTGGTCCGAGGCGCTCGTGCTGCGCGGCCGGCGCAGCGTGGGCGGGACGCTCGCGGCGCTCGACTGGGCCGTCGCGCACGGGGCGGCGGGCCACCTGGCCGGCGGCACGCACCACGCTTTCCGTGATCGCGGCGAGGGCTTCTGCGTCTTCAACGATCTCGCCGTCGCCGCGCTCTCGGCGCGCCGCGACCACGGGATACGCCGCGTGGCGATCGTCGACCTCGACGTGCACCAGGGCAACGGCACCGCGGCGATCTTCTCCGGCGATCCCGACGTGCTCTCGCTCAGCCTCCACGGGCTGCGGAACTATCCGTTCAAGAAGGAGCTGAGCTCGCTCGACATCGCCCTCGGCGACGGCACGGCGGACGACGCGTACCTCCGCGCCCTCGACGTCGGCCTCCGCCACGTGCGCGCGTTCGCCCCGGAGATCGTCCTCTACCAGGCCGGCGTCGACGCGCTCGACGGCGACCGCCTGGGTCGCCTCGCCCTCTCGCTCGACGGGATGCGGCGCCGGGACGCGCGCGTGTTCGACCTGGTCGACGAGCTCGACGTGCCGATCGTCGTCACGCTGGGCGGCGGTTATGGTCGTCAGATCGAGCGCACCATCGAGGCGCACGCGAACGTGTACCGCGGCCTCGCCGCGCGCTTCGCCCATCGCTGAAGCCGGGGGCGCGCGGGATGACCTGCATTCTTGCAGCTTCATTCTGCACGAACGCATACGGCGCGCGTCGCCGCGAGGACGCAGGTTCTCGGTCATCATGAACCACACCGAGCGACCGAGCGTCCTTCCGCTCGCCCTGACCCTCTCCC
>CAYYKK010000530.1:0-3256 GCA_964467935.1 uncultured Polyangiaceae bacterium
CGCTCGCGGCCGCGCGCGTCCCGAAGGGGAGCGTCTACGTCCCGGCCGCGCAGGTTCAGGCGCCGAAGGGTGCCGCGCTCGTCCCTGCTCAGGTGAAGGCGCCGAAGAACGGCGTCTACGTCAGCACGATCTAGAGGAGAAGAGACCATGGCATTCACCCCGCTCGAGCTGGATGGCCAGGCGGCCGCTCAGACGATGCTGTCTTGGGGCACCTACCCCAAGTACCGCTGCCTGCAGGCGGTGCACGAGGCGTTCCCGTTCGAGCGTTCGGACGCGCCGGGCAGCTACAACAATGCGATCGACGAGTGGAACCGGTGTCCCAGCAACCGCCGTCACCCTGGCGACCGCAACGTCCCCGCCGGTGGCATCGTGCTCTTCGACCTCTATGTCTCTTCGCTCGGCTACAGCGCCGGCCACATCGGCATCTCGCTCGGCGGCGACCGGTTCGTCTCGACCGACTGGCCCACGTACGGCCGCATCGGCATCGCGACGATCGGCGAAGTCGAAGACAAGTGGAACGCGACGTACCTCGGTTGGACGAACCGCGTCGGCGGTCACACCGTCATCACCGCCGCGAACCTCGGCCCGCGCCAGCGGAAGGTGATCAGTGACGACGTCGCCAACCGCCGGATCGGCGCAGCGTCGACGTCAGCACCCCTTGGCGAGGCGCTCGCCGCCAACGACGTCGGCAACTTCAAGGGCTACGTCCGCGGGCAGAAGGTCGCGAACAACGACGTGTGGTTCGTCGGGGATCCGTCGGGTGACTTCTTCTGGTCGGGCGGGTTCGTCGGCGGGGCGGACATCAGCAACCTCCCTGACCTGACGACCTCGTCCGTCCGCGCCGACCAGCGGGTCGTGCGGGGCGACGGAGTCACCGAGCGCAAGGGCCCGGGCACGGATTTCGTGTCGACCGGCCGCACTTTCGCCGCGGGGGAGGTCCTCGACTTCAAGGCGTGGGCTCGCGGCTCGAAGGCGACGGCCAACGACACGACGAGCGACATCTGGTTCCAGGGTGCCTACGCGGAGATGTGGTTCTCTGCGACGTGCTTCACGTCGCAGGCGACCGATGGTCTGCCCGAGGTGCCGGCGCCGACGACACCGTCGAACCCGACGCCCACGCCCGCACTCGATCAGGCGTACAAGGGCTACCCGCGCGACAGTGCTCTCGCGAAGTGGGTCGGCTCGCCGAACTACAACTACCGTGACCCGCGCCCGGCAGGTTCCGCGCCGACGCACGTGACGATGCACTGGATGGCAGGCACGCTCGCGTCGACCGACGCCCAGTTCCAGAAGTTCACGAACGTGATCAACGGCCGCGGCGACGGTTCGGCGTCGACGTACGGCGTCGGCCAGACCGAGATCCACCAGTACGTGCGCGAGCAGGACTACCAGCAGGCCGATGGCAACGCCGAGTCGAACCGGTGGGGTCTCGCGATCGAGCACGAGGGCGGCCCGAGCATCCCGATCACGGACGCCGTCATGGCCAACTCCGCGCAGCTGCTGGCCGACATCGCCACCCGGTACGGGTGGGAGAAGCTCGAGCTCGGCGTCAACGTGTTCCCGCACAACCACTGGGTCGCAACCCAGTGCCCCGGAACGCTCGACATCGCCGGCATCATCGGTCGGGCCAACGCGCTGATCAAGCCGACGACCCCGACCACGCCGACCACGCCGGGTGGTGACGATGTGCCCGTCACGGTCGGGTGGCTGAAGGGACTGCTCGAGGCGATCGTGCAAGCGATCCGCGCGTTCCTGGGAGGCAAGAAGTGACCCGCTACGTGCAGGGGCCGCGCCACGCGCAGCGCGGCCCCTACCGCGGCATCCTCCTCCCGATGAGCATGCTCGTCACCGAGTTCGCTCTCCTGGTCGGCCTCATCATCTGGATGGTGGAGCAATGATCCGCAAGCTCATCCGCGCCACACTCTGGGCGACGCCCGACCCCGACGGCTTCGAGCATCGCTGGAGCGCGCGGGTATGGATGCCGGTGTACCTCCTGGCAATGCTGCTCGCGGGCCGCGGCGTCATCACCGCCGGGTCGCCGGTCCTCGACCGAGTGTTCGCGCCGGCCATCGTCGACCTGCTCGGCATGGTCCTCGTGACCGCATCGATCGTCGCGTTCATCGGTCTCGCCTTCCCGCGGATCTGGTGGGTCGAAGTCATCGGATTGGTGGTGCTCGTCGGCATGTCAGGCACCTACGGCGCAGCCCTCCTCGTCGCCTCCGAATCCGACTCGTCCCGCGACTTCCTCGCCTGGATGATCATGGCCACCGTCGTGATGCCGTTCTCCCGTCTCACTGTCATCGGGGAGCAGATCAAGCGAGACCGCGCATGACCCCGGAGGCATGGGCCGTTCTCCTCGGAGGCGGCGGCCTGGCCTCGCTCGCCGGCTCCCTGCTCCTGTTCTTCTCCACACGCGGCAAGACCCGCACCGACGCGAAGATCGCGCTCGACGCACGCATCGACGCCCGCGTGAAGGCAGAGCTCGAGCGCGTGTACAGCCGACTCGATGAGTTCGAGAACCGCGACTCGCGCCGCACCGCCGCGTTCACGCGGATCCTCCGCGCGATCGCACGCCAATGGCCCACCCCCGAAGGACCCAACCTCGACCCCGCAGACATCGCGGAGATCGAGGACACCATCCCCCCGGCGTGGATCCGCGCCAATCCCTACAAGGAGACATCATGAAGACCCTGCTCCTCAACTCCACCTGGTGGAAGGACGCCACCCTGCGCGCCGTCTACACCGCCGTCGCGATCGCCATCCCCTACCTCGGCGCCACCCTCCTCGCCGACGTGCCCTGGCTCACCATGGCGCTCGCCGCCGGCCTCGGCTTCATCGCCTCCCTCGCGACCTCCCTCGCCGGTCTGCCCGAAGCATCCGGCGTCGACCTTCCCTGGTGGCTCGCGGCTACGGAGCGCGTCGTGAAGACCTTCGCCCAGGCGCTCGCTGCGGGCTTCGTTGGCGCGACGCTGCTCACGGACGTGTCGTGGGGTGTGGTGCTGCAGGCGGCCGCGATCTCGGCGCTCACGTCGCTCCTGCGGCTGATCCTCGCCACGTTGCCAGCAGACCCCACCCGCATCATCGACGCCGGCACCGCCACGCCCGGGGGGACGGTCGTGATTACCAGTGTGCCGCCGACGGATGCCGCGGCCGACGAGCTCGAGGTGGGACGTGGCTGACCCGATCTACACCTCCGCCTCCCCGATCGCGGTCAACCCCGCCAACGGGGAGCTGATCGGCGGAGCAACGTTCACGG
>CAYYKK010000531.1:0-3235 GCA_964467935.1 uncultured Polyangiaceae bacterium
GCCGCGGGCGCGGCGCAGAGCGCGACGATGCCCCCCCAATCGGTGGCCTCGGCGCGCAGAGCGCGGGCGTGACAGGCGGCGCGCGCCGCCTGGAGCGTGTAGGGTCCGATCGGGCGAGCGAGCGCCTCGGCGCGTTCGAGCCCGGCGAGGCCGCGCGTGACGAGCAGCCGATCCCAGCGAGCGCGGTCCTGATCGAGCAGCAGGATCGGCTCGCCCCGGGGCCCCACGCGCGCCCGCGCGCGAGACGCCTGGAGCTCCATCAGCGCGAGCAGCCCGTGAGCCTCCGCGTCCTCCGGCACGAGGCCGACGAGGATGCGTCCGAGCCGCATCGCCTCTTCGCAGAGGTCGTGGCGCAGCCAATCATCGCCGCTCGTCGCCGCGTAGCCCTCGTTGAAGAGCAGGTAGAGCACCTCGAGCGTCGCTGCGATCCGCTCGCGGAGCTCGGCGCCGGCCGGCACCTCGAACGGGACCTTGGCCTCGAGCAGCGTCCGCTTCGCGCGGACGATTCGCTGCGCGATGGTCGCCTCCGTCGACAAGAACGCGCGCGCGATCTCCGTCGTCGTGAGGCCGGCGACCAAGCGGAGTGTCAACGTCGCGCGAGCGTCGCGCGAGAGCACCGGGTGGCAAGCGGCGAGGATGAGCCGCAGCACGTCGTCGCTGGTCGCCTCGTCGAGCGCCGCCTCGTCGAACGAGGTCGAGCCAGGGGCGACGCGCTCGATCTGCTCGTGCTTCGTCTCCATCATCGCCCGCCGGCGCGCCTCGTCGACCGCGCGGTGCTTGGCCGTCGTCATGAGCCAAGCGCCGGGGTTGTCCGGGATCCCGGTCTCGGGCCAACGCTCGAGCGCCGCGACGAGCGCCTCTTGCGCGAGATCCTCCGCGCGGTCGACGTCGCGGACGAGGCGCACGAGCCCGCCGATCAAGCGCGCGGCCTCGATGCGCCATATCGCGTCGATGATCTCCCGGGTGGTGCCCGCGGCGGTCGCGCGCACGGCCGCCTACGCCTTCTTGGCCTCGAGCTCGGCCCGGATCCGCGCCTCTCCCTCCCGCAGCTCGGGCGTGAACGCGTCGCCGAAGTCCTCGGGCGCGAAGACCGGACGCAGCTCGAGCTCGGCCTCCTCCCCCGGCATCGGATCCGGACACCGGCGCGCCCACTCGACCGCCTCCTCCATCGAGCGAACCTGCCAGACCCAATACCCGGCGATGAGCTCCTTCGTCTCCGCGAACGGCCCGTCGAGGACCGTGCGCTCCTTGCCGCTGAAGCGGATGCGCTTGCCCAGCTTGCTCGGCGTGAGCCCGTCGCCCGCGAGGAGGATGCCCGCCTTCACGAGGTCTTCGTTGTACTTGCCCATCGCCGCGAGCAGCTCGGTGCTCGGCATGACCCCGGCTTCGCTGTTCCGAGACGCCTTCACGATCACCATCACCTTCATCGTCTCTCCTCTTTCTCCGGCTGCGCCTCGCGCAGGCTCCGTTCGTTCGTGGTGGCGACGAGCGGGGCGAGCCGGGATCGACATGGCGCCGATTCTTTTTTTGGGGGGCCGTTCGGCCCGAGGGGCGCGCACGATCGCGGGCCGTTCGCCGAGGGCTCGGCGCCGGCCCGCCGCGCCGCCTATGCTACGCGACCGATGGCCACAGGGCTGACGGATGAACAGGCCGCCGCGCGCCTCCGCGAGGAAGGCCCGAACGAGCTGTCGTCGCTCGAGCGACCGGGCCTCCTTCGGACGCTCGGTCGCGTCATGCGCGAGCCGATGCTGCTGCTGCTCGCGGCCGCAGGCGGGCTCTACGTGGTCCTCGGCGATCCCGGCGAGGCCGCGACCCTCCTCGCGATGCTCTTCATCGTCGTCGGCATCTCGCTCGTGCAGGAGCGGAGGACCGAGCGCGCCGTCGAGGCGCTCAAGGATCTCACGAGCCCTCGGGCGCTCTGCGAGCGCGGCGGGCGCCTCGTCCGCGTCGCCGGGCGAGAGGTCGTGCGCGGCGACGTCGTCGTCATCGCCGAGGGTGATCGGATCCCCGCGGACGGCACCGTCTTCGAGGCGTCGAACCTGCTCGTCGACGAGTCCCTCCTCTCGGGAGAATCCGTGCCCGTCCGCAAGCGCCCCTTCATCGACGCCGACGCCGACGCGCCGACCTCGGACGTCGGCGGAGACGATCGGCCGAACGTGTCCTCCGGGACCCTCGTGGTCGGCGGACACGGCCGCTTCGAGGTCACCGCGACGGGGGTCCGTTCGGAGATCGGGCGCATCGGGAAGGTGCTCGGCGAGGTCTCCGTCGAGCGCACCGCGCTCGAGCGAGAGGTGGCGCTCGTCGTCAAGCGCATGGCCGCCGGCGCGCTCCTGCTCTGCCTCGCCATCGTGCTCGTCTTCGGGCTCGTTCGACGCGACTGGCTCCACGGCGTCCTCGCCGGCCTCACCGTCGCGATGGCGCTCCTGCCCGAAGAGTTCCCCGTCGTGCTCACCGTCTTCCAAGCCCTCGGCGCGTGGCGCATCGCGAAGAGCAACGTGCTGACGCGGCGGATGCCGGCGCTCGAGGCCCTCGGCGCGGCGACGGTGCTCTGCAGCGACAAGACCGGGACGCTCACGAAGAACCGCATGCGCGTCGCACGGCTCGAGGGGCGAGGCACGTCGGTGGACGTGACGGGCGACGAGGACGCGCTGCCCGAGGACGTCCACCGCGTCGTCGAGTACGCGATCCTCGCGAGCCAGCCGGAGCCGTTCGATCCGATGGAGCTCGCGTTCGGCGATCTCGCGCGCCGCACGCTCGCCGGCTCGGAGCACGTGCACGCCGAGTGGCGCCCGCTGCGCGAGTACCCGCTCGCCCCCGAGCTCCTCGCGATGTCGCACGTCTATGCGCCGAGCGGCGGTCGCTACCTCATCGCCGCGAAGGGCGCGCCCGAAGCGATCGTCGATCTCTGCCACCTCGACGCGCCCGACGCGGCGCGGGTGCGCGATCGCGTCCGGGCGCTCGCGGGCGCAGGGATGCGCGTCCTCGGCGTCGCGCGCGCCGATCTCGTCGCCGACGCGCTGCCCGCGGCTCAGCACGACTTCGACTTCGAGTGGATCGGCCTCGTCGGCCTCGAGGATCCGGTCCGCGAGACCGTGCCCGAGGCGGTCGCGGAGTGCCGCTCCGCCGGCATCCGCGTGGTGATGATCACGGGCGACTACCCCGAGACCGCGCGCGCGATCGGCGCTCGCGTGGGCATCGTCGAGAGCGACGTCGTCGCCGGCAGGGAGGGCGCCGA
>CAYYKK010000532.1:0-3222 GCA_964467935.1 uncultured Polyangiaceae bacterium
CGCAGGTGACACGGGGCTCGGCGGCATGCCTGGCGCGGGTGAGTTCGCGGTCGGATGGAACTGCGCGGTGGGCGGGACCAATGGAGGCGTGAACCCCGGCGACAATGGCACCGACATGGCGCCTGGCCCGGGCGCCGCCGCGACCGAATTCGGTTCGCTGACGTCCGCCGATTACACGAACGCGCCCGGGCACGATGGCTCGGCTGGCACGCGAGGCAAAGGTGGTGGCGGCGGCGGCGGCTCGAAGGCGAGCGCCGCGGGCACGGGTGCCGGTGGCGGCGGTGGCGGCGCTGGCGGATGCGGTGGCAAGCAAGGCGGCGGCGGCGGCGGTGGTGGGTCGAGCCTCGGCCTCGTCTCACACGGCTCCACCGTCACGCTCACCAACGTGTCCATTTCGCTCGGGCGCGGTGGGCTCGGCGGCAAAGGTGGCAATGGGCAGTTGGGCCAGCCGGGCGGCGCGATGGGCGCGGGCGGCGCGCTCGGCGGCGGCGCCAAAGCAGGTTGCAATGGCGGCGCGGGCGGCAGCGGAGGCAATGGCGGCTCCGGAGGCGGTGGTCGCGGCGGTCACGCGATCGGCGTGCTCTACAGCGGCGTGGCGCCGCAGGGCCTCCCGAAGATGCTCGTGCCGGGCGTCGCGGGAGGCGGGGGCGCAGGCGGCAGCAACGGCGTCGACCAAGCGACCTCGGGCCAAGACGGGCTCGTCGTGCCCACGCAGCCGATCACGCCCTGACGGTCACCGGTTCGCGCCCGCTCGGCGGGGGTGACACGACGCGAGGCGCCGCGCATCGGGCGCGCGCCGATCACCACACGACGTGCGCTGCGCCGAGCGTGCTCTGGAGCAGGGCGTCGAGGAGCGCGGCCTCGGCCTGCGAGAAGCCGCGCGGGTGAGGCGAGTCGAGGTCGAGCACCGCGCGCACGACGCCGCCGACGGCGACGGGGACGACGAGCTCCGAGCGGCTCCGCGCGTCGCACGCGATGTGGTCCGGGACGGCGTGCACGTCGTCGACGAGCTGGATCTCGCCGGTCCGCGCGGCGCGGCCGCACACGCCTCGATCGAGCGAGATGCGTAGGCAACCCATCGTCCCCTGGTAGGGACCCACGGCGAGCTCGCGCTCCGCCACGCGGCGATAGAAGCCGCACCAGTTCGACTGGATGCACGTCTCGTAGAGCAGGCAGGCGAGCGTGGCCTCGACGACGACGGGATCGCTCTCCCCCTCGACGGCGGCGCGGATCGAGGGGAGCGCCGCTTCCAGCCGCGCGACGCGCGCTGCCTCGTCGAGCAGCGTCTCGCGAGGGAGGGGAGGGAGATCGATGCCTTCGCTCATGGTCGTGCTCTATCGCAACGGCGCTCGCGCGTCGCGTCGCGCGGTCGCCAGCACCGCGACGCCGATGACGACGAGGATGGCGGCGGCGAACGCCGTGGCGCGCGGACGCTCTCCACCGACCACGACGCCGAGGACGACCGCGAGCAGCGGGTTCACGTAGGCGTAGCTCGTCGCCACCGAAGGCCGCGTCGCGCCGAGCAGATACGTGTAGGCGCTGAACGCCACCAGCGAGCCGAAGACGACGAGGTACGCGAACGCGGCGATCGCGGAGAGCGGGACCGCGGTCGGCCACGCCTCGCCGCGCAGCGCGCCCACCGAGAGGCACGCGAGGCCGCCGGTCACCATCTGCGTGGAGGCGCCCATCGCGCCCTTCGCGAGCGACAGGCGCTTCGTGAGGAGCGTGCCCAGCGCCCAGCCCACCGGCGCGAAGAGGAGCAGGACGCCCGCGAGCCGCGACGCGCGCAGATCGCCGGCGCCGAGGAGGAAGACGCCGACGAAGCCGATGCCGAGCCCGATCCACTCGCGTCGCCCGGGTCGGTCTCCGCCGAGCGCTCCGAACGTCGCGACGAGCAGCGGCATGGCCGCGCACGCGACGGCGGCGAGCCCCGAGGCGACGTCGCGCTCGGCGATCGCGACGAACCCGTTGCCGCAGACGAAGAGGAGCGCGCCCGGGAGCGCCGCCCGAAGCCACTCGCGCAGGGTGGGCGCGGGCGCGCCGCGAAGTCGGAGGAAGGCGTGGAGGATCGCGCCTGCGATGAGGTAACGCGCGCCTGCGGAGAGCATCGGCGGCAACGCGTCGACGACGTAGCGCAGCGCCAAATACGTGGAGCTCCACACGACGTAGACGGCGGCGAGGCTGAGGACGACCGGGAGCGGGACGCGCGCGAAGCGCCCCGGGAGCGGACCTCGGACGGCGAGGGGGATCGGCGTGGTGGTCACGCGACGATGATGGCGCCGTTCCTGGTCGCCGCCATGACACAGTCGCATCGGGTGGACCAGTACAGTGATGCTCTGTCATGGTGGTGCGTCACCCCATCTGTCATGGTCCTTCGCGCCGTCTCCGCTAGAGTGGGGGCATGCGCTCCCCGGACGAGAACCTCCTCTACGAGCGGCTGGCCTCCGACGTCGCCGGGCTCATCGCGCGTGGCGCGCTCAGGCCCGGCGATCGCCTCCCGTCGGTGCGCCGCACGAGCCGCGATCGGCGCGTGAGCATCGCGACGGTGCTCGCCGCGTACATGAAGCTCGAGAACGAAGGGCTGGTCGAGGTCCGCCCCAAGTCGGGCCACTTCGTCCGACGCGCCGAGGGCGTGATGCGCGTTCCGCGGACGCCTCGGATGCGCGTCGCGCCCGCGCGCGTGTCCGTGTCGGACGGCGTCGCGACGTTGCTCGCCTCGATGAGCGAGCCGTCGGTCGTGCCGCTCGGCGCAGCGAGCGTGTCGCCCGAGCTGCTGCCGATCCGCACGCTGAACCGCACGCTGTCGGCGATCGCGCGCGAGACGAGCACCGCCGGCGGATCGTACGACGCGCCCCCGGGGCTCGCGACGCTGCGGAGGCAGATCGCGAAGCGCAGCCTCTCCTGGGGGCTCGCGCTCGACGAGGGAGAGATCGTCACGACCATCGGCGCGATGGAGGCGCTGCACCTCTGTCTGCGTGCGGTGGTGAAGCCGGGCGACACCGTCGCGGTGGAGACGCCCGCGTATTTCGGGCTCCTGCAGCTCATCGAGGAGATGGGGCTTCGCGCGCTCGAGATCCCTGCGCACCCGCGCACCGGCATGGACGTCGACGCGCTCGAGGAGGCGCTCGAGCGGACGCCCATCGCCGCGATCTTGGTGACCCCGAACTTCTGCAACCCGCTCGGCGCGCGCATGCCGGACGAGAGCAAGGAGCGACTCGTGCG
>CAYYKK010000533.1:0-3180 GCA_964467935.1 uncultured Polyangiaceae bacterium
GGTCTCCGCCAGCGTCGCGGCGCCGGCGACGACCCCGGCGAGCCCGCCACGGGATCTGAGCCATGATCCGGTCTTCGTGCGGGCCGCCGCCTCGCACGACACCGTCGACCTCGTCGCGCTCGGAGAGCACGCCGGCGCGAGCGCGCTCGTCGCCGCGCTGGCCGATCCAGCCGCGAGGCCGACGGCGCTCTCGGCGATCCCCTACGCGCGCGACCTGGATCTGGCGTTCCGCCCCGTGGTCGCCCTCGCGCGCTCGATCCCGAGCGGGGACGACGCCTTCGAGCTGCTCGACGCCCTTTCGCGTGGGACCGAGCAACCTCGGCGCATCGACGAGCTGCTCGATCCCGACGGGATGCACGCGGCGGTCGCCGATCTCCTCCTGCTCGCGAAGGATGGGACGCGGGCCGAGCGCGAGCGCGCGCTGGCGATCACCCTCCTCGGTCGCCTGGCCGACCGCGGCTTCGTCGCCAGGGCCGACATCCCGGCGCTCTGAGCTACCGCGCGCGGGTTCGGGGCGCGCGCAGAAAAGCCTCGAAATGGGCCGAAGGCGTCGCTACTCTCGCGCGCGTGTCGACCCCGTACGCATCCGAGCAGTTTCTCCATCAGCTCCTCGGAAAGGCCTTGGCGGCCAACGCGAGCGACATCCACATCAAGGTGGGTCAGCCCCCCGGCGCCCGCGTCCGAGGCGATCTCGTCTACTTCCGCGTCGACAAGATCCGGCCCGAGGACACCGACGCGCTCGCGCGGCTCCTGCTGCGCGGTCGCGGCGTCGACGACCTCACCGCGCTCTCCGAGACCGATCTCGCCTACGACGCGCCGGGGCTCGGTCGCTTCCGCGTCAACGTCTACCGCCAGCGCGGCTCCATCGCGATCGTCATGCGATCGATCCCGCTCAAGATCCCGACCTTCGACGAGCTCGGTCTCCCCGCGGCGGTCCGCGCCGTCGCCGGCGCGCCGCGCGGGCTCGTCGCGGTGGTCGGAGCGACGGGGCACGGCAAGAGCACGACGCTCGCGTCGCTCATCGGGCACATCAACCAGAGCTACCCGAAGCACATCATCACCATCGAAGATCCGATCGAGTTCGTCCACACCGACAGCCGCTCCGGCGTGAGCCAGCGCGAGCTCGGCCAGGACACGAAGAGCTTCGGCGCGGCGCTGCGCTCGGCGCTGAGACAAGATCCCGACGTGATCTTGGTCGGGGAGGTCCGCGACGGCGAGACGCTCGAGACGGCGCTGCAGGCCGCCGAGACGGGCCACCTCGTGCTGACGACGATGCACACCCCCGACGTGTCGCGCACGGTCACCCGCATGATGGCGCTCGCGCCCGACGCGGTCGATCTGCGCGAGCGGCTCAGCGAGTCGCTCGTCGGCATCGTCGCCCAGCGGCTCGTGCCGAAGCGCGACGGCACGGGCCTGCAGCTCGTCGTCGAGCTGCTCGTCGCGAGCGGCACCGCGCGCGAGTCGATCCGCCGACCCGAGCAGAACCCGCCGCTCAAGGACGTGATGGAGAAGGGGGTCTCGCCTTACGGCATGCAGACCTTCGACATGCACCTGAAGCAGCTCGCGCAGGCCGGCATCATCAGCCGCGACTACGCGCGCTAGCGCCCCCCCCCGGGGATCGCGTCGCTCAGCCGTCGAGCCGATCGATGACCGCGTCGGTGAACGCGTCGGTCCCGAGCTCGCCGCCGAGGTCCCGCGTCTTCATGCCCTCGGCGAGCGCGCGCTCGTAGGCGGAGCGGATCTTCGTCGCCACCTTCCCGACGGTCGCGTCGTCCTTCTCCTCGGCGACGTGGTCGAGCATCATCACCGCGCTCATGAGGAGCGCGAGGGGGTTCGCGATGCCCTTGCCGACGATGTCCGGCGCCGAGCCGTGCACCGCCTCGAACACCGCGCAGTGGTCGCCGATGTTCGCGCCGGGGACGACGCCGAGTCCGCCGACCAGGCCGGCGCACAGATCGCTCATCACGTCGCCGTAGAGGTTCTCGAGCAAGAGGATGTCGAACTTGGTCGGGTCTTGCACCATCTTCATGCAGCCCGCGTCGATGATCATCTGATCGTAGTCGATGTTCGGATACTCGGTGCGGTGGACGTGCTGCGCGCTCCGAATGAAGAGCCCGTCGGTCAGCTTCATGATGTTCGCCTTGTGCATCGCGGTGATCTTGCGGCGGCGCCGGCGGGTCGCGAACCGGAAGGCCCAGTGGGCGATGCGCGTGCACGCCTGCTCGCTCGCGACCTTCATGCTCATGACGACGCCGGGGATGACCTCGTTCTCGACGCCGCTGTAGAGGCCCTCGGTGTTCTCGCGGATGATGATGATGTCGACGTTCTCGAAGCGGGTCGGGACGCCCGGGATCGACTTCACCGGTCGCACGGCGGCGTAGAGGTTGAGGCGCTTGCGGAGCGAGACGTTCACGCTCCGAAAGCCCTCGCCGACGGGCGTCGAGCACGGCCCCTTCAGCGCGAGCTTGTAGTGCTCGATGGCCTCGAGCGTCTCGTTCGGCATCACGTCTTTGCCGCGCGCGAGGGCCGTCACGCCGGCGACCTCCTCGTGCCATTGGATGTCAGCGCCGGCCTTCTCGAAGATCTTCTTCACCGAGTCGGCGATGCTCGGACCGATGCCGTCGCCGGGGATGAGAACCACGTGGTGGGTCATAGGGCGCGGAGCTTAGCAAACTCGGGGAGCTCCGCTCGCCGTCGCAGCGTCGCTCGGCTAACATTGTCGCGGCGATCGATGAGCAAGGCACACATCGTCCACGCGGGTCGCCCCGTCCTCCGCGCGAGAGCAGCCGAGGTGTCGCCCGAGGAGCTCGGATCGCGCGCCCTCGTGGAGCTGTCGCGCAAGATGGTCGACGCGATGCGGAGAGCGCCGGGCGTCGGGCTCGCGGCGCCTCAGATCGGCGTGTCGAAGCGCGTCGTCGTCTTCGAGGACGGCGAGCGGCTCATGGCGAAGCTCTCGCCGGCCGAGCGCGAGCTGCGCGGCAGGGTGCCCGTCCCGCTCACGGTGCTCGTGAACCCGGTGCTCACGATCGTCGACGCGGAAGAGGCGACGTTCTTCGAGGGCTGCCTCAGCATCCCCGGCTACATGGCGCTCGTCCCGCGGGCGCGCGCCGTGCGCGTCTCGGCGGTGAACGAGCGCGGCGACGCCGTCGCGATGGAGGTCGCCGGCTGGCCCGCGCGCAT
>CAYYKK010000534.1:0-3165 GCA_964467935.1 uncultured Polyangiaceae bacterium
GCGACATATCGGTGTATGCGGCGCCCGAGGTAATGCTGGCGTAAGAATACAGGTATGTGTGTTTACGTCTTTTTATTACCTGGCCGGCAGAGCCGGCCAGGGGGGCTAGGTGTGCTATTAGGCAAGGGCCACTTACGGACCCCCCTAGCCGCCATTACTTGTAGTTTATCCAACACCTTCGCGGTTGCGATCCCTGCGACGAGGTAAAAAGTCCAGGATGGAGCGCTGCTTGTGGTCCGGGTTGCCTTGTCTACGACCGCCTCCACCACGTGCCTGCCGGGGTGGGTTCCGAGCAACCGTGGCTGTTGTGCGGTGCGGCCTGCGTGCATCCTGTTGCGTGCTGCGGCTGACCCCGGCTTCCGCGCTGAGCGCTGGCGAGTCAGGGTTCGCCACAGCTAACCCTACTCCTAGACCTAACCGTGTGTGCGCGTGCGTCTCCGGTGGCGCACAGACGGCGGGTCTCTGGTGGGCGGCCGTGCCTTCATTAGCATCCGTTGTCATCGCCAAGGAGGAGGGTCCTGGGGCAGGGTCGCGTGCTGCTGCTGCGGGTGGAGGACTTTGCTGCAAAGTCGCAGTGTTCTCAGCGGCGTTGTTGGTCAGTGGACCCTCTTGCTGGTGGCCTCGTCGTTCGCGTAGTAGCGACGGCCGCTTGCTGATAGATGTTGAGCGCTCAAGGCACCCTTCGGTGAGTCGCATTTGCCGTTCGCTGCCGAGTCGCCTGCGGAGATTCGCTGCCTGGCGTTTGCGGAGCCATTCTTTTTGGCGTCGTAGCGGCCAATGTGGAATCTCATCGCGCAGCCCTGCAGGCAAATCTGTACTGTTCTCCAACTCGCGGCCTATGGCCCTCTCTATTCGCTCTCGTTCCTTGCCGTTGGCATTCCCAGTCGCCGTATGAACGACGGCATTCCGAGCAGCCCACATTTGGGCGGAATATTCCCTGCACACGTTCGCAAGCTGTTTCGACAGACGTTGACTATCCTTGTGGCTCACTTGGAATGTAGTGGCAACTGCGTCGTTCCATTCTTGAGGTAAGAGACCTACCCATAGCCGTTGTGGCCCAAGGCGCGCCGCCTTGTTGACAGCGTCCTGGAAACGGCTAGTCTGTTCACCTGTGGTGTCGGCTTCTGGGAAGGGGTCGTGATCTGCGAACGTCCATGTCGCCACCGTGCCGTCCGCTTCGAGTCGCCATAGTGAGCCGATTGCCGCGCATGCTTCTGGCGGGAGTGCTGTGCAAAACACGGCGCCGATGGAACGCACCCAGTGTTGGCGTATTTGGACCAGGTCTGGATGTCGGCACATGGCGAACATGTGCCAGTTGGATTCTTGCTCTTGACCGCAGCATGGGCATGTGTCTTCATTATGTCCTTCACGCCTTGCGATCGTCTTCGCTGTGGCTAACCAGCCCCAAACCATTTTGGCTACTTGCACACGGCACCAAGCGCTGGATTGCTGCTGCATAGCACCCGAAGGGTTCCACGAAGCCCAGTCCAACCCAGCAGCTCCCTTGGAGGCGACATATCGGTGTATGCGGCGCCCGAGGTAATGCTGGCGTAAGAATACAGGTACATTGGTGTTCACCTCCCGCGTATTGACTTTCAGGACAAAGGGTAGCCTCTCCTTGCCTGTTATCGTTGCATCTGATAGGGTACCTGTCTGTTGCTCGGTGGTGACCAGGTGGTCGGCGTCAAACACTCCGTGGTCCTCAGGGGACCACGTCGACTGTGGTGCCCTCCTTTCGGGATGACTCCTGTGCCAGTGAACCGTGTACTTGCCCTGCCATGCCTTTTTCGCCTTGCATATCTCGCGCCAGATGTCTTTGTCCGGCTGACGGAGCCAGTCTGGAGCCGTGAAACTCGTGCACCTAGCATACAACAGCATGACTGCCTGGTTGTCCACCGTGTGTTCCACCGCGCCGTCCCAGTAACCCTGGAGCGTGTGCATCGCCGCCAACAGGCCCGCTGCTTCAGCCCTTGTCGAGCTGGAGATCTCTTTCACCAGTTCGCCGCATGCCCATATATCTCGGGTCGTCTTACCATTGAGCTTAGCCCCTGCAAACCAAGCGAACCTGCCCTCTTGTCGGGATGTGCGGGAGATAATAGATCCGTCGGAGAATACCAGAAGGGGAGCGCCTGCGGAGTGTAGTGTCAGCAGCGTGGTTCCGAGACGAGCACTTACTTTGTGTGCTGGCAGGACATCTTCGTCTTCTTGGGTGTAACCGGCTTCTTGAGACGGATTTGGGATTACCAAGCAGTATGCAGTCTTGTCTTGCAGGTGCAGGCCTGGAGCTAGGGCGCGATCTAGCATGTCGATACTGGCAGTCTCCCTTAGTAGGTTTAAAAGCGCTGCCAGCCGTTTTTGCATGGGCCCTCGTATGCGTTCGGCGGTGATGATATGTCTGAGCTCTGCGCGCAGAGTCCGTCCGTCGTCTTCCACCAGGTCACTCAGCCAGTATTTTCCTGTTGCCCGGCACATGGCTGCGGCATGATCGCGCTTGTTGGTGCTGACACAACTGACGATGGTCCTATCCTTGCCTCTGCCGGTAGACCAGTGGGAGCCTCCGGCGATTGTGAGCCCATGTTCTTGAAGCCAGGTCCATAGGTGGTCTACATAGGAGTGTGGCGCAGCGCTGGTCGGGCGTGTTGTGGACAGAGGCGGTTCCGTTACGCAGTGCCATCGCTGCAGCCGTTCTAGTTCCCGGAGCAACAGAGCAAGTGTGAGCGAGGTTGGTTCGTTGAGGGCTTCGAGGACCATCGTGGTTTTCAGCGCCATGATGCGGTCGTACCAATCTTCCACGCCGACACCAGCCATGTTTGGCGCTCCATGCCAAACGTCATTGGGGAAGGAGGTCGGTGCGTTCGATTTGTTCTTCAGCATGGCGCGTACTGGCTTTTGGATGCTGTCCACCTGTTCGCGGCTCAACGAGGCCCAAGTAAGTGGATAGGTTGCCTGCGATCGTAGTACCACCGAGCTGGCAAGGTGTGCGCCATCAGTGGATAGGTTACTCCTCCGAAGGACATCGGCCGCAGGTCGAATGGTCTTCGAGACGCGTGTTCGGATGTGTTCCTGGTTGTCCTGGGCCAGCGTGACCCAGCCCGTAAGACGGCTGGACAACCGGCTAACAGTTCAGCGCGCCTGCTGCTAAAGCGCCAGACAAGCAGTGCTAGA
>CAYYKK010000535.1:0-3162 GCA_964467935.1 uncultured Polyangiaceae bacterium
GGAGGGCTTCGGCGACACCGGGGCCTCGTGGCTGCCGGAGCCGGCGGAGTGGGCCGAGTACGCCCGCGCCCGGGAGGACGGATCCGACACGTCGACCCTCGCCCTCTACCGGGAGCTGCTGCGGCTGCGGAAGGAGCGCGGACTCGGATCCGGGTCGCTCGTCTGGGAGGATCTCGGATCCGATGCCGTCGCGTTCCGCCGCGGCGAGCTGCACATCGCGGCGAACCTCGGCTCCGCACCGCTCGCGCTTCCCTCGGGCGCCACGGTGCTCGTGCACAGCGCCCCGGACGCGGGCACGGTGCTGCCCCCCGACTCCGCGGCCTGGTACACCCGCGGCTGAGGTCGCTGACGACCGCCGGGCCGCCGAGCTCGACCCTCCTTCGGGGTCGTCGAGCGAGGCCGCCGAAGGCGACCGAAACCCCTCGGGGTCGTCGAACGAGAACTCCGAAGGCGACCGAAACCCCTCGGGGTCGTCGAGCGAGGCCGCCGAAGGCGACCGAGACGAAACGCGGCGCTCTCGCGAGAGACCGCCGCGTCTCGTCTCGCTCCTCGCTACGCCCGGTTCTCGCTCAACGACTCCGGGAGGGGCACGGAGGCGCCGAGCTCGCCCGCGTCCGCGCTCCGGGCCCGGCGCCGATGCGCCACTGCGGTGGTGAGCTGCACGCCGAGGGTGATGGCGAGCACGACCCCCGACAGCGGCAGCAGCTGGTCCGGCAGGGCGCCGGCGGCGAGGGCGAGGCCGCCGAGGGCGCTGCCCAGCGCGCTGCCGAGCATCATCGCGCTGTTGTTCAGGGCGAGCACGAGCGCGGCGACCGCGGGCGGCACCATCGTCGCCAGCCGGGTCTGGGCCGCGACGCCGGAACCGCCGTTGAAGAACGCGCACGCCAGGAACCAGACGAGGCCCGCGACGGCTCCCGCGATGCCCGGAAGCATCAGGCCCGCCCAGCCCAGCAGGGCGGCGGCGAGCACCGTGGCGACGATGACGGTGAGCACCGCGACCGGGCCGCGGCGGTCGGTCACGCGACCGGAGACGAAGTTGCCGACGAGACTGACGATGCCGTAGCCGAACAGCGCCCCGATCATCGGGTAGCCCACGCCGATGCGCGGCTCGAGGATCAGCGTGGCGTAGGTGAAGCACAGGTAGCTCGCGCACATGAGGCCCATCGGCACGAGCAGCACGGACAGGATCGCCGGCTGGGTGAGCGGACTGAGCGCCTGACGCAGCGACAGCGGAGGCAGGTGCAGCCGGGGCACCTTGAACAGGATCCCGACGAGCGCCGCGGCACCGACGCCCACCACGAGGTACAGCGGGATCCGCCAGTCGGCCTGCCCGATCACGAGCCCGACCGGCACGCCGAGCGCGGTCGCGAACAGGAAGCCTCCCATGACCAGCGCGAGCGCGCGCCCACGGTACTGCTCGGGCGTGCGCGCGATGACGTACGAGCCGATCACCGCGTTCAGCAGCGCTCCGCCGACTGCCGAGATCACGCGCCCGGTCATCGCCCAGAAGTACGTCGGAGCCAGGGCGACCAGCAGATTGCCGAGCACGAACACGCCGAGCGACAGCACGATCGTGGACTTGCGCTCCCAGCGTCCGGTGAGCGCGCCCAGGAGCGGTCCCGCCACGGCGCCGGTCACCGCGAACACGCTCATCAGCTGGCCGGCGGCCGCGGCGTCGACGCGCAGATCCGTCGCGATCTGCGGCAGCAGCCCGGCCAGCACGTAGCCGTCGATGCCCATCGAGAAGGTCGCGACGGCGAGCCAGATCAGCGCTCCGGGCCGGAAGCCGGTGTCCTCATCAGTCGTTCGCACCAGGTCATCCAAGCAGAGCGGATCCGTCGGGCGGAAACTTTTGCAAGGATTCCGGACGAATTGTCGGATCCGACGGTCAGGCCCCCACCTCGAAGGCCGCGGTGAGGAGCACCTCGTCGCGCGACGACGGACCCACCAGCAGCTCGAAGGCACCGGGTTCGACCCGGCGGACGCCCGCGGCGTCCACGATCGTGCAGTCGGCGACCGGCAGCTCGATCACGACCCGGCGCGACTCCCCCGGGGCGAGGTCGACCTGGCGGTACGCCTTGAGCTCCTTGTCGGTCCAGCTCGTGCTCGTGACGACGTCGCGCACGTACGCCTGCACGGTCTCGCGCACCGGGCGGGTGCCGGTGTTGGCCACCGTCACCTCGGCGACGATCGTGTCGTCCGCACCGAGCGACGACGACACCAGCGCGAGCGCGGAGTACTCCACGGTCGTGTACGAGAGGCCCTCGCCGAAGGTCCATGCCGGCGCCTGCGTGAGATCGGCGTAGCGCGTGCCGTGCTGTCCGCGGATCTGGTTGTAGTAGGTCGGCTGCTGGCCGACGTGCCGCGCGAACGAGATCGGCAGCCGCCCCTGCGGCTCGATCGCGCCGGTGAGGAGCTCGGCGATCGCGCGCCCGCCCTGCATGCCGGGGTTCGCCGCCCAGATCACGGCGGCGGCCCTCGACGCGGATGCCGGGAGCACGAGCGGCTTCGACGCCAGCAGCACCACGACCACGGGTGTCCCGGTGGCGATCACGGCGTCGAGGAGGGCGTTCTGGGCTCCGATGAGTTCGAGGGTCGCGGTGGAGCGGCCCTCTCCGACGAGCTCGATCCGGTCGCCGACGACCGCCACGACGACGTCGGCCGCCTCCGCGGCCCGCACCGCCTCGGCGAGGAGACGCGGATCCGGCTCCGCGGGCACGACCACCTGCGGGCGGGGCTGGCCGTCGGGGAAGGTGGCGCCGAGCGGATCGTCCTCGAGGGTGAGGATGTCGGCGCCGTGCGCGTGCCGTACGGCCAGTCCGTCGACCGCGCGCAGACCGTCCAGCACCGTGGTGATCATCTCTCGGGGCTGGCCGTCCAGCCAGCCGGCCTGTCCGGATCCGCCGGCCCAGTCGCCGAGCTGCGTCTGCGCGTCGTCGGCGAGCGGACCCACGACGGCGACGCGGACCGGATCCGCGGCCGTGAGCGGCGCTGTCCCGCCGAGCGGCAGCACCCCGTCGTTCTCCAGCAGCACGAGCGAGCGCCGCGCCATCTCGAGGTTGAGGTCGGAGTGCGCTCCGCTGCCCACCACGGCGTCGAGCCCGGGCGAGGGGAGTCGGGGGTTCTCGAAGAGGCCGAGGTCGAATTTGAGGGTGAGGATGC
>CAYYKK010000536.1:0-3162 GCA_964467935.1 uncultured Polyangiaceae bacterium
CCGCGCGGGTCGGGTCGCGTGCTGGGGGGACGACGAGGCGGGTCAGCTCGGCTTCGTCGCCGCCGACGCGTGCGACCACCAGGTGCCCTGCGCGCACGAGCCGATCGTCGTCTCCGGCTTGTGAAACCGAGTTTGAATTGCCATGGCAACAGAGAGGCGTCTTCGCGCGAGCTCGACCGAGCCCGTCAGTCGCAGTCGCCGCTCTTCGCCTCTTGCTTCGTGTCGCCGGCGCCGGTCTTCGCGGTCTCGGACGTCTTCTTCTTGCCCTCGTTCCAGTTCTTCTTCGCCTCGGCCTTGCCGCCTTGGACGTAGCCGCCGACCGTCTTGCCGAACGTCTCGAGGCCGCTCAGCGCGGTCTCCCCGCTGGTCACGACGGCCGTGCCCGCCGTCTTCGCGCCGTGCTTCGCGTCGCCCGCCGCGCTCGGGCACTCGGGGCCGCGCGAGCGACCACATGCTGCACAAAGGAACATCAGGCAACACGCCCACACGAGAGCTCGCATCGACCTGAGGATAGCCGACGTTTCGGCACGAGGCGAAGCGGTGCACAAACCGCCGCCGCCGGACGAGCGCCGTACTAGGCTCGCGCCCGTGAGCACCAAGTACGTCTATCGATTCGGGCTGGGCCGCACCGAAGGCCGCGCGACGATGCGCGATCTGCTCGGCGGCAAGGGCGCCAACCTCGCCGAGATGGCCAACGCGGGCTTGCCCGTGCCGCCCGGCTTCACGATCACGACGGAGGTCTGCGCCGTCTCGCTCTCGGCGGGCGGCAGCCTCCCCGACGCGGTGAAGGCGGAGATCGACCTCGCGGTCGCGGCGCTCGAGGAGGCGATGGGCTCGCGCTTCGGCGACGCGGACGAGCCGCTGCTCGTGTCGGTCCGCTCCGGCGCCGCCGTCAGCATGCCCGGCATGATGGACACGATCCTGAACCTCGGCATGAACGACGACGTGGTCCTCGCGCTGGCGAAGAAGACGCAGAACGGGCGCTTCGCGTGGGACTGCTATCGCCGCTTCCTCGAGATGTTCGCGTGCGTGGTGGTCGGCGTCGATCGGCACGCGTTCGACGCTGCGATGAACGCCCTCAAGAACGAACGGAGCAAGAAGACCGACCGCGATCTCGACGAGGGAGATCTGCGCGAGCTCGTCAACCGCTTCAAGGCCGTCTATCGCCGCGAGACGGGGCACATGTTCCCGAGCGATCCGAAGGAGCAGCTCGCGCGCGCCATCGGCGCCGTGTTCCAGAGCTGGAACAGCGATCGCGCCATCAAGTACCGCGAGGTCGCGAAGATCCGGAACCTCGCGGGCACGGCGGTGAACGTGCAAGCGATGGTCTTCGGCAACATGGGCCCGACGAGCGGCACCGGCGTGTGCTTCACGCGCAACCCGTCGACCGGCGCGAAGGAGCTCTACGGCGAGTACCTCGCCGACGCGCAGGGCGAGGACATCGTCGCCGGCATCCGCACCCCCGATCCGGTCGCCGCCCTCGAGCAGAAGATGCCCGAGGTCTACAAGGAGCTGCTCGCCATTTCGCAGCGCCTCGAGCGGCACTTCAAGAACATGCAGGACGTCGAGTTCACGGTGCAGGAAGGGCGCCTCTTCATGCTCCAGACGCGCCACGGCAAGCGCACCGGCGCCGCCGCGCTCCGCGTCGCGGTCGATCTCGTGGAGGAGGGGATCTGCAACCACGACTACGCGGTCCTGAACCTCGTCGAGCCCGCGCACCTCGATCAGATGCTCCACCCGCACTTCGCCGACGAGCAGGCGTACCGCAAGGAGGGGCGCGTGCTCTCGAAGGGTTTGCCCGCTTCGCCGGGCGCCGCCGTGGGCAAGCTCGTGTTCAACGCCGAGGACGCCGAGGCCGCGGCGGCGAAGGGCGAGAAGGTCATCCTCGCGCGCGTCGAGACGAGCCCCGAGGACGTGGGCGGCATGCACGCCGCGCAGGGCATCCTCACCACGCGCGGCGGCATGACGAGCCACGCCGCGGTCGTCGCGCGCGGCTGGGGTCGCCCCTGCGTCGCCGGCTGCGGAGACATCGTCATCGACTACGGCACCAAGACCCTCACGAACGGCAAGACCACCGTGCGCGAGGGCGACGTGGTGAGCCTCAACGGGACGACGGGCGAGGTCATCTCGGGCGCGGTGTCGCTCGCGGACGCGCGGATCAGCGAGGACTTCAAGCGCTTCATGGGTTGGGTCGACGAGACGCGCTCGCTCGGCGTGCGCACGAACGCCGACACGCCGAAGGACGCGAAGGTCGCGCGCGATCTGGGCGCGCAGGGCATCGGCCTCTGCCGCACCGAGCACATGTTCTTCGAGCCCCAGCGCATCAAGGAGATGCGCCGGATGATCCTGAGCGAGTCGGCCTCGGAGCGGAAGGCCGCGCTCGAGCAGCTCATCGTGTTCCAGCGCGACGACTTCCGCGGGATCCTCCAGGCGATGGAGGGCCTGCCGGTGACGATCCGGCTGCTCGATCCGCCGCTCCACGAGTTCCTCCCGCACGAGGACGAGCAGATCGTGGAGCTCGCGAAGGAGATGGGTATCTCGCCCGAGCGGCTGCGCATGCGGGTCGCGCAGCACCACGAGGCGAACCCGATGCTCGGCCATCGCGGCTGCCGGCTCGGCATCACGCACCCGGAGATCACCGAGATGCAGTCGCGCGCGATCTTCGAGGCGGCGTGCGCCCTCACGAAGGAGGGCATCCACGTGCACCCCGAGATCATGGTGCCCCTCGTCGGCACGCCCGAGGAGCTCGTCGATCAGCGCGACATCGTCGTCCGCACGGCCCAAGCGGTCATGAAGGAGCAGGGCGTCTCGGTCGCGTACCTCGTGGGCACGATGATCGAGGTGCCGCGCGCCGCGCTCGTCGCCGACGCGATCGCGAAGGAGGCCCAGTTCTTCAGCTTCGGGACGAACGACCTGACGCAGATGACGTTCGGCTACAGCCGCGACGACGCCGGAACCTTCCTGCCGCACTACGTGGTGCACCGCATCCTCACCGACGATCCCTTCCAGACGATCGACGTCACCGGGGTCGGCGCGCTCGTGCGCATGGCGGTGGAGAAGGGGCGCGCGGCGCGCCCTGGGATCAAATTGGGCATCTGCGGCGAGCACGGCGGCGATCCGAAGAGCATCGCGTTCTTCGCGTCGGTGGGGCTCGACTACGTG
>CAYYKK010000537.1:0-3149 GCA_964467935.1 uncultured Polyangiaceae bacterium
GGGGCAGCCCGAGCCCGCGCACGGGGAGGACGAAGAAGAGGCGCACCTGCGAGCTCTTGAAGGACAGCGCCCACGCGACCGCGACGGCGTCGACCATCCCGAGCGCGCCGAAGAACACGTCTTGGTGCACCTGCGGCAGCAGCCCACCCACGACGCCCTGGACCGCCGCGGCGAAGACGCCGGAGCCGTAGACGAAGAGGAAGAAGCGCCGCGATCCCCACCGCTCCTCGAGGCTGGCGCCGAGGAAGTAGAGCCCCATCAGGCCGGTGAGGAGGTGACTCACCGAGCCGCTGCCGCTCGGCTTCTGGACGAGGGGCGAGGTGAAGACACGCCACACTTCGCCGTGGAGGATGCCGTCGCTGCCGACGACCCACGCGAAGGCCTGCTCGCCGGCGCCGGCCCAGTTCAGGCCCGCGGCGAAGAAGACCCAGATCGCGCCGATCGCGACCATGAGGCCGAGGAGCGCCTTGCCTGGCTTGGGGAGACCGAACGTGAGCTGAGGCTCTGCGGGCATGCGTATCGCTCAAGGTAGAGCCGCACGTCGGCGCGCGCCATCCCTTCTCGACCCCCTCGACGCGGGCGAGCGCTCCGGCGGAGCGCACCGCGCGCGCGTCAGAAGAAGTTGCCGATCGTGAACTCGAAGACGTTCGACTCTTCGTAGGGCAGCGGCTTGAAGGGGAAGCCCCACTCGAAGCGGAGCGGGCCGAGCGGCGAGATCCAACGGATGCCGAAGCCCCAAGACGTGCGCACGTTGAACAGGCTCGACGCCTTGAAGCAGGGGTTCGTCACGTTGAACGGCGAAGCCGGGGCCGCGTCGCAGTAGAGCTGTTCGAGGTTCCAAGCGTTGCCGAGGTCGGTGAACACGACGCCGCGGACCTGCACCGCCTCGATGATCGGAAACTCGATCTCGAGGTTCTGGTAGTACATGAGGTTGCCGCCGATGACCGCGCCGTTCGCGATCGGCGCGGCGTTCTCGTCGAGGCTGTCCCGCAGCGGCAGCCGCGGCCCGACCGTCCGCAGGCGGAAGCCTCGGAGGTCGTAGATGCCGCCGAGATAGAAGCGCGCGAAGATCGGCACGCCCTGCGGATCGGGGCTCGTCACCGCGCCCGCCTCGGAGTTGAAGCGGAGGATGATGCCCTCGGTGATGGGGTAGTAGAAGCGCGCGGTCGTGCGGTACTTGATGAAGTGGTTCTGGCTGCCGAGGAAGTTCGCGGCGAGCTCGACCGACCCCGACAGGTAGACGCCGCTCGTCGGGAAGATTTGGTTGTTCCGCGTGTCGAAGGTGATCGCCGGTCGGATGCTCGACGTGAGCCCGTCGTTGAACAGGTTCGCGAGCGGCAAGCGCCGGAAGATGCTCACGGCGCTCGCCGTGCCGAAGAACGTCGACGTGGTGGCGGTCGAGATCGTGTCCTTCTCGAGCGTGTAGGTCAGCGACGCGCGCAACGACGGCACGATGATCGGGTAGCCGAGCGTGAGCGAGCTACCGAGCGAGTTCTGCGAAAACTGATCGTAGACCAGCAGCCGATCGAACAAGTAGATCGACCCGGAGAACCGCGTGTCGAAGAGGTACGGCTCGACGAGGTTGAACTCGATCTGCTGACGGAGGCCGGAGATCTGCGCGTTGAGCGAGAACGCTTGCCCGGTGCCGAACAGGTTCTGCTGCTGGATCTGCGCGGTGGCGATGAAGCTCTCGATGCTGGAGAAGCCCGCGCCCACCTGGAACGTGCCCGTGGGCTTCTCGATGACGTCGACGTTGATGTTGATCGTCTGGTCGTCGATGCCTTGCTCGTTCGACATGTCGACGCGCTCGAAGTAGCCGAGCATGGTCACGCGCCGCTTCGAGCGCTCGAGCGCCGTCTCGCTGAAGAGCTTGCCCTCTTCGATCTCGAGCTCGCGGCGGATGACCTTGTCGCGCGTCTTCGTGTTGCCGTGGATCTCGATGCGACCGAACTTGACCGGCTTGTTGCGCTTGACCGCGATCCGCAGGTCGACCTCGTTCGTGTCGGGATCGACGTCGTTGTCCATCGGCACGTCGACGAGGGCGTAGCCGGCGTCTCGGTAGAGCGTCTGGATCTTGCCGATGTCTGCGGAGAGCGCCCCGCGATCGAACCAGTCGCCCGGTCGCGACCGGATGAGCTCGCGCAGCGCGCGGCGCCCGCCGAGCGGCTCGATCTCCTTTCCGTCGGCGTCGTGCTCGTAGACCTTGATGCTGCGGATCTTGAACCGAGGCCCCTCGGTGATCGGGATGGTGATCTCGATGCCGGTGCGGTCGGGCGTGAGCTGGACGCGGGGCGTCGCCACCTGCACCGCGAGGAAGCCGCGGTCGTAGTAGAGAGCGTTGATCACGAGCACGTCGCGCTCGAACGCGTCGGCGCGGAACGAGCCGCCCGATCCGAAGTCGAAGAAGCTCGCGTGCCCCGTGATCATCACGTCCCGCAGCTCGGAGTCGGGGACGGAGTTGTTGCCGAGGAAGTTGATGCGGCGAACCGTCACCTGCTGGTGCTCGCGCACCGAGAGCTTGAGGGTGACGGTGTTGCCCTTCTGCGCGACGATCTGCGAGTCGACCTCGGCGAGGAAGAAGCCCTCCTCCGCGTACTTGTCGCGGAGCTTCTGCACGCCGCGTCGGATCGCGGAGTAGCTCACGATCGAGCCGACCTTCACCTCGACGCTGAGCGCCTCGGTCAGGTCGTCGTTGTCGATCGCCTTGTTGCCGCTGAACTCGATCGCCTTGATCGTCGGCCGCTCGGCGACGCGCACCGTGATCGAGCACTCCGTGTCCTTGCGGACGAGATCGACCTGGATGTCCTCGAAGTAGAGTGACTTCCAGAGCTCGCGCACGTCCTTCTGCATGCCCTCGGGGGTGAACTCTTTGCCCACGCGCATGCGCGTCAGGTACGTGCGGATGTCCTCCTCGGGGATGCGCGGGTTGCCGCGGATGGTGACCGCGGAGATGACGAGACCGCGCGCCATCTCGGCTTCGGTGAGGGGGAGCTGGACGTGCTTGTCTCCGGGCTCCGCGTCGTCGGGCTGGCCGGGCGCGCCCGCCGGACCTGCGCCGGGATCGTCCGCCGCGGGCAGCGGACCCGTCGGCGCAGGCGGCGACTTCGCGACGCCTCCCGCGCCTGCCCCCGGAGCGGGCGCTGCGGGGG
>CAYYKK010000538.1:0-3144 GCA_964467935.1 uncultured Polyangiaceae bacterium
GGTTTTGTGGCAGCCTTCGGGCTGTTCACCGTGGTCTTCGGGCTGTCAACCTGGACGCCGCTCTCCATCGCGGCGCTGGTGCTGATGGGCGCCTGCGACATGGTGAGCGTCTACATCCGCGAGACACTGATGCAGCTGTGGACGCCGGATGATGTGCGCGGCCGCGTCAACGCCGTGAACCGCGTGTTTATCGGGGCCTCGAATGAGCTGGGTGAATTCCGCGCCGGTCTGGTGGCAGCCTGGCTGGGCGCCGTCACCGCCGTGGTGATCGGCGGCGTCGGCACCATGGGTGTTGCCGCCCTGTGGTCGCGAGCCTTTCCGGAACTCAGAACGGCGCGGCGTCTCGATCGGGGCAGGTAGCTATTCCGCCGACACCGGCACCGCCGGCTGCCGCGCGGCCGGACGCGTCAGCCGGGTGAGTATGATGATCGCCGCCAGCGTCGCCAGATAGACGATCAGCTGCATCAGCGTCGGTTGGTCGCTGTAGCCGATCAGCGTGTGCAGGATGCGGCCGGGGATCGATCCCTCGGACAGGATGCCGGAGGTGTTCCACACCGTCTGCTGCAAGGCGGTGACGGTGCCCGCCTGTTCCAGGAACGCCACCGACTGCGCTGCCATGCCGGCTGCAAGGAAGGTGATGAGCCAGCTGGTGACCACGAAGAAGTAGCGGGTGGGAATGCGCAACAGCCCGCGATAGGTGAGAATCGAGACGCCCGCACCGAGCACCAGCCCCAGCACGCCGCCGGCCGCCAGTCCGCCCGCCGTGCTGCCGGCGCTGATTGCCACGCCATACAGGAACAGGACAACCTCGGCGCCTTCGCGCAACACGGCAATGCCGACCACCGTAGCCAGCATCGCCAGCGATTTATGGCCTTCGACGATCGAGCGGCTCGTCTCGTGCAGTTCAGCCGCCATGGTGCGCCCGTAATGCGCCATCCAGACATTGTGCCACGTCAGCATCACCACGGCCGCCGCCAGAATGCTGGCGTTGAACATCTCCTGGCCGAAACCGTTGAAGGTGGCGGCGATCGCGCCGGTGAAGGCCGCAACCACGCAGCTGCCGAGAATGCCGGCAAGCACACCGCCGGCGATCCACAGACGCGCGCCGGGCGCGCGCTGCGTTGCCGCCAGCACGATGCCGACAATCAATCCCGCTTCGATGATTTCGCGGAAGACGATGATAGCTGCACCGATCACCGGGCCGATCCTTCAACTCTACTCGACGACAATATAGCCCTTCGCGACGTCTTCCTGGTACTCGTCGACGAAAAGATATTTGCCGGGCTGCTGGGCCTTGACCCTTACCACGATTTCCGAATTTCCAGCCGCGACTTTTTCGATCTGCAAATCCTTGGCCTCAAGCTCGGCCGGGGCGGCGTTACCGTTGGAGAACTTGATGATGAACGGCTTGCCGGCCGGCACCTTCAGTTCCGCCGGCGTGAAACTCTTGTCCTTCAGGCTGATCTGGTAGGTCGTCACGTCGTCGGCCATTGCGGCAGTTGCGATCATCGTGAGTGAGAAGATGGCAAGCACAGCACGGGACATGGCGAAACCTTTCAGTAGCTAATCCGAGTATTTTGGTCGGATATGATAATGGACCTGGCAAGTCAACCGCATATTTTATGAATCATCTTCAAAATCAGCAGTTTAGAACTATTACAACTCCAAACTGACGGCGCGCGCCGGCCGCTCCGGCGAAACCACTTTTGAAATCAGGCATTTCCGGCTATCCGCTGCGCCATGGCAGGAACCGACAAGAGCCGAAATCAGGTGCTGAGCCCGGCCCCCGCCGTAGTGCTGGTGAACCCTCAGCTGGGCGAGAATATCGGCACGGCGGCCCGAGCCATGGCCAATTTCGGCTTGCACGAATTGCGGATCGTCGACCCGCGCGACGGCTGGCCGAACGAGCGTGCGGCCTCCACCGCTTCTGGCGCCAACTGGATTCTCGAAGGCGCTACGGTGTTCGACACGCTGCCCGCGGCGCTCGCCGACGTGAACTACGTCTATGCCACGACGGCGCGGCCGCGCGGCATGATCAAGGAAGTGATCACCCCGGAGCAGGCGGGGCACGACATGCGCGCCCGCATGACCGGCGGCCAGAAGCTGGCGATCCTGTTCGGGCGCGAACGCTGGGGCCTCAACAACGACGAGGTGTCGCTGGCCGATGTGATCGTCACCGCCCCCGTCAATCCGGCTTTTGCGTCGATCAACATCGCCCAGGCGGTGCTGCTGATGGGCTACGAATGGTATCGCCACGAGGCGCAGAGCCTCGGCCAGGAGACGCCGGAACTTCCGGCGCTCGAAGGCCCTGGCCTGCAGACGCCCGACACGCGGCTTGCCACCAAGGAAGAGCTCTACGGTTTCTTCGGCCATCTCGAACAGGAGCTCGACATCGCCGGCTTCTTCAAGACCGAAGACAAGAAGCCCGGCATGCTGCGCAATATCCGCAACCTGTTTGCGCGTGCCGAACTCACCGAACAGGAGGTGCGAAGTTTGCGCGGCATCGTGTCATCGCTGACCCGGGCGCATGAACGGCGGCGGGAGAAGAAGGAATGACCACTCCCCGCATCCTCCTTTTCGATTCCGGCATGGGCGGCTTGACCGTCGCCCGCGCCGTGCGCCAGCAGATGCCGCAGGCCCATCTCGTCTATGCTGCCGACAACGCCGGTTTTCCCTATGGCGCCTGGAAAGAGCAGGAGCTGGCGAGCCGCATTGTCCGCGTCGTCGGCCGGCTGATCGAGCGCACCGATCCGCACATCGTCGTGGTGGCCTGCAATACCGCCTCGACCATCGCGCTGGCCGCATTGCGCGACGCCTACAAGCTGCCCTTCGTCGGCACCGTGCCGGCCATCAAGCCGGCGGCGGCGCAAACCAGGTCGGGCATCATCGGCGTGCTGGCGACCCCCGGCACGGTGAGCCGCGAATACACTCACGCGCTCATCCACACCTATGCCTATCACTGCAAGGTTTTCCTGCACGGCGCCGGGCGCATGGCGGAAATCGCCGAGCAGAAACTTAAGGGCTATCCCGTCGATCTCGATGCACTCAAACATGAAGTGGCGCCCGTCTACCGCAAGCGCGAGGGCAAGCGCACCGACGTCGTCGTGCTTGGCTGCACCCACTATCCGCTGTTGCTGGATGAAC
>CAYYKK010000539.1:0-3134 GCA_964467935.1 uncultured Polyangiaceae bacterium
GACGCGAGGAGCCCCGTGAGGACGTACCGCCGCGTGTCCGTCGTCCCGAAGGCGCGCAGCGCGGCGAGCACCAGCGGCGCCGTGAAGAGCGCCTGGTAATGGTCGGCGCCGCCGCCGACGTTCAAGTCGTAGACGAAGATGCCGGGGAACAAGAAGAAGGCCGCCCACCCGCCGCGCACGCGGCGCCCGACGAGCTCCTCCACGAGGGCACCGACGCCGAGCAGCGTTCCCAGCACCGCGCCGACCTCGTCGTGGAGCGCGAGCATCCAGCGCAAGGGCTCGTTCGGCAGCGGAACGAGGAACGCGTAGACGTGCGCGATGCTGGCGAGGTGGGGGAAGCACCGCGTGTAGTCGGCGTCGAACGCCACCATCCTTCCTTCGCGCGCGTAGTCCTGCGCGATGGAGAGGTGACTCCACGACGCGTCGAAATTGATCGAGTCCGGCGTCATGGCCTGCAGGTAGAGGAACACCACGCCGACGACGCCGAACGCCGTCGCGGCTCCCGTCACGACGCGCCCGATCGGCGAGGGCGGCGCGGGGTCCGGCCGCACGGCGAAGCGCTTCGCGAGCGAGACGAGCTCGCGCGCGCCGGACGCGACCATCGCGAGCGCGAGCGCGACGGCGAACCAGGGTCGATAGAGCGCGAGGGCGCCCGCGCCGTACATGACGACGTCGAAGCCGAGGAGGCCGAGGGGCAGCGCGAGCGCGAGGGCTTCGAGCGACGAGGCCTCCTCGTGACGGAGGACGCGCCGAAGCACGACGAGCCCGAGGCTCGCCGCCGCCGTCCAGAAGAGCAAGGCGTACCCGAGGACGGCGAGGAGCGGCCACGCGAGCCAGTCCGCGAGCGCGTACGTCTTCGAGACGTAACGGAGGAAAGGCACCGCCGCGGCGATCGCGAAGCCGAGCAACAGGGGGCCTCGCGCGAGCTCCGCGATCCGTCGAGCGGCCGTGCGCGCGCCGCGCGCCGCCGGCTCGCCCGTCGGTTCTGGCTCCGGGGTCTCCGCCATGAGGGCGCGGACGCTACCACGCGCGATTTCGCGTCGCCAGCTCACGCGCTCGCCCCCTCGAGAGAGACGATATGAAGATACAATCGAAATTGTGATGCGATGACGTGGCGACGACCGCTCACGCTGCGTAGCTGAACACCCGATGCTCCAAGCTCCTCAAAGACCGGGCCCCGTTCTCGGCCCGCTCGGGGTTTCACGTGTAGACTCGAAGCGCCATGCAGAAGAGCCCGCTTAAGCTTCGTTTCTGGGCGCTCGGGGGCAGCTTCCACCTCTTCGCGCCTGTCTTCTTCGTCACCTTCCTCGCGCTCCTCGCCTCCGCCTGTGGTCGCTCCGGCATCGAGCCGAGCGGTCAGGGCGGCGCCGGCGGCGGCGTCGAGGCGTGCGGTCCCAAGACGTGCAAAGGCTGCTGTCGCGCCGACGGCTCCTGCGACGCGGGCGACCAGGACACCGCGTGCGGGCTCTCGGGAATCGCGTGCGTCGACTGCTCGCCCTCGACCTGCAACGCGCTGAAGGGCGTCTGTGACGGTGCCTCTTGCAAGTGCGGCGACGGGGTGTGCGATCCGAAGTGCGGCGAGACCGCGCAGTCCTGCTCCGCGGATTGCTCGCAGTGCCAAGGCGCGGTGTGCGGCGACGGGATCTGCCAGCCGCAGTGCGGCGAGGACGCCCAGAGCTGCTCCAGCGATTGCAACGTCTGCCAGAACCAGTTCTGCGGAGACGGGGTCTGCTCCCCCCAGTGCGGTGAGAGCCCGCAGAATTGCTCCGACTGCGGCCAGCAGTGCATCTGCGGCGACGGGATCTGCCAGCCGCAGTGCGGCGAGACCCCGCAGAACTGCCCCGACTGCGGCTCGAGCTGCCAGAACGAGTTCTGCGGCAACGGCATCTGCTCGCCCCAATGCGGCGAGAACCAGCTCAACTGCCAGATCGACTGCGCGAACCCGTGTCAGAACGAGTTCTGCGGCAACGGCATCTGCTCGCCCCAATGCGGCGAGAGCCAGTTCAACTGCCAGCCCGACTGCGGCGGCTGCCAGAACGAGTTCTGCGGCAATGGCATCTGCTCGCCCCAATGCGGCGAGAGCCAGCTCAACTGCCAGCCCGACTGCGGCGGCTGCCAGAACGCCTTCTGCGGAGACGGGGTCTGCGAGAAGCAGTGCGGCGAGGACCCGTTCAATTGCCAGCCCGACTGCGGCCAGGCGTGCGTCTGCGGCAACGGCATCTGCCAGCCGCAATGCGGCGAGACCCCGCAGAACTGCTTCGACTGCCAGCAACCTTGCGTCTGCGGCAACGGGGTGTGCCAGCCGCAATGCGGCGAGGACCAGAACACGTGTCCCTCCGACTGCGGCCAGGCGTGCGTCTGCGGCAATGGAATCTGCCAACCCCAATGCGGCGAGAACCAGTTCAACTGCGCCGACTGCGGTCAGTCGTGCCTGTGCGGCAACGGGCTCTGCCAGCCGCAGTGCGGCGAGACGCCGCAGAACTGCCCCGACTGCGCCCAGCCGTGCGTCTGTGGCAATGGGCAGTGTCAGCCGCAGTGCATGGAGACGCCCCAGACTTGCCCGATCGACTGCAAGCCGTTCTGCGCCTGCGGCGACATGATCTGCGATCCCGGGTGCGGCGAGAGCCCGGCGACCTGCCCGTTCGACTGCGGCCCCACGTGCGTCTGCGGCAACGGCGCCTGCCAGCCGCAATGCGGAGAGAATGGCGCGACCTGCCCCCAGGACTGCGGCCAGCCGTGCGTGTGCGGCAACGGCGTCTGCCAGCCGCAATGCGGCGAGTCGTCGGCCTCGTGCCCGCAGGACTGCGGCCCCGCGTGCCAATGCGGTGACGGCGTCTGCAACGCCCAGTGCGGCGAGACGTCGAGCACCTGTCCGTTCGACTGCGGCCAGCCGTGCATCTGCGGCAACAACCAATGTCAGCCGCAATGCGGAGAGACCGCCGCGACGTGCCCCCAGGACTGCGTCAACAAGTGCCTCTGCGGCAACGGGCTCTGCCAGCCCGACTGCATGGAGACGGGCGCGACGTGCCCGCAGGACTGTGGATCGGGGTGCGTCTGCGGAGACGGGCAATGCCAGCCCGCGTGCGGCGAGAGCGCGACCACGTGCCCGCAGGACTGCAGCGCGTCGTGCGTCT
>CAYYKK010000540.1:0-3065 GCA_964467935.1 uncultured Polyangiaceae bacterium
CGGCCTGCCCGCCCGGCGCAGCGGGCGCGACGGTGGTCGGCGCGGGGGCCGAGGCCGCGGCCGCGGGCGACGCCGTCGCGGCGGCGGTCGCCTCGGAGGTGGAAGCACGGGAAGGCGCGCCCATGGCGCCTTCCTCCGCCTTCGCGCGCGTCCCGGTGCCGCCCTCCTTCTGGTCCTGCTCCGCGCTGTCCTTCTTGCTGAAGCGATCGAAGAAGCCCGGCTTCTGGCCGTCGTCGTCCGAGTCCTTGTTCTTCTGCTTCTCGAGCGCGTCGATCGCCCGACCGTCGCGCTCGTCGCGGTGGTTCAGCGTGTGGTCGATGTTCGCGCGGTCCTCCGGGGTCATCTCGTTCGTCGTCGGCACGTAGAGCGAGGTGACCGGCGTGATGATGCCCTGGCGAACGCCGAGATCGACGAGCGCGGCGTGCCCCGCGTTCTCCGCGAGCATCTCGTCGAGACGGCCGACCGCCCACCGGCGCCGAAGGTCGCCGTGGTCGTCGAGGGTCTGGACCTTCAGCTTGATCCGCTTCTCCCCGTGCGCCGTGCCGACGACGAGCTCGGTCGGCGGCTTGTCACCCGTGAGCCGCCCCACGACCAGCGTCGTCTCGTTCTCCGCGATCGTGCTGAGGTCGCGCGGGTAGATCCGCTCCACGTTCGAGCCGAGGCTCACCTTGACGCCGAGATCGACCGCCGCGTCGGCCACCGAGAGCAGCCGCAGCGCGGCCTCCGCGGCGCCGTGCTCGTCGCCGATGCGCTCGGCGAACGCGCCGCTGCTGAGCCCGTCGAGCACCCCCATGTTCGCGTCTTCGCCGATCCCCAGCGCGAAGATCCGCGCCGGGCGATTCGCCTTCGCGAGCTTCGCGCGCAGATCGGTCAGCGTCAGCTCCCCGACCGTCGGGACGCCGTCGCCGATGTACACGATCGCCGTCGCGCGCCCCGCGCCGCCGTCCGTCGGGAGCTTCGCCACCGCGTCGGACAACATCCCCCCGAGATCCGTCGCGCCGCCTTGTTGAACCTTCGCCAGCGCCGAGAGGATCTCCGCCTTCGCGGCGTCGTCGGCGGCGCCGAACGCGTCCTTGCCGGCGACCAGCGGGCGCAAGCTGTCGTCCCCGGTGAAGACCGCCACGCGATCGTCCTTGCCGAGGTGCGCGAGGAGCGACTTCGTCGCAGCGCGCGCCAGCGAGAGCGACGCGCCATCGGTGGCCGCGGAGCTGTCGACGACGACGAGGAGATCGAGCCCGCCCGTTCGCTTCGGCACGTCGGACGCTTGGAGCGGAACGAGCACGTAGTCCGCCTCCGACGACGCCTTCTTCTTCGCCGCCTCGCGCTCGTTCGGGGGCAGCGCCAAGAGGTCGGGGTTGTGGGGCGATCGGTACGCCACGATCTCGTTCGGATCGCGACGCGGTGCGCTCCCGCCGGTGGGATCGTAGAGCTCGATGGCGAGATCCGCGCGCGGCACGAAGTCGTGCTCGCGCACCACGATCTCGTCGCCGACGCGCACCGCCTGCATCCCCGCCCGCACCTCACCCGCGCGCGCGTGCGACACGTCGACCTCGGCCGTCAGCTCCTCGACGTGCGGCAGCGACGCCTCGGATCCCTCGGCGGCCATCGGGAACACGTAGAGCCTCCGCTCGCCCGCCGGGCCCGAACGCCCGAGCCACTCGGTGTAACGCACGACCACCCGCCGCGTCGCTCCCGGCGCGATCGGGTAGAGGCGCGCTTGGTAGACGCCGGGCGCACGCCACTCGAGCAACGCCGGATCTTCGGTCGAGCCTTGGTAGACGTTGGCTTGGTACTGCGCCGCCGCGGCCTTCTTCTCCTTCACGTAGCCCCACGAGATGCCGTCGAGCCGATCGACGCCGAAGCGCTCGAGGATCGCTCCCTGAGGCGCGCGAAATTGGTAGATGCCCTCGACCGTCTCCGAGACCGGGTTGAAGAAGGTCTCGTCGACCTCCGTCGTGGCGAAGTCGCCGTCGACGACGACCCGGACGTCCATGCGCTGGATCGCGAGCGCGCTGCGCGGTGCGCCGGTCGCGCCAGGGGATCGCGCGCCGACGGTCCCGATGCCGAAGGGCGCAGGGAGCGCGGAGCGATCCGTCGTCGCGAGGCCGCCCGTCCAGTCCTCCCACGCGAGCGCGGGAGACACCTTCGCCGCGTCCTTCGTCAGCGCGAGGCGCTCACCTGACTTCGCGACCTGGCCGGACTTCGTCCGCACCTCGCCCTCGAGCACGTACACTTCGGACGCGCTGCCGCTCACGTCCACGCTCGCGCGCACGTCGGAGAGGAAGAGGGCCCCGCCCGGCGTCCCGAGCGCCGTCACGATCCCGCGCGGGCTCTCCGCGAAGATTCGCCCTTGCTCGACGTCGATGGTGTCCTTCCTCAGCGTGAGCTTCGCCGGCCCGCGGACGAGCAGCGTGGAGCCGCCGTCTCGGCGCAGCCACGCGAGCCCGCCTTCGTCGACGCGGACGACCGCTCCGTCGGTGAGTCGCTCGTGAGCGTAAGGCTCGCGCTCGGCGTCGCCGTGGTGCTGCACGTGGACCCCGCGGCGAACCGCGCGGAGCTCCGCCCACGTCGTCTCTTTCGGCGACAGCTTCTCCTCCGGAGGATCACGATGGCAGCCCGCGAGTGGGAGCGCGCCGAGCGCGAACGCGAGCAGCAACAAGCCGAAGAGCGCGGGGCCGCGCGCGGCTCGACGTGAACGGGACCGACGACCGGTGGCGTGGAGCGAGCCGCTCCCGCATGAGTCCATGGGCATGGTGTTCCCTCGAGAGCCGGAGGCTCGCCCCGACGTCGACAGGTGGCGACGAGGAGGCGCATTGAGACGGTCCGAAGGGACAAAAGTTTCCGCCCCCCGTCGGCGGATGGAGCTTCGCAGACCTCGCGCGACCCAGAAACCTCAATCTTCGCCGCACAAAACGAGGCGCCGCCGGAAACGAAGGAGCCCGCTCGGCGGAGGGGCCGAGCGGGCTTCGTCGCGACGCCGCGCGCCGGGTTACTTCTTCGGCTCGGGCGCGGCCGGCGTCGGTGCAGGCGCAGCGGGCGTCGGCGCAGCGGGCGCAGGCGCAGGC
>CAYYKK010000541.1:0-3040 GCA_964467935.1 uncultured Polyangiaceae bacterium
TCTCGCCGCCCTCTTCGACGGCCTTCGCGAGCGCGCGCTCGAACGCGCGGACCGATCCCTCGCCGACGAGCGGGCCCATCAGCGTCGAGGGGTTCATCGGATCGCCGATCTGCACCGTGGCGTAGGCCCGCACGAGCCGTCGGAGGACCTCGTCGATGACGCGCTCGTGCACGAAGAGGCGGCGCGTCGTCGTGCAGCGCTGGCCCGCGGTGCCCACGGCGCCGAACGTGATCGCGCGCGTCGCCAGATCGAGGTTCGCGTCGGCGAGCACGGTGATCGCGTTGTTGCCGCCGAGCTCGAGGAGGCTCCGGCCGAAGCGCGACGCGACCCTCCCCGCGACCTTTCGTCCGACCGCGACCGATCCGGTGAACGAGACGAGCGGGAAGCGATCGTCGCCGCTCATGCGCTCGCCGACGTCGGCGCCGCCCACGGCGAGGCCGAAGAGCCCCTCGGCCTCGTGCGCGCGCATCACACGCTGACAGAGCGCGTGGACGGCGATGGCCGAGAGCGGCGCGACCGGCGACGGCTTCCAGACGCACGTGTCGCCGCACACGGCCGCGAGCGCGGCGTTCCAGCTCCACACCGCCATCGGGAAGTTGAACGCCGTCACGATCGCGACGGGTCCGAGCGGGTGCCATTGCTCCATCATGCGATGGTCGGCCCGCTCCGAGACGATCGTGCGGCCGAAGAGCTGGCGCCCGAGGCCCACCGCGAGATCGCACACGTCGATCATCTCCTGGACCTCACCGAGCCCTTCGCTCCGGATCTTGCCGACCTCGAGCGAGATGAGCGCGCCGAGCGTCTCCTTGTGCTCGCGAAGGAGCTCGCCGAGGTGCCGGATCGCCTCGGCGCGCTTCGGCGCGGGCCGCGTGCGCCACTCGAGGAAGCGGGCGCGCGCGCGCTCGACGACGGCGTCGTAGTCCCCGGGGCCCGCCGTGCGCACGTCCGCGAGCGCTTCGCCGGTCGCCGGGTTCTCGCTCGTGACGACGGGGCCGGGCGCGTCGCGCGTGACCTCGGTCGCCGCGCCGGAGAGGGGGCGCGCTTTTTCGAAGTCGACTCCGAGGCGCTGGAAGAGCGAGGCGACGGTGGTCATCGAAGGTCCTTTCGGTCGCGGGGCGGCGCGAGCATATACCCGACGAGGCTTTGCGCCGCGCCCTCGACGCATTAGCGACCACGCGAACATGACGAGAGCGATCGTGCTGGGGGCCGGGATGGTCGGGTCGGCGATGGCCTGGGACATGCGCCGGCAGGGCTTCGACGTGACGGTGGCCGACGCGCGCGCCGACGCGCTCGAGAGGGTGCGCCGCCTCGCCGACGTGACGACGGCCCTGGGCGATCTGTCGGAGCCGAGCGCGCTCGCCGCGGTGGTCGCGCCGCACGACGTCGTCCTCGGCGCGCTGTCGAGCAGGATGGGCTTCGCGACGCTGCGCGCGATCCTCGAGACGAAGAAGCCCTACGTCGACATCAGCTTCATGGGCGAGAACGCGTGGGAGCTCGACGGGCTCGCGAAGGAGCTCGGCGCGACCGCCATCGTCGACTGCGGCGTCGGCCCGGGGATGAGCAACATGATCGTGGGCTGGGCGGCGAGCCGGATGAGCCCGTGTGAGCGCGTCGACATCCTCGTCGGCGGGCTGCCCTCCATTCGCCGCTGGCCCTACGAATACAAGGCCCCGTTCGCGCCGAGCGACGTGCTCGAGGAGTACGTCCGCCCGGCGCGCATCGTGGCGAACGGCGAGGTCGTCGTGAGGCCGGCGCTGAGCGAGCCCGAGCTCGTGCATTTCGAGGGTGTGGGCACGCTCGAGGCGTTCAACACCGACGGATTGCGCAGCCTCGCCTTCACGATCGGCGCGCCGAACATGCGCGAGCGGACGATGCGCTACCCGGGGCACGTCGCGCTCATGCGCGTCCTCGCGGAGACGGGCTTCTTCTCGAGCGAGCCCGTCGAGATCGAAGGAGCGCGCGTGCGTCCGATCGACGTGACGTCGAAGCTGCTCTTTCCTCATTGGACGTTCGAGGAAGGTGAGGAAGACCTCACGATCATGCGCATCGTCGTCGAGGGGCGCGAAGAGGGCCGGCGCGTCCGGCGGACGTGGGATCTCGTCGACCGACGGGACGCGGCGACGGGCATCCGCAGCATGTCGCGCACGACGGGCTTCCCCGCGACCGTCGTCGCGGGTCTCGTGGCCGAGGGCGCGTTCCGCGAGCCCGGCGTGCACCCGCCGGAGGTGCTCGGTCGCGTGCCGGGGCTCTTGGATCGCGTGCTCGCGGCGCTCGGCGAGCGAGGCGTGCACTTCAGCTCGCGCGTCGAGCCGCTCGAGGATCCGCCTCGGACGGCATGAGCCGGAGCACGCCATGAGCGACGAGGTCGACGACGCCATCGCCGCGCTCCACCAGGGCGCGCTCGACGCCTTCCTCGAGGGTCGAAAGGGGCTCGCGGCGAAGCTCAAGAAGGCGGGGGACAAAGACGGAGCGGCGCGCGTCGCGGCCGTGCCGAAGCCGACCCCGTCCGCGTGGGCGACGAACCGCGCCTCGCAATCGGCCAGGGACGCGTTCGTCGATCTCCTGCAGATAGGCGTCGCGCTCCGCGACGCGATGCGAAAAGCGCTGCGGGGCGAGCCGGCGGAGGACGTCGCCTCGCTACAGCGTCGGCAGCGCGCGATCGTCGAGGCGCTGCTCGGCGAGGCGAAGCGCCTCCTCGAGGAGGCCGAGCTGCCCGCGTCCGACGTCGTCATGGGACGCGTGCGCACGAACCTCACGACCATCGGGACGAGCGGGCGGTGGGGCGACGCACCCGCCGCGTGCCTCTCGAAGGATCTCGCGCCGCTCGACGTCGCCGGGCTCGCCGCCCTGCTCGAGGTGACGGCGCACGAACCGAGCCCGGCCGATCCGCCGGGGCCGGCGACGAAGCCCGATCGCTCCCCCGATCCATCGCGGGACGCGGCCGCCGAGAGCGCGGCGGCGCGCCGAGCGCGCGAGGAGGAGCGGAAGGTCCTCGGCGCAGCGCTCGCCGCCGCGGAGGAGGCGCATCGGAGCCGAGAGA
>CAYYKK010000542.1:0-3035 GCA_964467935.1 uncultured Polyangiaceae bacterium
GGTCGCGCTCTCGCTCCTCGCGCCGACCGCGGAGCCGTCCCCCGGGCTTCGAGAGAGGATCCTCCGCGGCGCGTCCAATGCCGCACGGCTCGGCGACGCCGCAGGACCCGGCGCCGTCGGCGCGGACGACCGCCCGACGGTCGCGCCGCACGAGTACCTCACGCGGCTCCATCTCGCGCTCGACGAGGATCGCGCCCGTCGCGCCCTCATCGACCGGCTCGGCGCCGCCGGAGGGCCCGGTCACGAAGCGGTCGACGCGGCGATCGGGCGACTGCTGGACCGGCTCGCGCCCTTCATGGACTTCGAGGTCGTCCTCGTGAGCGCGGTGCGCGGCGAGGAGACGGTGCACCGCGTGCACCGCGGATTTCCCGCCGAGCTCGGCAACGTCGACGTCGTGCCGCGCGCGGTGTCGTTCTGCACGCACTGCGTCTCCGCGGACGAGCCGCTCCTGGTGCACGACGCAGCGGCCGAGGCGTTCTTCCGCCAAGGCCTGATGGTGCGCCGGATGGGCGCGAGGACCTACCTCGGGATCCCGATTCGCGCGCGCGACGCCGCGCCGGACGCGCCCTCGATCGCGCTCGGGGCGCTCTGCTGCATCGGAGCCCGCGCGCGCACGATCGCGCCGACCGAGGTCGACTTCCTCTCTCTCTTCGCCGAGGAGGTCGAGGCGATCGTGGTCGGCGACGCGGCGCGACTGCGCGTCATTCGAGGCGCCGAGAACGGGACCGAGGAGGCGCTCTACGAAGCCGGTTGGTTCGAGCGCATCCTCGCGCGGTCGATCGCGCGTCATCGCGTGATCGGGGGTCCGTCGCCCGTGCTGGTCCTCGGCCCCTCGACCGACAACGGCGGGACGCAGCCCTGGTCCCGCTTCGTGCGGGAGCCAGGGCGGCTCGTCGGCGCGCTCTCGTCGAAGGCGAGCGACCGCGAGCCGCGTGCACGCGCGGAGGCCGTCCTCCTGCCGTCGGCTCCCCCAGGCGGGCTCGACGAGCTGCGCGCCGCTTTGCCGGGCGTCGCGCTCGCCCAGGCGACGCGCGAGCTCGACTCTGCTGCGGACTGGATCGCCGCGGCGCGCTAGCGTCGCGCGGGTCGAGGTCGGGGCCGACGGGGGGTAATCTGTTGGCGTGCGCGGCGAGTTTGACTAGACCAAGCGCATGCACACGCTGAGGACTCTCCGGCGCCGCGTGGTCGCTCCGGCGCTCGCTCTGTCGCTGTTCGCCACGGGTTGCAGCGACGACAAGAAGACGAAGGAGATCGCGGACGCCGGTGCGACGGACGCGGGGAAGGGCCCGGAGCTCGGCGGCAAGCTGGGCGAGGCGCTGCGCGAGGTCGCCTCTGCCAACGCGAGCGCGAGCGCCGACGCGGCGGGCGGGCCGCCTCCGTCCGGCATCTTCGGCAGCGGCGAGGCCGACAAGGCGCTCGCGCCGAACGCGCCGCCGAAGCTCGAGGTGTTCGACGACGGGGCGGCGCCTCGCGTCTCCATCGCCCCCGTGAGCCCCACCGCCGACGAGAAGCTGCCCTTCGTGCTCGTCCTCGGCTTGGGTGGCAAGAGCGTGCTGCCGCCGCTCGCGATCGAGCTCATCGTCGGCCCCGAGGGCGCGAAGAAGGACGAGAAGGCGAAGGGCGACAAGCCGAAGGACGCGAAGCCCGCGGCCGGCGGATCGTCGGAGGGGCCGGCGCGCATCACCGCGACGCTCGGGAACGTGTCGCTCGCGCAGGGCGGCGGGGGCGCGCCGAAGGAGCTGCTCGACGCCCTCGCCAAGCTGAAGGGCTCGAGCGTCTCGTTCGTCCTCACGAAGACCGGGCCGGTCGACTTCCAGCGTCACCTCGCGAAGGACGCCGAGAAGCAGCTCGACCTGCACCTACGCGCGATCGCCGAGGCGCTCGGTGGTCTCTACGTGCCTGCGCCCGACAAGCCCGTCGGCAAGGGGGCGTATTGGATGGTCACCGATCGCACCGAGTCGCTCGGCGTGTCGGTGGTGCGCTATCGCGTCTTCAAGGTGACCGAGGTGCAAGGGGATCAGCTCGGCATCTCCGTCGACGTGAAGCAATACGCCGTCGACGACAAGGTCGACCTGCCGGAGCTCGGCTCGCAGCTCGAGGGCATGAGCCTCGGCCGCTACGCGACGCAGGGCAAGGGCTTGCTCGATCTGCCTCCCGGGCACGTCTTCGCGAGCTCCGCGAGCTTCCAGCTCGCCGAGCAGCTCGGCTTCGGCCCCCAGGGCAAGCAGGCGCTCCCGGTGCAGATCGCCGCGCAGATCGGCTCGAAGCCGCCTCACGGGCTGCAGGAGCAGCAGGCCGCTCAGCCCGCGGGCCCGCCCGACGGCGACCCGACGCCGTAGCGTCCGCGCGGGCTGCGGGTGCGCGCCGCGCTCGGGGCGCGCCTCAGCGCATCGCTTGGGCGTCCGCGGCGACGAGGATGCGCTCCTCGGCCTCCGCGGCGAGCTTCTCGACGGCCTGCGCCGCGTCGGGCGGCGTGAGCCGAAGGAACGCGTCGAGGAACGTGGTCTCCTGGCCGCGCTGGATGCTCGAGAGGACGAGCACGATGGGCACCGTCGGCTTCTCCACGTCGGACAGCTCCATCGCGCGCTCGCGAAAGCGCCCCTCGCTGCCGGTGGTTCGGAGAACGAGCTGCACGAGCAGCCCCAAGACGAGGCCCGTCATCACGCCGACGACGAACCAGTCGGCGTCGAGGCGCATGACGAACGCCGAGACGAGCCCGCCGGCGGCCGCGCCGATCACGATGCCCGACTCGCCGCCGTTCGGCTCGCTCGCGAGCTTCAGGATCGCGGCCGCTTGCAGACCGCGCTGCGGCGTGTGCGCGACCGCGCGCAGGCCGAGCAGCGACGACGCGCGGCGGACCGAGGTCGCCCGCAAGCTGAAGAAGCTGACGAGGAGCGCGACCAAGGCGATGAGGACGCCGGCGCCGAGCGCCGCTTCTCGACCGAGCAGCCCCTTGGGCAGAGGCGAGCGCACGGTCGCGGTCGCGGCCTTCTCCTCCGCGTCGTGCGCGCGTTGGGCCAGCACCTTCGACGCCT
>CAYYKK010000543.1:0-3012 GCA_964467935.1 uncultured Polyangiaceae bacterium
CCACTTCACGTAGCGCACGCCCTGCTCCGCGAGCCGCGTGAAATTCTCCCGCAGCCACGCCTGCGCGCCGGGATGCGAGACATCGAGCGCGTACACCGGGCAGAACGGCTCCCAGAACCAGTGGTAGTTGACGAACGGCTTCCCGTCGGCGCCGCGCAGCAGCCACTCGGGATGCTCCCGCGCGATCGGGTGCGTGTCCGCGACGCAGAGCGAGCCCACCCAGACGCCGAGGTCGAACGACTCCTTCCTCAGCTCGCCGCTCAGCCAGCCGAGTCCACGAGCGAAGCGCTCGTTCTCCTCGAAAAACGTCGGGATGTTGTCCTTCTCCCAGCCGAGATCGACCTGCAGGTATTTCAAGCCCAGCTGGTCGAGCCGGCGTCCGCGCGCCGCGCGCACATTGGCCAATACGCCGTCGTCGGTCACACCCAGCCGGTACGGATACCAGCTGCACCAATTCGCCAGCGGCGGTGGCGGCGGGGCAAACCGGTTGCGCGACTTGATCCGGTCGCCGTGCGCCGCGAGCAGCGCGAGCGGGTCGGAGCCCGCTTCCACCACGAAATCCCCCAGCGCCAGCGTCTCGCCCGGCGCGAGCGGATAATCCCCGCCGTCAAAATCGATCGTGAACCGGCGAAACGCCGGCACCGGCGCGGGCTTGGGCACCGCGCGCGCGGCCTGGACCACGACACTCGCCGCGCCGCCATCAACGTTGGCCGCGCCCGATCGCGCCCGCCCCGGGGTCGCCTCCATCCAGCCCGTCAGGTTCGGCAGCCAGCGGTCCACGGTTTCAAACCCGACCAGCAGGCCGCTTCGTCCCGCCGGATTGTAGAAGAGCGTGTGGTTCTGGCTGACAAACGCGCCGGTCGTGCCATCGAGCGCCTTGAGCCCGTCACTGCCGGTGACCATCTGCCGCGGCGTGCGCACGCGGCCAAGGTACGCGCTCTGCTCGAGGATCCGCACGTTCGCCGGCTCGCGCCCAAGATTGAGCCGGCTGCACTCGAACAGCGTGACGTGGTTCAGCACCACCGGCCCACGGGAGAGGTTGCGCACCGAGCTGGTCACCCGGACCCGCTGCTTTGTCTCCTGCTCCAGCCGCTGGACAAACTCGACCTGCGCACTCCGCCAAGTGAGCGTGCGCTTTCTTGCCGGCCCCGTCACCCCGGAGAATTTCAGCGGAGCCGCCAGGTGATCGAGTGACAGCCTCGGCCCGCCCGGGCCGATCATGAATCCCCCGGCGGTCACCGTGATCTTGCCGGCTTTGGCAGTGAGTTTCATGGCCACGGATTATTAACCACGGATTGCACGCCCCGACACGGATCAATCACAAGGCGGTCTTTGGATTTATCCGTGTCCGTCGGTGCAATCCGTGGTCAAAAAATCAGAGCAGCACTTCCTTGCCGCCGTTCGCGCTGCTCTCGTTGGCGGCCTCGATGAAGCGGATGATCTCGATCGTTTCCTCCGGATCGATCGGCGTCGCGCCGCCCTGAAAGAAGGCGAGGTATGCCTCGGCGAGGCTCGCGTAGAAGGGCTTGGTCTGGGCCTGCACGTTCACGGCGGCGGTCGTCTTCTCGAAGTGCACGAGCCCGTGCATCTCGTAGTTGCCGGTGCGGTTGCCGCGCACGGTGCCGATGCGGCCGTCGGCCCACACGCCCGTCGCCACGTCGTAATCCTTGTTCGAGACACAGCGCACGCTGCGGCAGCCGCGGCCCATCGTCGTGAACAGCATCTCGACCGCATGGATGCCGTACCAGTACAGCCCCGGGTTTGTCGGCTCGTGCGCCGCGGCGCCGCAGAAATCCGCGCCCTTCACCGTCGGCTTCGTCGCGGGCGTCACGACCTTCACGAGCGCCTCGGTGAAGCGCAGCGACGACGACGAAAACAGCTTCACGTTGTGCTTCTTCGCCGTGGCAAAGATCGCCTTCGCGTCCGCCGTGCTCACCGCGAAGGGCTTGTCCATGAACACCGGCTTCCCGAACGGCGCGATGCGCGCGAACTGCCCGGGGTGCGTGCGGCCGTCGAGGGACGTATGTAGAATTGCATCGCAGTTCTTCGCCACCTCCTCGGGGCTGTCGACGATCGTGACGCCGAACTTGTCCTTCAGCTCGGCGGTGTAGCCGGGCACCCGGCTGATGCTGGATTGCACGTCTGGCGAACCGCCCGGCCACGCATGGGTCACGCGCGCGCCCTGCAACGCCAGCTTCGACGCCGGGTTGTTGAAGATGTCCGTGAAGACCAGGACATGCGACGTATCGAGGCCGATGAGGCCGAGTTTCAATTCGTGGGGAGCGGACATAGTAAGCCAGACATGGCGCGCCGCGCGCTCGCGGTCAATTTTAGACCACGAAACACACGTAAAACACGAAAGGTGGATAATCGCCCACGGAACACACGGAATACACGGAACGGATTAGATGTTTGTTTCCGTGTATTCCGTGTGTTCCGTGGGCGAAATTCTGTGGCTTTTATTTTCGTGTGCTTAGTGTGTTTCGTGGTCTAGTTCCGACGCATGGCCTCCGCACCCCTGCCGCGCATCCACATTCTCGCCACCGGCGGCACCATCGCCGGCGCCCACACCGGCGGATCCCGGAGCTACCAGGCCGGGGCGTTTTCCATCGACGCGCTGGTCGCGGCCGTCCCGCAGCTCGCGCACCTCGCCCGGCTCGAGGTCGAACAGGTCGCGGCGATCGGCAGCCAGGACATGAACGAGGCCATCTGGCTGAAACTCGCCGCCCGCGCCGAAGCCGCGCTGGCCGAACCCGACATCGCGGCCGTCGTCATCACCCACGGCACAGACACGATGGAGGAAACGGGCTACTTCCTGAATCTCACCGTCCACAGCGCCAAGCCAATCGTCCTCGTCGGCGCGATGCGCCCGGCCACGGAAATCAGCGCGGACGGCCCCATGAACCTCTACAACGCCGTCGCCGTCGCCGCCCACGCCGACACGCGCAGCCGGGGCGTGCTGATCGTGGCCAACGACGAGATCCATTTCGCCCGGGAGGTGAGCAAGACCAA
>CAYYKK010000544.1:0-2959 GCA_964467935.1 uncultured Polyangiaceae bacterium
GAAATTGTAGGGCTGGGCCACATAGTCGGGCGAGGTGATGACCGTTCCGTAGAGGACCGGCACCGGGTCACCCAGGGCCGCGCCATTCTGGTCCGACGAGATGTCGTAGATCGAGACAGGCTTGCCTTTGCTGCCCGACCTTTCCTTCGGCTGGAAGAAATAGTTGATGCCGTAGGAGATGCCGGCGAGCACCAGGGAGATCACAAGGTTGATCGCCAGAAGCTCCAGCACGCCGCCGTCGACACCCGGCATCGTGGCGATCGCCGCCACGTCATCGGCCGCCAACTCATGGTCGAGATCATCCAGCGGCCTCGGGATGCCGTTCACGTAGAACCGGCACGGCATCCCGAATCCCTTGGGGTGATGCTCCTGCAGCCAATCGATGACGCGCAGCCCTTCCGACACCGGATAGATCTCGCGCGTGTGCGGCGTGAGCGGGTTGCGGAGCAGGATTAGGGTCGCCACCGATAGAACTCCGTGTTCGGGCAGAACATCTTGAACCGCGATAACGTGTGCCATGTGGAGCCGAACGTCTTCGAGGAGTGGAGCACACCCTCGTTGACCACTATGCCGACGTGGTGAGGCCTGTCCCGTCCGCCCACCACAGCAATGTCGAACTCATCGGGCTCATCGACCTTGACGGCCCTGCCCGCGCTCGTCTCGCCTGCCAGAGCCGCGGAGATGGCGCGGGAAGCTCCTTCTGCGCCGGGCGCATCCTGATACCAGTCAGGTAGATCAACGCCGCGTGAGGCCTTCATGACCGCCGCGATGAGGCCGTAGCAGTCATAGGCGTCAGGTCCGCGGGCGCCGGCCCGGTAGGGAAGGCCGATGAAATCGTCAAAGCTCACCGCCGAAGCCCCGGAAAGTCGCTGGTCTTGTAGAAATTGTATGGGAACGCACGGTTCAGGACGTCCATGCGGGTTGCAGATGCCGTCACGGCTTCCCGGTTGTACTGGATGCCGGTGATGATCAGGTTCAGCGGCGGAGTGTTCTGGGGGCTAGTCGAAGCTGTGTCGAGATACACGCGGTAGACGCACTTGATCGGCTCGGACGGGTTGGCGATCGCCGCCTCGATCGGATCGACGAGATCCCGCCCGATATTGGCGATTGTCAGGCCGAGGTCCTGATTCCCCTTCCCGTCCGAGGTCGGCAGCACGATCCGGAACGGCACCTGCTGGAAGGTCACCAGCTGCCCGGTCTCGAGCAGGAACGACCAGGGCATGTTATCGTTCGTCAGATAGTAGGTCTTCGAGAACAGGCTATGGCTGAAGGACAGGGTCTCGACGTACCTCTGCGTGGCCGGTGCCGAGGCGTAGATCTCCTTGAGGGCCTGCGAGATCGCCATCAGATCACCACTCTGACCGATGCATTTACAAATTTTGACACTATCCGCTCGTTGAGGGGAACCCCGAGACGAGACAGAAGGATAAAGATGGCGACGCCGGGACGGAACCACCATCGGACGCTCAGATGAACCTTCAGTTCTCTATTCGCCATTACTTGCCGGACCTCCGAAGGCCGTAGCCCCTCTCGATCGACTGGGAGACCACGTTACCGCCGCGGGCGATATCCCGAGCGATCTCCTTCTTGATCAGGTCGATCTGAACCCTTCCGTCCGGAGCCTGGCGGGCTTTCACGTCCACTCCCGCATAGTTGTTCACCGAGATATTCACCCCAGAACTTCCCATTTGGTCATTTGGCGTGATGAACCCCGATGCACCCGGGGTGAACAGCTCCGGTCCCTTTTCTCCAACTACATGACTCTTCCCGGAGGAGACCGGGCCGCCGCCGGCGCGGAAGCCAGCCGCCCCACCAAAGTACATGCCGCCAACCCAACTTCCTCCACCGCCGAGCGCAGAGCTCGCGATCATGCTGAGAAGTTTGAGGATTTCAGACCTCAGAATCTCACCGGCGAGCTGCTCGAGCTGCTGGGAAATCGACTGCGCCACACTCTTGAAGGCATCCTTCAGGCTCTCGGTACCCGAGATCACGCCGACGATCGCGCTGCTGAGCGTATCTGCCAGCGTGTAGGTCATGCTTTGCAGGGCCTGGTCGAGCTCGCTTACAGCATCCATCCCCTGAGACATCTCGTCCCACAGCTCGGCAAAGGACTTCTGAGCCTCGTCAATGCTTTTCAGGAAGCCCTTGCCATAGATGTCATCAAGCGTGCCGGCCTTTGCCGCTCGCCCTGATCCCCCTAAGCCCTGCGGGAGCACGGGGCCGTCCGTCTTCTTGGGCGGAAGCCCGTAATCACCCTTGCCCGCGGTACCCGCGCCCGAGTTGGCATTGAGCGAGGCGACATAGCCCAGAAACTGCTTGTTGGCGCTTGACCAAGCCTCGGCCGCCACCTTGCCCGCATCGTCGAATGCCTTCGAGACGCCATCAAAGTCACCGCTCGTGATGGCCTTGAACGCCTCACCGGTGGCGGCGATGTAGGCGACCAGTGACTTCCACATCGCCACCGACTCTTCGAGGAACTGGATCGAGTTCTGGATGACCCAGCTTAGCCCCTCCCAGATCGTCTTGACGGTGCCGGAATTCTTGATGAAATCGAGAAAGTCTCCCGAGAGGTCAGATAGGACGGGCGAGAGATTGGAGGCGATGAGGGTCTTCAGACCGTCCCCGACTTCAGTCAGCCGGGTCAGGTTGGTGTTGAGCTTGTCGGCCTGCTCCGCCGCCTGCGGCGTGACAACGCCGCCGAAGTTCTCGAGCTCCGAAGAGGCCCCGGCGATCGCCTCCTTCCCGCCGTTGAGCAGCGGGATCATGTCGGCGCCGGTCTTCCCGAACAGGGCCATGGCAATGGCCGTCTTGTTGGCCCCGTCCTTCATCGCCGCGAACTCGTCGGCAACGTCCGTGATGATGTCGATCGTCGGGCGAAGCTTGCCCTGCGCATCGACCGCGGAGATCCCCATGGCCGTCAGCGCCTTGCCGGCATCGTTGCTCGCTCCGCCCTGGATCT
>CAYYKK010000545.1:0-2955 GCA_964467935.1 uncultured Polyangiaceae bacterium
CGCCTTTCCTTTCGGTCAGGCCAGGACCAGATCCACCGTTCGTCTGACACCCCCGGGCGCTTCAGTTTGACCAACCCTTTAACCTATGCATAGGTTGTGAAGACCATTAGAACCAGCCGCGTTTCGCGACGGACTATGCGGACGCTGCTCACTCCGGGGGGATCAAGTGATTCGAAACAAGTTCAAGGTGATGGGAACGGCGGCAGTGGTCGCGGCGATTGTTATGACCGGAGGCCCAGCGTTCGCGGCCAGTCAACTTGCTGGCCAGCCGGCTGCATCTGATCAAGGCTCAAAGGTCCCGACGCAGACGCGGGTCGAAGTGCCCCTGTCTGCGCCGCAGGCCCTTTCGGACGCTTTGAAGGTTCGTGACGTCGACGGACGGCCCGTGATCGCGTTCCGCTTCGAGAACGACGAGATCGTCGGGGAGTTTGCGGTCGACGGTCCGACGCCGGCGGACGAGTACCTGAAAGAATTCGAGGAGTCCTACGGCACGCAACCGCAAGTGGTTGCCGCGGTGGTGATGATGCCCGTCGAGGAGGCGAAGACGCGGACGCTGTCTCGATCGTCGTCGCAGATCCTTGCCCCTCAGCCGGCTTTTGTCGCCCCGCCGGCTGATCTTGCGAAGATCGATGCTCTCTTCGCATCTCGCCAGAGCAGGGTGGAGAACACGACCGCTTCGCGGGCACCGATGGCGGTAACTCTTCCGACTTGGAAGCCCACGACGGCAGATATTCAGGTGATCCGCTCCGGATCCACCAAAGTGTACTTCTCCCAGTACTACGGTTGGGACGGCGTCAACGCTAAGACCTCTAACATGAGCGCTGATGACGGCTTCGAGATGGAAGTCAACATCTATACGGACAACTACCAGTACCAGCTCGGCGCCCGCCCTGAATGCACGGTTGGATACAAAGAGCGGCCGTTCGCGTGGAACTACAACTGGAACTGGGAAGCCATCGTCAAGACGAACACAGGCATGGGCTCCGTTGCATCCAACGTTGGCGCATACGCCGACTACAACGATCTGAGCGATGACTGCAACCGGAACTCCATCGCGATTGGGATGCGCACCCCGCAGGTGCTTCCGTCGACCACCGGCGGCAGGCAGGATCTGATGGTGAACATCACGGCGCCACGAGGCACTGAAGACACGGGCAAGGTCAGCGGTGTGGTGCAGGCAGTGAACGGCGCTGGCTGCGTCGCCGCGCCGTGGATGGCGCTCACCGACTGCATGGGCCTGACTGCGAGCAGCAATGGCTCCCGCCTAACCGCCAACATCAGCAACGGCTGGATCGCGCCCAACAAGTGCTGGATGTCGAACAACTACGGCGACACTCCCGCGGTCGCATATACCGGCGGGTGCTAAGTAGCTATATGACCGTTACACCAAGTGTCGTGAGCAGCCGGGTGCGTGCCCGGCTGCTCACGATTGCCGTCGTTTGTACCGTGCCCGTGATCCTGATGCTCGCGGGACAGTTCCTTGACTCCCGGGAGAACGTCGTTACGAGGTGCCTCCTCGCAACGGCACCCGCGGGCGCGGTGCGGAACGAGAATCCGATCGTCTCGGCTTCCGTGACAGCCTTCCCGGCGGGACGCCGCTGCGTCTATGACGCGATCGGCGGCGGCACGATCTCCACACAGACCGGTTGGCCACTATCCCTGTTTGCCGCGATCTCGACCGTCGCGGTGGCGGTAATGACGATCCTCATCCTCCGTCGTTCCCGACAGCATGTCTTCGTCGCACTACTGCCAGGATTACTGGTCACACTGCTTTGGGGGGCAGCGATCCTGAATTCGCGCACCATACTGGGATAGGCGCAGAGTCGCGACGAGCCGGTGACTGGTTTTGTCGGTGAGTCTCGACAAGGCCAATTGACCTTGGACTTGCTCAGTCTCAGATACTGCGCTGCTTCACGCTGTGTCAGCCCGTTGTACAGTGCAGCCTGCCCCAGCCGAGGCCGAGCGCGTCCCGCCCGGTCTTGCGTTGGACCTTGTCGATGAGCTCCGCGACGCCGGCCTCTTCGTGGGCGTGGCGGAACATCTCCAATGGCCGGTGCACCTCGGCGGGCCGCAGGTCGGTGAGCATGATGCCGGCGCGCGCGTAGCGGATGCCGTCTTCGAGCTGGGGGAGGAGCCGGTGCGCCGCGCGGGTGAGCTCGACCGGATCCGCGGTCGGTGACGGGAGCCGTGCGAGCACCGAGGGAAACGATCTCTGCTCGAGGCGACGACCATGCCGTCGTTGTTGGACACCACCACGACGGGGACCCCCACGAGCTTCGGGTTGAAGACCCGCTCAAAGCTCACGTACGCCCGAGTTCACGTCGACGTGCGCGCTCATCGGCCTGTCGGTAGATTGCGAAGTTCGCCGCCGCGAAGATTGTCGTGGATCAGGCGCTGGAATGAGGCACAGCCACACTTGCCGCGTGACTGAATCGGCCTGACTTTCGTTCCTATCGGGAGCCTTGTCCGGCAGGTGCCGGTTGGCCTGATTCTTGGTCAGCGTAGTACGCGTCCTCGACCTCGATCGGGGTGCGCATGGCGACTTCGTGGAAGACCGTGGCCAGGAGCTTGTCAAGTTGTGTGTGTAAGGAGTTGGTCTCGGGTTAGAGGTAGGGCTCGATGCGCTCGGGATAGACGAGTGCGAGTTGTTCGAGGGCTTTCATCCAGTTCGTGACGACTTGTCCTTCGACGAGGCGCCCTTCGGCCTTGCGTTTCGCGCCGCGTCCGAGTCCGCGTTCCTTGGCGCGGTCGCGGGCGCGTTTGTCCTCGATGTCGCAGATCGCGAGCCAGAGCAGCTTCACAACGGCTTGATCGTTCGGGAAGTGCCCGCGGTTCTTGATGACCTTGCGGAGCTGGTAGTTCAGCGACTCGATCGCGTTCGTCGTGTAGATCACCTTCCTCAGCTCCGGCGGGAACGCGAGGAACGGCGTGAACCGCTCCCAGGCGTCCTCGAAC
>CAYYKK010000546.1:0-2937 GCA_964467935.1 uncultured Polyangiaceae bacterium
CGCCAGCGCCTCCCGGCACTAACGATCAGTTGTCACCGATTCGTTCCTCACGCCCCTTCGAGCGGCAGAGACGTCTCGATGAGCTTCTTCTTCGGCGTCGGGTTCACTAGTGCGTCTCTCGTAGGCTGGTTGGTCGTCTCGATCGGATCAGTCATCGCGGTGGGCCTCCGCGATCCCAGTAGTCGCGCCACTCCTCGTTGTATGACCGCGTTGTCGCGGACGGCTCGATGTGGGTGAACGCGTCTAGCACGTACCGGAGACGATCTCGCTTCTCGCCGTCCGGCGACACGAGGACGAGGGCGAGTCGGTGGCGGTCGCCTTGCGTCTGGGCGAACGTGACCTCGTTCGTCGTGATGGTGAATGTGTCGGACCCCTCGATCCGACCCTTCACCTCGATGTAATGAATGCGCCCGTCTGGATCGAACGACTGGATGTCGTATCCGGGGTTGTTCCTGGGCATCTCGTGTGGTGTGCGGCCGAGTGCGCGTTCGGTGGCGAGAACAGCCTCGACGGCGCGACGTTCGACGAGCTCGGTGTTGCGCGCGAAGGTCTGAGGCTCGGCATCCCGGTCGCCGGTCGACAGATGCTGGCTTGGAATGACGAGTGCCGAGCCACGGACGACCGCGGGCAGCGCAACGAGTTGCGTGCTTTCGTCGAGTGCGCGAAGCCGCATGTCGAGTCGTTCGTCGAGCTGGCGTGCCCGCTGAAGCGCGGCGTCGGCGCGGACGCGGCCGACGGTTCCAGCGCGCTCGAGTGCTTCGAGGCGGTTGTGCTCGCGGTCCCAGTGGTTGATCTCGGCGAGCAGTCGTTCCTTGACCTGAACCCGGGTGCGGTCGACGTCAACGGCGATGCGCGCGGCGAGTTCGTCCATACGGGGTGCGAGTCCGTCGCGGTACGCCCACGTGCGGATCGAGCGTTCATGGTCGCTCTTCGCCCACTCGTCCGCGAGAACCTCGGCGATTGCCGCAGCCTCACCAGCGTGTGGTGCGTCGTAATCGAGGTAGGGCGGGGCCGCGGCGAGGGTGACTGTGCCTGCTGTGTCGAGGACGGGGTAGTCGAAGTGGTGCGACACGGTGTCGGCGTCGGGGGTGGCGTTCTGGATGCGTTGCTCGACCGCGTACAGCAGTGCCGTGTGGTCGGACTGCTGTTCGCGGCGATCGACGAACACCGTTCCTCGCTTGAGTACGGGGCCGAGGTCTTCGATGGTGAGCTCGATAACCGCTTGAAGGAGCGGGTGGCCGGGCGCGAGGAGCGCGGCCTGCGTCTGATTCTCGGGGCGAGCGTGTGCGGTCTCGAACGTGACCCGTTCGTACCGTTCCGGCACGGGCGCCCACCGGTTGAGCCTGCGTGCTGTGTCGATGACGCGCTGAGGCACACGGGTGATCTCGTACCGTCCCTTCTCGCGCCGGCGGATGCGGCCGCCGAGGCGTTCGAAGGCGGGGATAAAGAAAGCTGCGATGTACCCGGGCTGCAGGCGTCGTTCGCGCGCCTTCTCCATCCGCTCACGGATCTCTTCGAGGTTGAGTGACGAGTACATCTCGGGGTGCAGCGCGCGCTCGGCGACCATGGTGTCGAGACCGTGGGCGACGCTCGCGTCGATGACACGGTCGAGCTCGGCCTTGCGTTCGGGTTCGTCGCCGTACCGGATCGCCTCGATCAGCAGTTCGCGAAGAGACTTCTCCTGGAACGCATCCGCGTCGCCGAGGACGTTGAAGAGGTTGCCGTTGTACGCGATCGACATCTGGTCGATCTTCGACAGCAGCCGCGTGAAGACGTCCCCTTCGCGGGTGTCTTTGGCGACCATGTTCCACAGGTGGCACACCTCGCGCTGGCCGATGCGGTGGATGCGTCCGAAGCGCTGCTCGATCCGGTTCGGGTTCCACGGCAGGTCGTAGTTGACCATCAGGTGCGCACGCTGCAGGTTGAGACCTTCACCCGCAGCATCCGTCGCCAGCAGCACGACGGTGTTCCGGTCGTAGGTGAACTGCTCGCGTGCCGCTTTGCGGTCTTCGCGGCGGGTGCCGCCGTGAATCGTGATGACCGACTCGGGGCGACCCAGCTGCGTCGTGATCTTCTGACGCAGGTAGTCCAGGGTGTCTTTGTGCTCGGTGAAGATGATGATCTTGCGCGGTTCGCCCGAGTCGTCGTGGACGAGGAGCTGGTCGTCGAGGATGGTGCGCAGCTGCACCCACTTCTTGTCGTCATCGAGCAGTCGGACGCGGCGTGCGACGCGGATGAGGTCTTCGAGGATCGCGATCTCTGCGCGGAGTTCGCCGATGGATTCGGCAGCGGTGGCGAGGTCGACGACCTCGTCGACACGGGCCTCGAACTGTGCTCGTTCTTCTTCGGAGACCTCTTCATCAAGATCGTCGAACTCGTCGGGGTTGAAGCTTGGCGCCGAAGCGGAGGCGTCTTCGAAGTCGAGTGCGACACGGCCGGTCGACCACTCGTCGATTGTCGCCGTCATGGAGGTGGTGTAGCGGGCCTCGTCGGTCGCACGCTGCCATTCCCGCAGACGCGTCTCGAGTCGCACTTGGCGTCGCTCGAGTGATCGGAGGATGGCTTCGGGGCTCGAGGCGAGGCGTCGCTGCAGCACGGTGAGCGCGAAGCCCACGTTGTTGCCGCGCTTCTTGTCCCCGGCCTGCGCGAGGCGTTCCGCACGACCCATCTCCGTGCGCACGTAGTCAGTGACGCGTTCGTACAGTTCTCGTTCGGGGTCGCTGAGTTCGTACTCGACCGTGTAGGCGCGACGCTCGGGGAAGAGCGGCTTGCCTTCGAAGGTGAGGAGCTCTTCCTTCACCATGCGCCGCATCAGGCCCCGTGTGTCGGTGCGGTGCACGCCGGCGCGGAACTGGCCCTCGAACCGGTCGCGGTCCAGCAGCGACATGAACAGCTGGAAGTCTTCTTCCTTGCCTGCGTGCGGGGTCGCGGTCATGA
>CAYYKK010000547.1:0-2930 GCA_964467935.1 uncultured Polyangiaceae bacterium
GGCTCGGCACCTCGGGCGTGCCGATCAGCACCTTGACGAACCCGTCTCGCTTCGCCGTGCCGCGCGCGGCGCGGCTGCCGAGGATGCTGTTCGCCGTGAAGCTCACTTCTTTGCCCTTCTCGTTCTCGACGACGAGCTTGCCGTGCCCCTCGGGAGCGACGACGGCGCCGATGACGCGGGCCTCCTCGTCGATCTTCATGACCATCGAGCCCTTGCCGGCACCCGACAAGAGCGCGAGCTCGGACACGGGGACGGCGAGCGCGTGGCCGTCGCTCGCGGCGCACATCACGACGTCGTCGTCTCCTGCGACGCTGACGGCGACGACCTCGTCGTGCTCGTTCAGTCGCGCGAACTTTCGCCCGGAGCGGGTCGACGGATCGCGGTGCGGAGACATCGAGAAACGGAAGCCGAGGCCTTGCTTGGTGACCGCCACCGCGAACGGCGGCAGCGGCTCCGCGCTGGGGCTCTCGGGGTCGTCGGCGGTCACCTCGAGGACGCGCGGGTCGAAGCCGAGCATCGCGATCATCCTCTCGCCGTCGGCGAGCTTGAAGAGCTTCTGCACGGGATCGCCGTAGCCGGTGGAGGCCGGGATGTCGTGGATGCGACAGACGTAGCAGCTCCCGAGGCTCGAGAAGAACGCGACGCTCGCCTTCGTCGATCCGGCGGTGACGGCGAGCACGCTGTCGCCCTCGCGGACGCGCGTCGCCGCCACGTCCTTGATCTCGCGCTGGCGCTTCACCCAGCCCTGCGACGTGAGCAGCACCGTCGCGTCCTCGGCGACGATGAAGTCCTCGGCCTGGAACTCGGGCTCGTTCGCGGCGCCGACGACCTTCGTGCGCCGCTTGTCGGCGTAGGTCTTCCGGATCTCGGCGAGCTCGTCCTTGATGACACCCCAGCGCTTCGTCTCGCTCTTGAGGAGCGCCTCGATGCGCTTCTGCTCGGCGCGCTTCTCGGCGAGCTCCTTGCGCACGACGAGGATCTCGAGCTTGGCGAGGCGATAGAGCCGGAGCTCGAGGATCGCGTCGACCTGCACGTCGCTGAGGCCGAAGCGCTTCATGAGCTTCGCCTTCGCGTCGGCGCGACCGTCGCTCGCGCGGATGATCTTGATGACCTCGTCGAGCGCGTCGAAGACCGTCTCGAGGCCTTCGAGGATGTGGATGCGCGACTTCACCTCGCCGAGCTCGAACTCGAGCCGCCGCGTCAGCGTCGCGAGCCGGAAGGCGAGGAACTGGGCGAGGATCTCGCGCAACGGCAAGCGCCGCGGCCCCATCGGCGGCTCGCCGTCGGGGCCGGGCTTGCCTCCTTCGGTCGGGACGAGGCACGTGAGGTTCACGGCGACGTTCAACGCGAGCGGCGTCTGCTTGTAGAGGTACGCCATCACGAGCTGCGGATCCGTGCCCTTCTTCGTCTCGAGCACGATGCGGCACACGTCGGTCGACTCGTCGCGCACGTCGAGGAGCGCCGGCAGCTTCTTCGACAGGATGACGGCGGCGATCTTCTCCACGATGCTGGAGCGCTCGACGCCGAACGGGATCGACGTGACGACGACGCTCGCGCCGCGCTTCGGATCGATCTCCTCGACCCAGTCGCCGCGCAGCTTGAGCGAGCCGTGCCCCGTCTCGTAGACCGCCTCGAGATCCGCCTTCGACGCGTGGAGCTGGCCGCCGGTCGGGAAGTCCGGGCCCTTCACGAACGAGAGCAGCTTCTTCGTCGTGAGCTCGGGGTTGTCGATGAGCGCGACGCACGCGTCGATGACCTCACCGAGGTTGTGCGGGGGGATGCTCGTCGCCATGCCGACGGCGATGCCCTGCGAGCCGTTCACGAGCAGGTTCGGAAAGCGCGCCGGCAGCACCACGGGCTCGCTGCGCGTTCCGTCGTAGTTCGGCCGCCAGTCGACCGTGCGCTTGCCGAGCTCGCCGAGGAGCTCTCCCGCGAGCGGGCGCAGGCGCGCCTCGGTGTAGCGCATCGCGGCCGGCGTATCGCCGTCGATCGAGCCGAAGTTGCCCTGGCCGAAGACGAGCGGCGCGCGCATGACCCAGTCCTGCGCCAGGCGCACCATCGCGTCGTAGACCGAGGTGTCGCCGTGCGGGTGGTACTTGCCGAGCACGTCGCCGACGACGGCCGCGCTCTTTCGCGGCTTCGCGTCGTGGTCGAGCCGAAGCTCGTGCTGCATCGTGTAGAGGATGCGGCGCTGCACCGGCTTCAGTCCGTCGCGCACGTCGGGGAGCGCGCGCGACGTGATCACGCTCAGCGCGTAGTTGAGATAGCGACGCTGCGCTTCGATCGCGAGCGGCGTGTCGTCGAAGGGCGGCGGCGGAACGGAGGGCGGCGGAAGCCCCTTCTTCTTGGCGTTCGAGTCGGATGCGCGAGCCAACTTCGTCTCCCGGTATACCTGCGTTCAGTGAACGCTGGGGGGCCACTCATAAGCATCGAGCGGCGCGTCGGTCAAGCGCTCCGGTGAAGTGCAGCCGCGTGCGCGAGCGGGAACCGCGAACGATTCCGCGTGGGTCTTGTGCGACGGTCTTGAGACCTCCGGCCGCCTGGGCTACGGGACGTCGGCGCATCTCGCGGCTGACCACTTGCCCAGACCCTCGTCCGCGTTTGCAGTGCACCCGAAAGCCGTACGTGAGCCGACCTCGATCATGATCCAACCCCGAGCCCGACGCCCCGCCCAGCCGATCGCCGGCGGAGGTCTTCGCGTCGAGTGGGTCCGCTCCGGCTCCGCGTTCGTCGTCGCGCGCCCCCTCGGACTGTGGCGCTGGCTCGCGCTGTTCGTCGCTGCGGCGCTCGTGTTCGCTGGGTTCGCCACGCCCTCGTGGGCGCAGCCCGCGCGACCTCCTGCGGCTCCGGCTGCCCCGCCCGCTCCTGCGCCCGCGGCGCCCGCACCCGCGGCGCCCGCCCCCGCAGCGCCCGCCCCCGCAGCGCCCGCT
>CAYYKK010000548.1:0-2917 GCA_964467935.1 uncultured Polyangiaceae bacterium
GCCTCGGCTTCGCCTTCGTCGCGGGCTATCACGCGGCGATGGCGGCCCTGCTCTCGTCGACCGGCGTGCTCGACGGGGGGCGGCGCGCGTGCCTCGGCGCGACCGAGCGTGGCGGCGCGCACCCGAGGGCGATCGAGACCACGCTCACGCCGCGCGACGACGGCTCGTTCCTCCTCGACGGTGAGAAGTCGTTCGTCACCCTCGCCTCGGCCGCCGAGGTGGTCGTCGTCCTCGCGCGGCTCGCCGAACGGGCGCCGGCGCCTCGGCCCAAGCTCGTCGCGGTCGCCGTCCCGCTCGATCGCGCGGGGATCACCGCGACCCCTCGCGCGGAGACGCCGTTCGCGCCGGAGATCCCTCACGCGAAGGTGCGCCTCGATCACGTGCGCGTCGAAGCGACCGAGGTGCTCCCGGGCGATGGGTACGACGACTACCTGAAGCCCTTCCGGACCACCGAAGATCTCCACGTGCTGGCGGCGCTCGCGGGTCACCTCCTGCGCGTGTCGCGGCGCGGCTCGGCGCACGCGTCGCTCGCCCCGCCCCTCTTCGGTGTGCTCGCGGAGACGAGGGCGCTCGCCGCGGAGCCGCCTCGCGACGCGGCGGTGCACGTGTGCCTCGGCCCTCTCTTCGAGCGCGCGCGCTCGCTCCTCGGCGCGTGCGTCGCGGCGCTCCCGCCCGAAGCCTCCGACATCTCCGATCGCTTGGCGCGCGACGCCGCGCTCCTCTCCGTCGCCCAGACGGTGCGCGATGCACGCGCTCGGGCCGCCTGGACCTCGCTCACCGAGCGACGCTGACCTCACGACCGGCGCGACGCGACCTCGTGAGGCCGTGTATCCTCGCGAGCATGTCGCTTCGCAAGCTGCTCCTCCTCTCGGTCGCGGCACCCTTCGGCACCTTGCTCGCCATCGGCGCTTGTGGGAGCGGCACGGACGGGACCGGCGGCAGCCACACCGGCTCTCCCGCCGGCGTCGGCGGGGGGATCCAGCCGCCGCCTCCGTCGTGCGCGCCGGCGACGCCGGCGGGGTCGAAGACCGTGAGCGCGCCGACGCTCATCGCGAGCCTCGGTGACAAGTACCACGAAGCGTGGCTCGCCTCCCCGGCGGTCGCCGATCTCGACGGCGACGGGACGAACGAGATCATCGCCGCCCGCGCGGGCCGCATCCTCGCGTGGCACATGGACGGCAAGATCGTGTTCTCGCAAGACGTCGCCGGTCGCTGCTGGTCGTCGCCGGTCGTCGCCGACATCCGAAAGGACTTGCCGGGGCTCGAGATCGCCGAAGCCTCCGACGACAAGATCTACGCCTTCCGCGCCGACGGCTCGCCCCTCCCCGGCTTCCCCTACACGTTTCGCGGCGAGCTACGCAGCCTCGCCGCGGGCGACATCGACGGCGACGGCAAGCTCGAGCTCGTCGCGGTCACGACCGACAACCTCGCGGCGAACGGGCAGCACGACATCCTCATCGCGGTGAACGACGACGGCACCGTCGTCCAAGGCTTCCCGCCGAACACGAGCGGCGCGTCGGGCTGCGACGCCGCCTGCTACGTGTACAACGGCTACGATCAGAACGTCGCGATCGGCGACGTCGACGCCGACGGGGTGAGCGACGTCTTCGCGACGCAGGACGACGCTTACAACTCGCTCCACAAGGGCAACGGCTTCGGGTTCGCGTGCGCGCCGATCTTCCAGAAGGCGACCAAGTTCATGGGCGTGCGTGGCCTGCACGACTACGCGGAGGCGCAGCAGGGCTACTCGGATCACGAGGCGACCTCGCTCCAAGCCCACCACACGAACACCGCGCCCGCGATCGCCGACCTCGACGGGGACGGCAAGGCGGAGCTCGTCTACGTCGCGTCGGTGCAGAACGCCTCGCAGGACAACCGCAAGCTCGGCGTCGCGCTCTGGGTGCTCGAGAACGACGGCACGCGCCCCGCGGATTGGATCACCCCGGTCCACTTCAAGGACTACCTGAGCGGGCTCGAGGACTACGGCGACACGAACATCGTGGCGATCACGAACCAAGTCACCGTCGCCGACATCGACCCGACGCGCCCCGGGCCCGAGATGATCTTCGCCGGCTTCGACGGCGCGATCCACGCCGTCGACGCGAAGGCGAACGTGATGTGGAGCGTGCCCTACACGCAGAGCGACGTCGTGGCAACGGGCGGGGTGGTGGTCGCCGATCTGTCGGGTGACGGCGCGCCCGAGATCGTCTTCACCACGTACTCGACACAACAGAGCTTCGGCGAGCTCTTCGTGCTCGACGCGGGCGGCAACCTCCTCCACCGCATCGCGCTGCCGGGCCGAGGTGCGATGCCGGTGCCGACGATCGCCGACGCCGACGGCGACGGCACGCTCGACATCCTCGTGAGCCTCAAGGACTCCGACACGGGATCGCCGCAGGTGCTCGTCTATCGGGTCGAGGGCGCGAAGGACAACTGCATGCTCTGGCCGACCGGCCGCCGGGACTACCTGCGCGACGGCTACGTCCCGCCGAGCACCAAGTAGCCCCGGCCGAGCGCTCATCCTTCCCTAACGGGATCTCGTGCTTGAGCGCCCGGCACGCGAGGGCTAGTGTCGAAGACGTGAGCCTCTCGCGGCGCGAGCTGATTCGACGACTCGGTGCGGCCGGCCTCGTGCTCGGCGGCGCGGGCGCGCTGACGAAGCTCGCGTGGGACAAGGGCGGGCTCGACCTCGTGCGCGGCGGCGACAAGCCGACGACCCGCGACTTCCGGCTCGACGGCGCCGGCAAGCCGAAGCTCGCGATCGCCAAGGGCGACCCTCGCACCGGGGACGTGGACGCGGCGACGTTGGTCGGGCGCGCGGTCGACGCGCTCGGCGGCATGAAGCGCTTCGTCTCGCGCGGCGATCGCGTCGTCGTGAAGCCGAACATCGGCTGGGACAGGACGCCGCTGCACGCCG
>CAYYKK010000549.1:0-2874 GCA_964467935.1 uncultured Polyangiaceae bacterium
CGGTGAACCGATCCTCGCCGATGCGCGCGACGTCCCCCGGGGCCATCTCGGCCCGACTCTCCAGCAGGTAGAGCATCATGTCCGAGAAGAGCGAGAAGGTCGCCTGTCCCTCTTCGTGTCCACGCGCGTGGTGCGCGAGGTTGGGCAGACCGAGCGCGAAGGCGCCGTGCGTCCGCATCCACACGCCCTCGACTCCCTCGACCACGTACTTCGCGAAGCCCGCGTAGAGGAGCGGCGGCGGGAGCGCCCCGAGCCGCTCGATCATGCGCGCGGTCGCCTTGCGGAGGAGCGCCGCGGGAACGCTCGTGCGCGCGGTGAAGTTCACGATCGCGACGGCCCCGAGCTCGGCGAGCGCGCCGGCGACGGCGGCGACGGCCACGTGCGCGACGAGCGGAGGATCGGAGGGCCCGAGGTGCTCGCACACGAGGATCGCGCGGTGGCCGCGCGCGCGATCCTTCAGCTCCGCGTCGTAGTGCGCGAGCTGGATGCACGGCTCGAGGAGGGGCTCCGGCAGCGGACCCTCGACGCCGCGCACGCGCACCGCGTGGTCGCCGAAGCGCACGACGAAGGCCGAGGGCCCCTCGGGCCCCTCCCCCAGAAGCTCGACCGTGGCCTCGGCCATCTCGGCGTCGAAGGCGGCGACGAGGCCGCACACGGTCTCCGCGTCGAGGACGAAGGGCGCGTCGAAGAGGAGCGCGAGCGCGGCGCGATGATCGGGCGGCGGTCCGCCGGTCACGCGCCCTCGAAGCGGGGGCGCCGCTTCTCCGCGATCGATCGGAGCCCCTCGGCGAGGTCGCGGCTCGCGTAGCTCTTCGCCTGCTCGCGCGCCTCGGCGTCGAGCGCGTCCGCGAGCGCCTTCGGATCAGGCCGCAGCCGCCGGACCAACGCGCGCACCACGAGGGGCGCGCCGTCGCCCATCGACGTCGCGAGCGACCGCGCACGCCCCAGCACCTCGGCGCTGGGGACCGCCTCGAGCGCGAGGCCCATCCGGACGGCGGCGCGACCGTCGAACCTGCGCCCCGTCATGAGGAGCTCCGCTGCGCGCTCCGCCCCCGCGCGCCGCGGCGCGAAGTACGTCGCGCCCATCCCCGGGTAGAGACCGAGCGCGACGAAGTTCAGCGCGAGCTTCGCGTCCTCGTCGACGATGCAGAGATCGCACGCCAAGGCGACGCACAACCCCGCGCCGATGGCCGCGCCGCGCACCGCCGCGACGACGGGCACCTCGAGGTCGAGCACGCTCAAGTAGCGCGCGTAGAAGCGGCGCATGAACGCGCGGGCCTCCTCCGTGTCCACCGTGCGCAGGCGCTCGAGCATCGAGAGATCGCCGCCCGCGGAGAACGCGTCGCCCGCGCCGGTGAGCACCACGGCGCGCACGGTGCCATCGGCCGCGACCTCCCGCACGGCGCGCTCGAGCGCGTCGCCGAGCTCGGGGCTCATCGCGTTCTTGCGCTTCTCGTCGTCGAGGACGAACGTGACGATCGCCCCCTCGCGCTCGATACGGACCTGACTCATCCCGCGCTCCTACCAGAGTGTGCGCCGCGCCGTCAGTTGCGGCGAACGAGCGTCCCCACGCCCTTCCACGGGCTCGTCATCCACACCCGCACCGACCCGTCGGGGTCGAACGAGCAATACGAGAGCTGAGGCGTGCCCGTGTCGTCCCACGCGACGAGCTGGAACAGATCGCCGTCGGCGTTTCGCACCTCGTAGCGGCGGTCGAACGTGATGCCGGGCGAGTCCGCGTGGATCCGACCGTTGGCGAAGTACACGACCATGACGCTCTCGTGGTAGGCGAGCATCGCGTCGAGCGTCGGCCCGAGCGGCTCGTCGGGCTTGAACCCGCCGATGCGCCAGGCGCCTTGTAGGCGCGCGTCGACGTCGCGGTTCTGGGCCGCGATCTCCTCGGGGCTCTTCGGCCCCGTCGCGCTCGGGCCGCAGCCCGCGCCGAGCGCCAGCGCGACGACGAGCGCCGGGAGCGGGCCGAACCATTTCGAGGGAGAGGACGCCATCGCCACGAAGGATGGCGCACGAGGGGCGCGCCCGAAAGACGTTTTTCGAGGACGGTTTCGGGGCGGCCGCTCTCCGGTGTAGCGTGCGAGCATGACGGAGCCCCCGGATCGCGCCCGCCTGTCGAGGGACTTCGCGTGGATCGGCCTCGCGTACGCGCTCGCGATCGCGCTCGGCTGCGCCGCGGCGGGGCTCCTCCGCGACCGCGGGCCCTTCGTCGCGGTCGGCGTCGCCGACGTCGTCGGCACCGTGGTCGTGTTCGCGGTGAGCCGCGCGTTCGACAACTCGAGCGTCTACGACATCTACTGGAGCGTCGCGCCGATGGCGATCGCCTCCGGGCTCTACCTGTTCCCAGCCCCGGGCGTCTCGCCCGTGCGCCGCACGCTCGTCCTCGCCCTGGTGCTCGGGTGGGGCGCACGCCTCACGTGGAACTGGATCCGCGGCTGGACGGGGATGAAGCACGAGGACTGGCGCTACGTCGACCTGCGCGAGCAGACGAAGGGGATGTATTGGGTCGCGAGCTTCTTCGGGCTCCACCTCTTCCCGACGTTGATCACGTTTCTCGGCGGCCTCGCGATGCTCCCCGCGATGACCTACGGTCGCGACCCGCTCAGCATCCTCGACTTCGTCGCGATCGCCGTGACGGCAGGCGGCGCGGTGCTCGAGGCGACGGCGGACGAGCAGCTCCGTCGCTTCCGCCTCGCGAACCCGCGCCCCGGGCGCATCTTCGCCGACGGGGTGTGGTCGTGGTGCCGCCACCCCAACTACCTCGGCGAGATGCTCTTTTGGTGGGGGCTCTTCCTCTTCGGGTTCGCGGCCGCCGTGAAGGCCTGGTGGATGATCGTCCGCCCGCTCTCGGTCACGGGGCTC
>CAYYKK010000550.1:0-2872 GCA_964467935.1 uncultured Polyangiaceae bacterium
TGCAGTGTCATATCAGAACAATGACGGCTGACAATTAAACGTATAGGTTGTTTGCCAAGATGTTTACTCACGATGCGTTGTGGCTGGCCATTCTCTAAGCAGTGATAAGCGCCGCCCCCACGCCAAGCCATATAGCCGATTTTTTTTGCTGGCACATAAATCACCCCCAGGATAGGTTCATGATGAGCAATTAAGGCAATATTCACAGCAAACTCATCATTATGCGCTAGAAATTCTCGGGTGCCATCTAGGGGATCCACGCACCAATAGCGTTGCCAAGTTTGACGCTCAATAAAAGGGAATTGTTTACCTTCTTCAGAAAGCACAGGTGCAGGTCCTGCCTCATCTAAAACATAACTCTTTAAGCCCTGATAAATCACCTCATGCGCGGCTTTATCGGCCGCCGTAAGCGGTGATTGATCGCTCTTATATTCGGTAGCAACCTCAGATTGTGCATAAAAATGCATAATCTGCTCACCTGCTTTAACAGCAAGTTGGTAGGCATGGTTGGTCCAGTTTGAGAGCGGTGTATTCAGTTGATTCATAGTAACGCTAGTCTATAACAGTGCACATCCCCAAGATAGACTGATTTTATCTCAACAACCGACGAATGACCTTTTTATTGAACTACAACTTCCTTAGCATATAGCCACAGGAACACGTCAATGTTAGAATGCAAAATTACTTTTAAGATTGGCTGAGCTACACATAAAAAAGGAACTCATATGGGTTTTAATGAAATTGATTTTTATGGCAAGCAAATTGGTCTCGAGCAAATCGATGAAACCTTGAAACAATTTGATGAGCAAGCAAGAATCTCTGGTTCTCCTATAGTCGTCGATTTCACCCATAACCAATTAACTGATGAATGCATCTCAAAACTCTCCCCTCTGATTTTAGATCCGCGAGTCCAAGAAATCCGCTTTGATAATAACCACCTCACTGACCATGGCATCAATATTCTTTGCCGTTTGCTAGCGCAACGAGCCATCCCCCTTAAGGCGCTAAGCTTAAGTGGGAATACACTACAAGAAGCTGGCGTAAACAGTGTTGTAAGATTTTTATTATCCGCTACAGGCGCCGAGTTAACATTTTTAGGGCTTGAGAGCTGCAATATTACTGCACAAGGCACGGCTGCCTTGTGTGCAGCATTAAGTAATAATAGAAGCTTAAAAACACTCAAATTAAACAGCAACCCCATTCAACAAGGGGTTAAGCAAATTGCAGAATTTCTTTATCAAAACAGCACCCTAGAAACACTACAGCTATGTCAGTGCAGCCTTGACCCAGAAAATACTAAATTTTTAGGCATAGCACTTAAAAGAAATAATTCTCTGTTAGAGCTAAACTTAGATAGCAATGAGCTTAATGAAGATGTTGTAACATCACTCATAGAAGATCTCATATTTAACAATAAACTACAAACCTACATTGGGCCTGATATTCAGGGGCAAATAGCAGCTATTTGTGAACGTAATAGAACCCTCCCCTGCAATGCACGCTGGCTGCCAACTTATAATCCCGACACAACACTGGAACAGAGGATGGCTGCGTTAATATTAGACACACCTGCAGGTGCTGATGATACGTTGCAATTTCAATGTACGAGATCTGCTTTAAGAACAGGGGCATTCCAGCAATTTTGTAGCGCTTCACCCTCACTAAGTGAAACGATAGCAAGTGCATCCTATAGTGAAGCCTGCCATACCACGGTCAAGCGAACAAGAACCAAGACGATAGGTAAATAAAATCATGAATCTAGGCCCGGAATTAACACAAAATCCTGAAGAAATTCGTTTCACCCAAGAATCCATTTCACCCACGCTCTCAAAACCCAAGCCCGGTGAAAAAACTGCGCCTCATTTAGATGCCTTGGTCGCATTGCTGAATACTGGCAAACAAAGAATGACTGATTTCCCAGCTTGCGAAATATTTAGCATAGAAGACCCCCTCACACAGGAAGTTGCTTGGTTTTCTTTGAATAACCGCAAGCTTTATTTGGCTAAAAAATCACATGCTCCGCAGATGAATACTCAATTAGCCACATTTGCAGAAATTTTAGGAGACACGTGGAAATACACCAGCACTTCAGATGGTTATAACTACCCTAAGCTTTCCTCGCAAAGCGATAAAGCATCTGTTCCAACAGGGCTTTTAGGCCAGTTTAGGCTATTTCTTGAAGCCGAAAAAGCAACATTTGATACACAAACTCCCGCGGGAATGGCACAGGTTTACGATGATGCCGTTCAAAGATTTCACTTAACCTGCAAAAGATAGCTTTCATCTTACCGCTTATCGTTTTATGGCGACCATTTATCGGTCGCCATAAATACTGAATATTTCAGTAAATTTGCCAAATACAAGCAATTATACCGTTCGTCGCCCTTTTTGTTAGTCCCATCTATAAACAAATGCACTATGCTTAATCGATTGATACAGTGGGATCACAAATTAAATTGATCACTGGGGAAATATCATGCAAGGGCAATATCAAATTGAAGATCCTGAAAAATTCTTGTTTTTACAGGACACCGTATCACCCACTTTTTCTACAGGCGCAAATGGCGGACCTGGAAAACATCTTAAAGCGGTGGCTGCAGAGATCCAAGCAAAACCTGATCTTGCAAAACAGTTTCCTCCTTTGAAAGTATTTCATGTCGATGATCCAGAGACGGAAGAAGCATGTACGTTTTCGCTTGATACACGACGTTTATTAACCTTTAGAATGGCTAAAGTTCACGCAGTAAAAACAACACCTGCAAGCTTTAGAGAAATTCGTCAATCAACCTGGAAAATGACAAGTGAAGAAGGTGGGATTATTACGCCGGGAATGACAAGCACCCCGAATAAAGACGCTTACCCACATAGCTAT
>CAYYKK010000551.1:0-2872 GCA_964467935.1 uncultured Polyangiaceae bacterium
GTGCGGGCTGATGGCCCGCTCGTCGCTGAACGCGAAGGACCGGATGTGATCGTCGTGGCGCGACACATCATGGTGGTGGTCGTGATCGCCGTGATCGTGGCCGCGCGCATGGCGGCGGCTGTGACGATGCCGCTTCTCGCCGATTTCAAAAGCCTCCGCCGCGAGCCACGCTTTCACGTCCGGCGTTTTTTTGGCGGGATCGAACAGGCCCATGGTGAACAGCCGCTCGGCGGTCGCCTCGTTGCGGTGCGTTGTCAGAAGCCGCGCCGCCGGGTTGAGCTTGCGCAAGCGCCCGATGATGGCGAACAGCATGTCCTCGCCCTCCCGGCCCACCAGCAGATCGACCTTGGTCAGCACGATGCGGTCGGCCACCGCCACCTGCTTCACCGCCTCGGCATGGGCGTCGAGCGTCGCCATGCCGTTGAAGGCGTCGACCACGGTGATGACCCCCTCGAGCCGCAGCCGCGCCAGCAGCGAAGGCTCGCTCATCACCGCGTGCAGGATTGGTGCCGGATCGGCAAGGCCCGTCGTCTCGATCACGATGCGGTCGAAGGTCTTGAGCGTTCCCGCCGCACGGCGGTTCAGAAGATCGTCCAGCGTGTCGATCAGGTCGCCGCGGATGGTGCAGCACAGGCAACCCGACGCCATCTCCATCACGTTCTCGTCGGAACGTTCGACCAGCAGATGATCGATCCCAACTTCGCCGAACTCGTTGATGATGACGGCGGCGTTGGCGAGGAACGGATCCTTCAGCAGGCTGTTCAGCAGCGTGGTCTTGCCGGCGCCCAGAAAGCCGGTGAGGATCGCGACGGGCAGAGGGGCTTCGCTCATGGCTGCTCCTTCTGCCGGAGATCGAGAATGCTGGCTGTGATCAAAGCGGCAAGCATCATCAAGCCGCCGACAAGATGGAGGCCGGTCAGCTTTTCGCCGAGCAGCATGATGGCCATCACCGTGGCGCCCATTGGCTCGACATTATAGAAGGGCGCGACAACCGAGGCCGGCGCCAGGCGCACCGACAGCATGTGGATGAAATAGGCCACGACATAGATCGAGCCCACGCCCAGCATGTAGGCGAGCCCGGTGAGGTTGGCGCTGCCGCCGGGAAAGATGGCGATGGTGCCATGTCCGACCAGCAGGGCCGCGGCAAGCGCCCCCGGCCACAGCGCAATGGGTACCAGCGGGACGAAAGACGCGGGCGGCAGATGGCGGCTGAGCGCCCGGCCGCTGAAAAACTGCACGGCGCAGGCGAACGAGGCGATAACCGCCAGCCCGATGCCGCGCCAGTCGAGCTGATCGGCGCCCGACCACATGGCCAGCGCCAGCCCCGCGAAGGCGGCGATGGCGATCGCCATCTGTACGAGTCCCGGCGGCCGGCGTTCGACGAGCGGCGCCGTCAGCATGATGATCACCGGGAAGGTGAAGAAAATGGTGACCGCGAGACCCACCGGAATGAACTGCACCGAAGCGAGATAACCTACGGAGACGATGAGCGTGGCGGCGGCCTGGGCGGCAAAGCTTGGCCATGCCGATCGCGGCAAGGAAAGACTCTCGTCGCGCAGCACCGCCACCACGGCCATGATCACGGTGATGAGCGAGGTGCGGAAAAACACGCTGTCGACCGGCGGCACGCCGTTGTTGAAGGCGCCCCGCGCAAAATTCGGAACGACGCCATACATGGTGGCCGCGCTGACGGCGCACAGAATTCCAAGTCCGTCCCGGTTCGCCATGTGAAATCAGTTCGGCGCTTCGACAGGGCGCGCCTCGCCGTCCGAACCCTGCGCCTCGGCCTTGGCCTTGCCCGGCTTGGGCTCTGGCACCAGCGCTGCCAAACCCGCAAAGGCATCGGGCGACATGACATCGCAATAGGCATTCTCGTGATGATAGCGCGTGCAGGCGTCGAGACTGGCCGGCTGGTCAAGGTTCCACACCATGGCGGCATAGCCCTTCTTGTCCGGCAGTTCGATCACCCCGGCCGGACCGTCGGCAGCCGACCCCGATGGGCTGAGCAACCGGCCGCGCAACGCCATGTCGGCTTTCTGTGCCGTATCGTAGTTGCCGAAGGAAATGCCCCAGCCGGTCAGCGCATGGGCATTGACGAGACTGACCGGTTGCTTGGTCTTGCAGACGCTGGCGGTCAGGTCGGCCGGCACCACCGCGCCGAGCGGCATGTTGGGCAGCGCGGCAAGCTTGGACGGGCTCAGGTCCTTGCGGCTGAAGCCGTCGTTGAGCAGAAGTTCGGCGAGATCGCTGCGGGCCTTGCCGGACTGGGCGCCGAACACCACGGCCACCAGCCGGCGGCCCTGCCGCGTGGCCGAGGCAACGAGGTTGAACCCGGAGTCGCACACAAAGCCGGTCTTCATGCCGTCGGCCTCCGGCATTTGGCGGATGAGCCCGTTGCGGTTGGAGAGCTTGCGCTTGCCGACCGCCACATAGGGCTGCGAAAAATAATGCGCGTCTTCAGGAAAATCGTGGATGATCGCCTGCGCCAGAATGGCGATGTCGCGGGCCGTCGAGACATGGCGCGGATCGAACAGGCCGTTGGGGTTTTCGAAATGCGTGCCGGTCATGCCGAGATCGTGCGCCTTAGCGTTCATGGCCGCGATGAAGGCCTGCGAATCGCCGCCCGCCGCCGCCTCGGCCAGCGCATAGGCCATGTCATTGGCCGAATAGACGAGCAGTGCCTGCAGCGCGAAGTCGACCGACACGCTCTTGCCCACCGGCACGCCGATCTTGCTCGGCGGCTGCGCGTGGGCCAGCGCCGAAATCGGAATCTGCTGATCGAGTTTGAGTTCGCCGGTCTTGAGCTTGCCGAACACCAGATAGGCGGTCATCAGCTTGGTGAGCGAAGCCGGATACCACGGCTCGCCCTCGC
>CAYYKK010000552.1:0-2850 GCA_964467935.1 uncultured Polyangiaceae bacterium
ACAGGAGGGGGGCGCGCGGGCTGGTCGGAAGGGCGCGCGCAGACCAGAACTGGCTCGCGCGCGCCGGTCGGAGGGTCATTGAAGGACCCAGAACTGGCTCGCGCGCGCCCTTCCGACCGGACCACGTCACCCCGAGACGACGACTCGAGGCCGGCGAGGAGACGAGGCGCGACGAGTCAGGGCAAGACGGCCACGTCCCAGCGGATGCGCGTGTCGGTCGAGCCGCCGTGGGTGAGGGAGAGCGCGCCGGCCGTCACCGTGCCGCTCGCTTCCTTCGCGGTGGATAGCCTCACGCGCCGCACGCCGGTCGGCAGGACGTCGATGCGACCGCACGCGCTGCAGGTCGCGAGCGTCGCGTCGTCCGGGGCCGTCGTGTAGCCCGTCGGCAGCGTCACGTCACCGCTCGCGGCGAGCGCGACGTCGAGCTTGGTGCCGTCGACGAGGGTCGCCGAGCCGGTGGCCTTCGCGGTGTCGATCGCCGCGCGCACGTCGTAGAGGCCGGCGACCTTGTCGCGTGTCACCACGGACGGGTCGGTGGCGGGGGCGAGCGTCTCGATGGACGGGTCGAGCATCGCGACGACGCCGCCCGAGGCCAAGAACAGCGGCAAGCTGTCGAGCGGCGCGTCGCGCGTGACGTGCCCCGACGCGAGCGGCTCGAGCGTGAACCAGTCGACCCAGCGCCCCGGGGGCAGCCACAGGTCCCGCGTCGTCTGCGCGCGCCGAGCGACGGGCGCGACGTAGAGCGATGGGCCGAAATAGTATTCGAGCGTCACGCCGTACGCGTCGGCCTCGCGCGGGTTCATCAGCACCGGGTGCCGCATGATCGGCATGCCGGTGAGGGTCGCCTCCTCGGCCGCCGCATAGAGATACGGAAAGAGCCTCGTGTGAAGCCGCGCGTAATCACCGTAGACCTGCGTGGTCTCGGCGTCGCTCCAGAGCGTCCACTTCTTCTGCTGCGTGACGCCGCCCGAGCAGGCGTTCTCTTCGTGCATGTCGGAAGAGAACGCGCCGAACTCCACCCAACGCAGAAAGACGTCTTTGTCGGCTGGGGGATTGTTGAGGCACGTGTAGCCGCTGATGTCGCTGCCCCAGAACGGAATGCCCGAGAGTCCGGCGTTGATGCCCGCGCGGATCTGCGAAGGCAGCCCCTTCGCGTCGTCGAAGCTGGCGTCCGGATCGCCGGACCAGTGCACCGGAATGTAGGCTTGCGTACCTGTGTATCCCGAGCGGGCGAAATAGAGGAAATCGTCTCCTCGCGCCTTGGTCATGTAATCCCAAGTGGCCTTTTGGTAGTCGATGGGAAAGGCGTTGTGCGCCTCCCATCCGGCTCGCCCGTCGAACATCTTCGCGTTCGGCGGGATGTATTCGCCGAAGTCGAGCATGAAGCCGTCATAGCCGAGATCCAGCGATCGCCCGAGGAGCGTGCCGAACCAGGTGACCGCGTCGGGGTTCGTCATGTCGATCGTGGCGACCGTCTGCGGGCCGGCGCTGATCATGAACGTGTTGAACTCCGACCCGTCGTCGAGCTTCACGAAATAGCCCTTGGCGTGCCCCTCCGCGTAGTCGGCCGCGGCCTTCGGATCGGTCACCGAGACGTAGGAGTTGTAATAGCCGATGGCCTTGTAACCGAGCGCGTGCAGGTCGCTCGTCCATTGCTGGATCTCGGCCTCGTGGCCGACCTGCGATCCGATGGGCAGGAAGTGCGTCGCGTCGTCCGCCGCGGTGCAGGGGACGCCCTTCTGACGCAGGAGCTGAATCTCGGGGACGCCGTTCACCTGCGCATTGCGATCGATGCGCCTGCGCGGGCCGAACACCCAGGGCGCCGGGAGGCGCGCGCGCCCCGTCTTCTCGGTGAAGTCGGCCAGCGCGTCCTTGGGATCGGCGCGCACGAAGACGCGCAGGTGCATCGCCGGCTCGAACGCCCAAATCCGCGTCGCGTCGGGCCGCTCGCCGCCGAACGACGTGCCCGTGCGAAAGGACGTGTCGAGCCAGGCGCCATAGCCTTTGTTCGACATGTAGAAGGGGACGGGCGCGTGCGACATGGACGGCCCGTTCGGAGACGGGTTGTTCGGGCCGATGGGCACGCCCTCGCCGAGACCCACGCCGCCCTCCTCGACCCACGATTGGTAGGTCTGCCCGCGGTGATCGACCGTGATGAGGCGCTCGCCGAGGCCGAAGAAGTGCTCGTCCGCGGGCAGCTTGAACGCCATCGAGACGAGGTTGAGCCCCGGCGGCGCGTGGTCGCCTTCGGGGGCGATCGGCGGGCCGGCGACCTTCGCGTCGATCGAGAGCTCGTTGCCGACGATCGCGATGTCGAGGTGCGCGCTCTCCACGCCGAACGAGCCGTCGGTGAGATCGATCGAGGCCGTCGTGCTCGTGTGACTCTCGTGCGTGACCTCCCCGAACACCGCGGGGGCGCCGTCGGTCGCCGCCTGATAGTCCCAGCCCTCGAGCACGTGCGCGGTGTAATCGACGCTCCGATGAGCGGCCGACAAGGGCGTGTAGTTGCCGCCTGCGTCGATGCTCGAGAGCACCACCGCCCCGTCGGCGTTCTTGATCTCGACCGAGAAGCGGGGCGCGCCGATGGTCACCGTCATCGTGTCGGTCTGGAGGACGATGGGCTTCGGGGGGCTCGCCGCCTCCTTTCCGCAGCTCGCGAGGCCCAGCGACAAGGTCGCGACGCCGAGGAGGCGAGGGCCGAGCGCGAAGAGAGAGGAGCTCTTGCGGAGGAATGCGAAGCGGCGAGTCATCGGGGCACGATGATACCCGAGCGCCCGGCGTGGTGGGCGGCCGTCAGCGGCTCGGCGCGCCCGCCGCGAGCGCGACCGCGTCGGCTCCCGCGGGGAACCG
>CAYYKK010000553.1:0-2838 GCA_964467935.1 uncultured Polyangiaceae bacterium
GATCGGCGTCGCACGTCGCGTCGTCGGAGGGATCGAAGGCGCAGTTCTTCTTCCCGGTGAGGAACGCGGTGGCGGCGCTCGCGAAGATGGGGACGTCGACGGTCTTGCCCGGCTGGCCCGTGAAATACCCGTAGCTGATGTCTCGACCGGCGGCGGCGACGTATTCGTAGGTGAGCGGGCTCGTGAAGGTGTTGCGCCCCACGTTCGCGGCGCCCTGCACGGCCTCGTCCTCGTCGAAGCCGACGCCCGGCGCGAACACGTCGTTCTGGTTGCCGAAGAAGACGAAGTCGCCCGCGATGATGCCCGCCTTGTTCACGGGCGGCGGATCCATCACGGTCGGCGTGTCGCCGAGGATGCCTCCGAAGACGCTCTCGGGCCCCGTGAACGGATCGAGGGTGAGCACGTCCGAGCACTCGCACACGAGGCAGCCGTTCACGTCCTGCTTGAAGCCGTGATCGCATTTCGTGGTGCAGCCGCCGAGGCTCGGGCAGCTCGGCGGCGTGTCGTCGTCCTTGATGCGCACCTCGGTGCGGATGAGCACGTGGCGATCGCCGGGGTGGAGGATGTAATCCGTCGTGAAATGGAGGCTCGTGCGGACGTTCGGGAAGATCGTCTTCAGCACCGGCTTCTGGTCGCGCAGGATCGCGAGCGCCTGGTAGAGGAAATCGCCGTCGCCGTCGACGCGGACGATGGCCTCCTTGCCGTCGCTCCCGTCGGCGAGCACCTTCACGTCGACGAACGTGGGATTGGGGACGAGGAGGTTCGCGATGGGGAACATCTCGCTGAATCGATCGTGGCCGAGCCCGCCCTCGAATCCCTCGACCGGCCGGCGGCGATCGGCGTCGACGATGCTCCCGCCGAAGAGCCCCGGGGCCGGCGACGAACGCGAGCCCAGGATCGCGATTCGAATCTGATCGTTCTCGAGGAGAAAGTCGCCGACAGTGGCCGCTTGTACGGGCCCGCCCACGAGCTCGGAGCGATTCTCGATCTTCTTGGCGCGCAGCAGGGCGGCGGGACCGGGATTGCACGCGAGCGGCGCCGTCGAGGCCCCGATCGAGAGCGCCGACAAGAGGCCTCCCCACGCGACGGCGCGGTGGAGCCGGCTCATAGGGCGAGCTGCCCTTGCAGGAGGACGTAGTCGTTCGAGAGCGAGAGGCCGTGCCGCTCCTCGCGATGCATGTATTCGGCCTGCGCCTTGACCATCCCTTCGAGAAACTGCACCGTCGCGCCGCCGCCGAGGAGCCACGCGTCGCCCTCGTCGTCGACGTTGGTATTGGGATCGATGATCTCGAACCGCGCCTGCAGCCCGAACAGGTCGCGCACGATCATGTACCCGGCCTCCGCGACGACACCCATCGACTTGATGTTGGCGACGGCCTGCGTCACCTGCGCGGGCTGGCTCTTCGGCGCGACGTACGCGAAGAGGAACTCTCCGAGGAGGTGAAAGCCCCTCACGTGGAGGAGCGCGTCGACGCCTGCGGTGTGGACGCCGCGCGATCCGCCATCGGAGTAGAAGTAATCGGCGCCGACCGCGAATTTCGGGGCCTCTTGCGTCGTGTCGGCGATGCCGGGGTGGAGTCGACCGAGGGGCTCGGTGCCGAGGCGAACGACGTAGGCGAGGCCATTGAAGCGGTTGCCGAAGGGCGCGAAGTTCTGCGCGTAGCCCTGATAGAACTGGTCCGTCCGGGCGAAGCCGTTGAAGACCCCGACGTCGTAGCTGAAGACGCCCTCGGCGATCGAGCCGCGGCCGACGACGCCGACCTGCTGCCCGGGTGCCATCGATCGCACCGCGAGAGGCCGGTCGGCGAGCGCCGTGTACGCGCTGTCGGTGAGCTCGGAGCGGCTGAACGGGACCGTCTGCGCCCCTGCGAAGATTTGCGCGTAAGGGAACCCGACGTAGCCGACGTAGGCGTCGTGAATGCGCGCCTGCCCGTCCTCGCGGCTGCCGAGCTCGACCGACACGCGCCCGGTGCCCTGCTTCGCGAGATCGACGTCGACGCCGAACCGCGCGCGCTGCAGCCGAAAGCCGGCGGAGTCGGCCGGATCGCCCGACAGCGTGTACGAGTTCGAGCCGACGTAGGGGAGCGCCTGCGCCTGCACCAAGAGCACGGGCGAGAAGGTGAGGGGTCCGGCCGTCAGCTTCAGATAGTCCCGCAGCGGCTTCTTCTTCGACGCGTCGGCGGCCTTCGCCTCGGGCGCCTCGCTCTTCTTCGGCGCGTCGGCCGTGGGCTTCGGTGGCGCGGTCGGCTCGGCGTCGGGCGCCGCGCCGTGATCGCCCGCGTCGGGCTCGCCCTTCTGCGCGGGCTTGTCGGGCTCCCCTTGCGCGAGGGCGACCGAGCACAGCGAAGCGCACGCGACGAAACAAGTCGCTGAAAGGAGGGTCAGGACACGCCACGGAAGCATCGGCGCATCGTAAGGGGCCTCGCGCACGGCGCGGTAGAGAACGTGTGACCAAGCGGTGACGACGCGCCGAGCGTCGGGCTCGCGCCGAGGCGACGGGTCTTGTATGAAGCCTCGTCGCCCGTCTCGGGCACCGAGGAGCTTCTCATGAGTGAGCGCATCGCCGTCATCGGTCTGGGTTACGTCGGCCTCCCCGTCGCCTTGGGCTTCGCGCGCAAGTTCGAGGACGTCGTGGGCTTCGACATCCACACCCAGAAGGTCGAGGAGCTGAAGCGCGGCTACGATCGCAACACCGAGGTTCCGGGCGAGATCCTGAAAGCGTCGAAGCTCCGCATCACGAGCGATCCGAAGGATCTCGAGGGTCGCACGTTCTTCGTCGTGGCCGTGCCGACGCCGGTCGACGACAACAACGTCCCCGACCTCACCCCCGTGGTGAAG
>CAYYKK010000554.1:0-2811 GCA_964467935.1 uncultured Polyangiaceae bacterium
AGCCCGCCACGTCAGCGAAGAATTATCCCCCGAGCGCTGCTGGGAGCTGCTGCGTGATGAGGTTCGGCGCCGCCGCGTGCTCGAACGTGACGCCCGCCTGTCCACGCTCGGTCGCGTACTCGACCGTGGCCGAGCCCGCCGGGTTGCCGGCGATGTATTGCGTCGCGTTCGCCTCGTAGGCGACGAGCGCGCCCGCGGCGAGCGTGCTCGACCACTCCGGGTTGAACTCGTGCCGCCAGTTCAGGGTCGCGCGGTGGACGATGTCGATGTGGCCCGGCGTCGTCGCCGCGGCCGTGCGCGCTTCGGGATAGAGGAGCGCGTCGTTGCCCAGCGTCCCGCCGAGCGAGTCGCGCTGGAAGGCGTGCGTGAGCTCGAACGTGCTCGAGGCGACGTACGTCTGGAGCGAAGGCGACGCGGTCTGACCCGGCGCGGGTGCGCCCGGCAGGGTGTGGTTCGCCGTGAACGCGAGGCCCTCGGCGAACGTGTCGTTGGCGCTGACCGCGACGTGGAGCGCCTGGTTCGCGACGCCCGTGAAGAGGTACGCGTTGCCGCCGGTGGTGACGAGCGCCTGCGCGCTCTGCGCGGCGCCGGTGACGTTGAACGCGCTCACCTGCGTCTGCGCGAGCGCGAGCCCCATCGCGAGATCGACGGTCGGGCTCAGCACGGCCGTGAGCCCGTACGCGAAGCCGTTCGAGACCGCGTTCGATTCGTGATGGACGAGGTAGTAGCGGTAGTCGAAGACGTAGCTCAGCGTGTGCGTCGTCCGCGCCGTCTCGAGGCTCAGCTGCACGCCGGGGGAGACGTCGCCGAACCCGTCCCAGTGGGGGTAGGGCGTTCCGAACGGCGCGTCCTTCGCTGGAACGGGCGTGTTCGCGACGTTCGTGGTCACGCCGATGCCTGCCTCGACTTGGCCCTGCCAATCGACCGCGACCTGCGCCTCCGCCGAGGACGGCAGGGCCGCGAGCGCGACGGTCGCAGCGCCGATGCCTGTGACGAGGAGCCGAGTCACCCTGTTCCCATCCCGACCCCCGCTCGTACCACAGCTCGTCGCCCAAGTGGGAGCGAGGCGGTATAGTCGCGGCGTGACCCAAGCGGCCTCGTGGCTCCCGGCCTCCGACATGACCGAGCTCCTCGAGGCGGTCGCGGAGGCGTCACGCGCGGACGCCGAGGACGACCCGTTCATCGACGTCGATTGCGCGCGCATCGCGCGCCAAGTCCGCCACAGCGGCAGGAGCGTCATCGGCCTCATGCCCGCGGGACCCGATCCGCGGATCCAGCCCTTCGCGCTTCAGCTCGCGTTCGCGCTCTCGCGGCTCACGCAGACGCTCACGATCGTGCTCGACCCCGAGCATCGCGCCGGCTTCTCGTCGAGCCAACGAAGCGCCGAGTCGTCCGCGCTCGTCTACGTGTCGCCGGCCGCGCCCGGGGTCGCCGTGCTCGCGCCCCACGAGGTCGCGCCCGTCGGCGCGAAGTTCGAGATGGTGCGCGTGCTGCTGCATTTCGTCGAGGAGCGCATGAAGGTCGGCGGCACGCAGCGAGGCAGGCCGTACGGGCACGTGCTCGCGGATCTGACCGGCTGCGCGCGCCCGGGAGAGCTCCTCGGCGCGCTCGCGCTGCTCGACGGGATCATCCTCGTCGGCCACGCGGGGCGCACGCGAGAGCACGACATCGAGTCCGCGACGCGCGAGGTGCCTCGGGACCTGTTCCTCGGGGTCGTGCTGACGGAGTGAGTTGGCGGCGTATCGCCGCGGCGCGCACGAAGGCCTTTCGCGCGCGCCACGCGCGAGAGAGCATGGGAGCGACATGGGCGTCATCGGATACCTGAAGGGCAAGCAGCTCGACCGCTGGATGGGCGGCTATCTCCAGCACCTCGCCGACAAGCGCCACGCGCCGGCGCCGACGGGCCCGCGCCACCTCGTCTTCACGTTCTGCGACCACTGGGAGCCGCTCTGGAACGAGGTGACCGACGACGTCGGCGACGCGCGGGTCCGCGCGTGGTCCGAGGGCTATCCGGCGCTCGCCGAGCGCTACGTCGACGCCGACGGCGTCCACCCCCAGCACTCGTTCTTCTTCCCCGGCGAGCAGTACAGACCGCGCTGGCTCGACGCGCTCGCGGCGCTCACGCGCGCGCGCCTTGGTGAGGTAGAGCTACATTTGCATCATGATGGCGATACGCCGGAGACCCTGCGGCGCGACATCCTGCGCTACCTCGACGATCTCGCGCGGCACGGGCACCTCAGCCGCGATCGCGACGGCAGGAAGCGGTACGGCTTCATCCACGGCAACTGGTGCCTCGCGAACTCCTCCGACGACGGGCGCATGTGCGGCGTCGACGAGGAGCTGCCGCTGCTCTTCGAGACCGGCTGCTACGCGGACTTCACCTTCCCGGCCCCGGAGAGCGAGGCGCAGCCCAACATCGTCAACCAGATCTATTGGCCCGTCGGCGATCTCGCGGCGCGCCGCGCCTACGAGCGCGGGGAGCGCGCGCGCGTCGGGGAGGTGAGGGACGACCGCATCCTCATGATCGAGGGGCCGACGTCGCTCGGCCTCCGCCCGAAGAAGATGCCCATCCGCATCGAGATGGGCGACGTGGCGGCGAACGATCCCGTGACCCCCGCGCGCGTGAAGCGCTGGGTCGACGCCGGCATCTCGGTCGACGGGCGACCCGAGTGGGTCTTCGTCAAGGTGCACACGCACGGCGCGCCGGAGCTGCAAGCCGCGAGCGTCCTCGGCGACTCGAGCCGCGCGCTCCACGACGAGCTCGGCGCCCGCTACAACGACGGCGAGCGCTGGGTGCTCCACTACGCGACG
>CAYYKK010000555.1:0-2786 GCA_964467935.1 uncultured Polyangiaceae bacterium
TCCTCGCCGAGCACCTCGGTCGCCTCGAACGCCTCGCCGAAGCGGCCTTCGCGGAGGAGATCCGGCAACGACCGCGCGAGAGCGCGCGCCGCCTCCGCCGCGTCGCGCGCGCGCGTCAGCTCGTCGTTCTGCGCGCGCAGTCGACGCCACTCGCCCTCGAACCAAGCGAAGTCGGGGTGCGCGTCGCCGAGCCCCTCCACCGCCGCGTCGAGCTCGGGCCATTGCAGCGCGAGCAGCGTCTCGACGGCGGCCGCTCGGAGGCCGCGCGCCTCGGCGTGGAGACATCGTCGCGCGAACCTCGCGAGCTCGACGCGATCGATCCCGTGTCCCTTGAACGACGCGGCGAACCGCAAGACGAGCAGCGCGCGCGCGCACGCCCCAGCCCGCGGCTCCTCCAGCGCCCGCGCGAGGATGACCGACGGCGTCTCCGACGCCCCGATGCGCCCCACCGTCTCCGCGAGCGCGCCCTGGTCGTCGCCCGACGAGACGAAGACCCCCGCGCCGCTCAGCATGTCGGTCTCGAACCGGATCTCGCCCGCGTCCTTCGCCCAAGCCGCGGCGCGTTCGCTGCCGCGCCTCGGGATCTCCGCGACGCGGCGGCATCCCTCGGCGGAGAGGACGCGCTCGACCTCGTCGCGCGTGAGCGGAGTGACGGCGACGAGGACGCTCACGTCGCCTCGACGAGTCGGAACGCCAAGCGCTCGGCGAGGCTCGCCCGGAGCGCCTCGTCGTCGGTGTCGCACTCGAGCTCGTACAGCAACGCGCGCGCGCCCTCCGCGATCGCGAGCGCGATGCCTTGGTCGCGCAGCGCAGGATCCGCGATCATTCGTCGGAGCGCCTCGAACGACGCTGGCTCGCCCGTCCTCAGCTCGAGCAGCGCCACCATCGTGTCGACGTCGCGGTCCGTCGCGAGCAGCTCGTCGAGGTGCGCCGGGGTGAGGGTCCCTGCGCGGACCAGCGCGCCGAGCAGATCGACGGGCAGATCCTCGGGGAGCCGGAGCGCGCCCTTCGCCGCGGGCAGCGCCGCGACGAAGGGCGCCGGCTCGTAGCGCATCTCGAACACGACGTTGCCGTAGAGCGTCTCCTCCACGACGAGCACGCTCCGCGACCAGAGCGTGCGCAGCGCGATCGACGGGCGCGCGCCCGGCCGCTCTCGCGCCGCTCGCTCCTCGATCCGTCTGAGCTCGAGCACCGAAGCGGCGCGCGGATCGGCGGGCCAGGGATCGTCGAGCTCGCCCGAGCTCCAACGCGCGCGCCCGTCGTACCACCACTCGATGCCGACCATGACGTCGCAGAGCTCGGCGATCGACGCGAAGCCGAGCGCCTCGAGCGAGCCTCGGCCGACGCGCAGCACGCGCGAGTACGTGTGGGCCGACCGAAAGGGGGGATCGAGGTACGGCGCGAGCGCGCGCTCGAGGCCCTCGATCGTCGGCTCGGCGCTCGGCCAGAGGAAGGGCGGCAGGTTGCCGCCGAAGACGGCCACGACCTCGTCGGGGATCTCCGGGTCGAACGCGAGCACGATCCGCTGCGGCTGCTCCGCGAGCCTCGGGCTGCGCGACGGTCCCACGGCGAGCGGCACGACGCGCCGGATGCGCGCGAGCCCCGCGGATTGGATGGCCTCACCGAAGGGGAACGCCTCGAACGCCTGCTCGAGCCCGAACGAGACGAGCGCGCGCTTGTCCTCCGCGAGCCACGTCATGCCGAGGCGCGGCGTGGAGGAGAGCGCCTCCCGCAGATCGTCCTGCCAAGCACGAGCGACCATCGGGCGGAGGCTACACGAGGCTCGCGGGGCAGGCATCGCCTGCCCGCGTCGCGAGCGCGATTGTCCGTCAGCCGTCCTTCGCCGCCCAGGACGTGCAGTTGCCGGCCGGGTTGATGGGTCCCTTCACCAAGGTACAGCTCCCGCACGCGTTCTCGGCGCCGGCCTTGAAGAGCTTGCAGCCCGAGCACACCTTCTGCGGGTTCACGCTGTGATCCATGTACTGTAGCTGCGTCCGCGTCGTGAGGTCCGCGCCCGAGATGCCGGACGTGTCGGTGCACGACAGCTGGCTCTTGCACGCGGTGAGCGCCCACACCGGGACGAGGGTGGCGGTCCCGAGGCCGATCGCCTGCAACAGCGCTTCACGTCGACGCATCGTCTGCTCGCTCATGTTCGTCTTCTCCTCGTCGTCCGCACCACTCATCGATGGAACGACTCGCGGACGACTATTGTGCTTCTCCAGCGAAATTCAACGCGGATTCGCGTGGATTCGTGAGCGGCAAGTTGCCGCGTGAGGCGATTTGCCGCGGGGGATGCGACGCGCATCGCGTACGCTCCACGCGATGCGCGCCCCGGCGGAAACGCAGCTCTCTCGGCTCCGCGCGCTCTTCGGCGACGCCCGCGACTCCCTCCGCATCACCGACGGCGGGATCTTTCTCGCCACCCCCGTCGCGATCGTCGCTGCTGCGATGGAGCAGATCGCGACGCACGGGCTCTGTCGGCCGGGCGCCGCGATCCTGGACGCGGGCGCCGGGGACGGCCGGGTCGTCGCGGCGCTCGCTCTCGCCTTCGGTGCGCGCTCCGCCCGGGTCTACGGCGTCGAGTGCGACGAGGACCTCGCGCGCGACGCGGCTCAGATCGCCGAGGCGCTCGATCTGCCGACGCGCGCGCGCGTCGTGCGCGGCGACTTCCTCGGCACGGCGGCGTTCGAGGAGCTCGGGGTGGCGTTCGCATCGTTCGATCTCGTGCTCCACTATCCGGACGGCAACGAGCGCGCGCTCTTCGATCGCATGGCGCGCGAGGGGAA
>CAYYKK010000556.1:0-2746 GCA_964467935.1 uncultured Polyangiaceae bacterium
ACCTTCAGGGCGACGCGACGCCCAATCGCGACATGCTCGGCCTCATAGACCGTCCCCATGCCACCTTGCCCGATAATGCCGCACACGCGGTACTTCCCCTCGAGCACCTGCCCGACGAGGTCCTCCGGGAGCCGGGCCCGCGGCTTCGCTGGCCGGCGGACCTCGACGCTGCGGCGATCACGCGCGCGGTCGACCGCCACGGGAAGCCCAGTCGTCGGGCAGTACGCGCGGGCCGCGGCGTGGGCCAAGCCGCAATGAGGGCATTTGATCGTTGCCAACCGATCGAATGCTACGCCAACCGAGGGGCATCCTCAACGTCGACGCCGGTGGAGAAGCTCCGGATCTCTTGCCTGAAAACCCGGCGGAAGCCTTGGAGACAGAACCTCGCCTCCTTCTCCCCACAGCATTCGACCTGATCCCACCCCACGGTTACCCCCGGCGAACATCCTTCTAACCTCTTCTTTTCATTATCGTTTTTTCGTTCTCCTCGTTCTCCCCAGGGCCTACGAAGACGACCCTGAGATCTTTCATTTCTCTCTCTCCTTCGAAGAGTCCCTCGGTGCGCGCCAAGCCCCAACTCACCGCTTCAATTCGACGGCGAACCTGCTAAGACCCGGGGCCGAGATGGACCTCGTCATCGCGAAGAAGGACCTGCTGCGGCTCTCTGGTCGATGCCAAGGCGTGGCCGACAAGAAGAGCGCCATGCCAGCGCTCTCCAACATCCTCCTCGCCGCCGAGGGCAACGTCCTGCACGTCAGTGCGACCGACATGTACCTGTCGGTGACGGGCCAGGCTCCCGCCGAGATTGCGACCGCCGGCAACGTCGCCGTTTCGGCGCGTGACCTCCACGAGCGCGTCAAGGCGATGCCCGAAGGGCCGCTTCACATCTCCACCACCGCCGGCGCGCAGACCACGATCAAGGCCGTCGGCTCGCCGCGTCGCTTCACGCTTCGTGGGATTCCGGGCAGCGAGTTCCCGTCGCTTCCCGCGCCGGACGCCGCCGCGCCTTCGCTCTCCATCGCGGTCGATCTGCTGAGCCGCCTCATCGCTCGGACCCACTTCTCGATCTCGACGGACGAGACGCGTCCTCACGTCAACAGCGCGCTCTTCGAGTGGGACGGCGACCGCGTGCGCGTGGTCACCACCGACGGTCATCGCCTCTCGAAGGCCGAGGCGACGGTGACGGGCTCGAGCGCGAAGGCCACCATGCTCATCCCGCTGAAGGCGGTCGCCGAGCTCCGCCGCCTCGCCGACGACGCGAAGGCCGAGCGCGCCGAGGCCGAAGCGCGAAAAGATCCTCGCCCGGATCTCGGCACCGTCCGCATCTCGCAGAGCGGTCCCCACGCGTTCTTCGACATCGCGGCGATGCGCTTCGGCGTGAAGCTCGTCGACGCGCAGTTTCCGCCGTACCAGCAGGTCATTCCGAAGATCTCCGAGCGGACGATTCGAGCCTCCCGCAAGGCCTTCGCCGACGCGCTCGACGCCGTCCGCATCGCAGCGAGCGATCGCACCGGCGGCGTCAAGCTGACGACGACGAACGGCGCGCTCCGCATCACCAGCGAGAGCCCCGAGAGCGGCAACGGCTTCGACGAGATCCCGGTCGAGTACGGCGGCAGCGACCTCACGATCGGCTTCAACGCGAAGTACTTCCTCGACGTGCTCGGGGCCGTCGACGACGACGAGATCCTCCTCAACGTCTCGGGCGAGCTCGATCCGGCCGTGTTGCGGCCGGCGTCCGAGAGCACCCAAGAGAGCTACCTCGCCGTCGTCATGCCGATGAAGATCTGAGGACGCGGGTCGCGAAGCCTCGCCCGCACGGAAGGCATCCACCAAGGTGGCCCGCTCCGATCCGCCCGACCTCGACGACCGCGCTCCGTCCCTGTGGCTCGAGCAGCTCGTCGTGCGGGACTTTCGCAATCTCGAGCGGGTCGAGCTCACGCCCAGTGCCAAGCTCAACGTGCTGTCGGGCGACAACGGGCAAGGCAAGACGAGCCTCCTCGAGGCCATCTACTTCGTCGCGACGTCGAAGAGCTTCCGCGCTGCGCGACCTCGCGAGCTGCGCGCGCACGGCGCGTCGGAGAGCCTGGTTCGTGCCCGCTTCGTCGAGCGGCGAGGACAGGGTCCCTCGCTCCGTCGAGAGCAGAGCGCGTCGATCGTCGGCGCCACCGTCGGCGTACGCCTCGACGGCAACAAGCCCCCGACGCTCGCTGCTTACGCCACCCAGTCCCCCGTCGTCGTGTTCCATCCCGACGACCTCTCGCTCTCCACCGGCCCCGCGCTCGGTCGGCGCCGGCTGCTCGATCGGCTCGCGCTCTACCTCGAGCCCGTGAGCGCCGCGCACCTCGCTCGGTACGGACGCGCCCTCAAGGCGCGACAGGATCTGCTCCGCAACCGATCCGCCGCGACCCACGAGATCGACGCCTACGAGCGCCTGTGCGCCGAGAGCGGCGCCGCCGTCACGCGCGCCCGACGACGCGCCGTCGAGGCCCTGCGCGACGACCTCGCAGAGGCCTTTCGGCGGATCGCGCACCCCGAGCTCGCCCTGGACGTCCGGTACGTCGTCGATCAGGCCATCACCGGCGAGCAACCCTTCTTCTCGACGGACTACCGGGCCGAACTGCGCGCCCGGTTCGCGTCCGATCACCTCGAAGTCTCACTCCGGGTCGAGAATCACGACGACGAACCGTTCACGATCGAAGAGGCGCTGCACACCTACCTGGCGGTCAGCGACGTCCGCTCGGTGACC
>CAYYKK010000557.1:0-2728 GCA_964467935.1 uncultured Polyangiaceae bacterium
TCCTCCAATCGGTGGCACAGCGCGTAGAGGTCGCAAGCGCAGCGGCTGTTTGGGGTTGGGTTTGGGTTTGGGTTTGGGTTAGGGTTAGGGTTAGGGTTTGAAAAAGGGAAGTTCATACAGCTTAAGCACCGTTAAAAGACTAAGGTCTCACTAAACGCGTTTCGACTATAAAGTCTTCGTCAGTAGTGATATCAAATTGCAAAGTGCGCGCTGTCGAGCGGTCGACACTTTGTGTTGTTTTGCACACGGGGATGGCATGCAATATGGTGTGAAGGGTCTACATTCCCCGTGCGTCCTGAGTTGTTTGTTGTAAGCCCGACGGGTCGGCGCGGGGCGTTGTTTGTGTGGATGTAAAGTGCTGTTCCTTGTCGTGGCAGTCTGCCTTTATGAGTAAGTTGCCTAAGTTTCGAGGTCGTTTAACACATAGAATGGCATGACTGGGTAGATAGGGGTGACAGCACTCCGGGAAATGGTTGCGGATTCGAAGCAGGCGTTTTATGCTCTGTTCTATCCGGAAGAGGCGGGGTGTAAGTTGGATTTTGCATACCAACTGCGGAGGTGTGTTGTGTTGTGATGTGCTTGCCGGTATGATAAGGGTGGTTGTGTTTGAAAACCGGTTGGGGACATCACTGCCTGTTGGTGGCCTAGTCGTTGGCGTCGGTGCTCCTGGAGGATCGTTGACATCGGCACCTTGATGACTGCCGACAGTGCTAGGGTTGGGGTTGTACCTGGTTCTGTCGTTGAAGTTAGGGTTGGGGTTGTTGCTAACATCGTTGGTAGGACTAGGGTTGGGGTTGTTGCTAGCATCGTCACCAGAGCTAGGGTTGGGGTTGTGTCGTGTGGTACGACCTGAAGTGCGTTCGACAGCATTGGTGTATTGAGATAAAATGCGTCTTCGGCGGTCAACGTCGTAGGTGAAACCATCGATAAGTGGTCGTAAAAACAGCTGAGAGTAACCTCGTTCCTTGCAGCGAACGTATAGCTTCCTTTTCATTGCAATAAAATCATCTTCAAATGTGTTGTTGACGAGATACATGCAAAGAATACTGTTAATGAAGGATTTCTTCATTTCAGGAGAATGGTAGGACGTTGCTGGGATATACAGGTACTTATTTAGCTGTTTTTGGAACGACTTGACAACTAGGTTGCCGGGGATCGATGGGTGTTGCATGACGGTGACATCCAGGAAGTCCACACTGGTTGTGCTGATGGTAACGTCGCCAAAGCGGATTGATGGGTAAGTGGATGAAAATTCACTTAGAAACGTGTAAACGGATGTTTCTGAGCCTTTCCAAATAAAAAAGCAGTCATCTATGTATCGTTTGTAAAACAGGAGATGACCGGAATTGGTCCACTTGCGAACTGGATGTTGTTCCAGATGTCCCATAAAAAGGCATGCATAGCCGACAGCCATGGGTGTTCCCATGGCTGTCCCTTGGATCTGGTGGTACGTCTTCGATCCAAAGTCGAAATAGTTATTTTCCAGAACAAGTTTTGCTAGCTTCACAATGGTGTGCCTTTCCGCATGGTCAGCTTCTGCTAACCATCTGTCCAGTGCTGCTAGACCACCATTCCAAGGAATGTTGGTGTAGAGCGATGCAACGTCAGCGGTGACAAGCCGGATAGCGTTGGCATCCTCGACAGTTAGGCGGAGTGATTCCACCAGCGCGACAAAATGACCCGTATTCTTCACAAAACTGTCCAGCCGAGTTAACAGCGGTTGTAATTTGAAATCCAACCAACTGGAAATTCGGTGTGTAGGCGAATGCATGCTTGAAACGATTGGCCTACCTTGAACTGGGGTTTTGTGAACTTTTGGCAGCAAGTAAAATTTGGACATCCTGGGTTTTGCAGGTGCGGATGTTAAAAAGGTGCGGATATTCCTTTTTGTTAGCGGTCGGGTGTCGATTTTCGCTCGTTCAGTGATGAACCTTGTTAATACGGTCAAATTCACGTTTGGAGCTTCGACATAATATGTACAGTCGTTCAGTTGTCGGTAGGCTTCAGTGAAATACCAAAAACTGGAAACGATGCATAGCCCGAGGTTTTTATCCGCTGGCTTGATGATTATATCCAACCGTTGTGCTAGTTCCTTCATTGCTCTCCATGGGAATGTTGAGGTATGTGGAAGGGCTGGAAATCTACCTGCTAGCTCAAGAAGCTTTGCTTTGTATATTGCAGTATGTTCCTCCACGGTGTCAAGTGCCGGAAATACATGCAACGGGTCAAAGTTGGGATTGGGTGCACTAAACTTTCGATCTTCTGCATCGTTGTGTCGATGACAGTACCTGGGGTTTAGCGGTGAGAAATAGAGGGCTAAACGGATGCTTCTGCAGAATGCTTTCACAGAATTGCACAGGGAGAAGTCCGTTTCGTCTGGAGGCTTTGGAATAAACTTGAGGTTCATCCCAAGGGTGTACAGAATTTTTGGCGGAAGAGCTACATTTGCAAGATTATGGACGGACCAGTTTGAGATGGTTCCTTCTACCAGTAATTCATCGATGGTGTGTCCGTCTAACCCAATGTTCTCCGCTTCGGAGGGCGTAATGGGCGAATTGCCGTACAGCCACGTTTGCTGATTACGCGTGAGATTGCGTGTGACGCAGAATTCGTGGCGGTGTTGCTGTTGGCGTTTTGTCTTGCGTAGTTTGCGCGGCCATCGTTTGTTCCGGTCCGCCTTCCTCTGTCGCGCGTTGGATTTGTACGCCGGAAAAAAGGTGGAGTGGTG
>CAYYKK010000558.1:0-2727 GCA_964467935.1 uncultured Polyangiaceae bacterium
AGGATGGCTTCGTGTTCGACGCCGGCCCGACCGTGATCACGGCGCCGCAGCTCCTCGAAGAGCTGTGGCAGCTGGCGGGGCGAGAGCTGAGTGACGACGTGGATCTGCGCCAAGTCGCTCCGTTCTACAGGATCCGCTTCGACGATGGGCAAACCTTCGACTACTCGGGAGATCCGGAGGTCATGCGCCGCGAGGTCGAGAAGCTCGCGCCCGGCGACGTCGCCGGTTACGAGCGGTTCCTCGCGACCAGCCAATCGATCTTCGAGGTGGGCTTCGAGAAGCTCGCGCACGTGCCCTTCGGGAGCTGGAAGGACATGGCGCGGATCGCCCCGGACATGATGCGGCTCCAGAGCTATCGCACCGTGTTCGGACTCGTCGCCAAGCACGTGCGCGACGAGCGTTTGCGGCAGGTGCTCAGCTTCCACCCGCTCTTGGTCGGCGGGAATCCCTTCTCGACGACCTCGATCTACACGCTCATCGCGTTCTTGGAGCGCAAGTGGGGCGTTCACTTCCCCATCGGGGGGACGGGCGCGCTCGTGCGCGGCATGGTGGGCCTCATCGAGGGGCAGGGCGGGCGCGTCCGCTGCGACGCCGAGGTCGCGCAGATCCTCGTCGAAGACGGCGCCGCGCGAGGCGTCAGGCTCACGAGCGGCGAGACCCTGCGCGCCGACGTCGTCGTGTCGAACGCCGACGCTGCGTGGACGTATCGACACCTCGTCGCGCCGGAGGAGCGCCGTCGGTGGACGGATCGACGCATCGAGCGGTCGCGCTTCTCGATGGGGCTCTTCGTCTGGTACTTCGGCACGGATCGAAAGTACGACGACGTCGCGCATCACACGATCCTCCTCGGCCCTCGCTACAAGGCGCTGCTCGACGACATCTTCGAGCACAAGGTGTTGGCCGAGGACTTCAGCCTCTACCTCCACCGACCGACGGCGACCGATCCGTCGCTCGCGCCGCCCGGCTGCGATGGGTTCTACGTCCTGTCCCCCGTGCCGAACCTCTCGGCGAGCACCGATTGGAACGTCGAGGCCGAGCCGTACCGCCTCAAGATCCAGCGCTACCTCGAGCGCACGGTGCTCCCCGGGCTCGGCGAGCGCGTAGTGACGTCCAGGGTGACGCACCCGCTCGAGTTCCGCGACAGGCTCCTCTCGTACCGCGGCGCGGCGTTCGGCTTCGAGCCGGTCCTCACGCAGAGCGCGTACTTCCGGCCGCACAACCAGAGCGAGGACGTCCGAGGGCTCTACCTCGTCGGCGCCGGGACCCACCCGGGCGCTGGCGTGCCAGGGGTCCTCTCGTCGGCTCGCGTCCTCGATCGCGTGGTGCCCGATGCCGCCGTCTTCCAGCGCGCTTGAGCCTCGCCCGGAGGACGTCGACGCCTGCCGCGCGATCCTCCGCGCCGGGAGCAAGAGCTTCGCGTTCGCGTCGTGGCTCCTCCCTTCGGCGATCCGGCGATCGGCCACGGTGTTCTACGCGTTCTGTCGCGTCGCCGACGACGCGATCGACGAAGCGACCGGCGACGAGTGGCGCGCGCTCGACGCCCTGCATCGGCGTCTCGATCGCGTCTTCGCCGGAGCGCCTTTCGACGACCCGGTGGACCGCGCGCTGACCGTCGTCGTCGAGCGTCACGCCATCCCGCGCCTGCCCTTCGACGCGCTCCTCGAGGGCTTCTCTTGGGACGTGGAAGGGCGTCGCTATGCGGAGCTCGGCGACGTCCTGTCCTACGGCGCACGCGTGGCCGGCACCGTCGGCGTGGTGATGAGCCACGTCATGGGACGACGGGAGCCGCTGACGCTCGCACGGGCTTGTGATCTCGGGGTGGCGATGCAGCTCACCAACATCGCCCGCGACGTGGGCGCGGACGCGAGGCTCGGGCGGCTCTACCTGCCCATGGCGTGGTTCCACGAGCTCGGCGTGGATCCCGACGCGTTCCTCGCGCGGCCGACGCCCTCGGCCGAGATCGCGGTGATGACGCGCAGGCTCGTCGTCAAGGCCGACGAGCTCTACGAGCGGGCGCGCGCCGGCGTCACCGATCTTCCGGTGGGGTGCCGGACCTCGATCCACGCGGCGAGCCTCGTGTACGCCGGCATCCATCGCGAGATCGAGCGACACGGCTGGGACAGCGTCACGCGACGCGCGAGCACGACCTGGGCGACGAAGCTGCTGCTCCTCGCGCGGGCCCTCGGTCGCACGATGCGATCGACCCGCGGCGCGGGCGCACCTCCGCTGCCCGAGGTCGCGTTCCTCACGACGAGCGAGGGGCGGCCGTGAACCGCGACGAGGTGCGGGCGCGCATCGTCGCGTCCTCGAGCGAGGAGCACTTCGAGCGCCTCGAGCACCTCGACCGAGGCGTCGTCGAGCCGCCCCGGACGCCGCGCGCGCGAGCGCCCGCGGACGGCGCGCGACCCGACGTGGACGTCGTGCTCGCGGGCGGCGGACTTTCGCTGCTCTACGCGCCCCTCCTCGCGAGGCGCGGCGCTCGCGTCGTCGTGGTGGAGCGGGCGCGCGCGGCGGCGGCGCATCGAGAGTGGAACGCGAGCCGATCCGAGCTCACGCGCTTGAGCGACGTCGGCCTGCTCACGCAGGCGGAGATCGACTCCGATCTCATCGTCGCCCGATACGATCGCGGCTTCTGCCGATGGCACCGCGGCGGAAGTTACGACGTGCGTGGCGTCCTCGATGGTGCGGTCGACGCGTCGCGTGTGCTCCGGAGGGCGCGCGCCGAGG
>CAYYKK010000559.1:0-2705 GCA_964467935.1 uncultured Polyangiaceae bacterium
TCGAAGGGCAACCGGCAGAAGGTCGCGCTCATCGCCGCCTTCGCCGCGCCGGCCGAGCTGTACATCCTCGACGAGCCGACGAGCGGGCTGGATCCGCTCATGGAGGTCGTCTTCCGCGACGAGGTGCAGCGGCTCCGGCGGGGCGGGGCGACCGTGCTGCTGTCCAGCCACATCCTCTCCGAGGTCGAGCTGCTCTGCGACCGGGTCAGCATCATCCGCGCCGGGAGGATCGTCGAGTCCGGCACGCTCGCCGAGCTCCGCCACCTCACCCGCACCGAGGTGTCGTTCGAGGCCGCGGACGAGTCCGCGCTCGCCGGGATCCCCGGAGTGCACGACGGCACGATCGACGACGGCCGGGCTCGGTTCACCGTCGACAGCGATGCGGTCCCGGCCGTGCTCCCCGTGCTCGCCCAGCGCGCCGTCACCGGCCTGCGCATCGAGCCGCCCTCGCTGGAGGAGCTCTTCCTGCGGCACTACGGCGACGACCTCGCCGCCCTCCGCGCCGCCGAGGAGGACTCCTCGCCGCATTCCGGCACCCGTGCCTCGCGCCGGGCCGCCGTGAAAGGGTCCTGATGTCTGCCCTCCTCCGCCAGCGCCTGCGTCGCGACTGGCTGCAGGTGCTGCTGTGGATCCTGGCCACGGTGCTCATGGCGTACGCGGGTTTCGCGGGCGTCACCCAGTCTTACGGGACGCTCAAGGATCGCGTCGAGGTGCTCTCCGCCGTGATGGCGAATCCGGTCATCATGATGTTCCGCGGCCTCCCCTCCGGCGCCTCCGAGGGGCAGTTCCTCTCCTTCGAGATCCTGCCGTGGCTGACGATGCTCGCGGCCCTCATGAGCACGTTCCTCGCCGTCCGCCACACGCGGGGCGACGAGGAGGCGGGTCGCACCGAGCTCGTCGCCGCCACTCCGGTCGGACGCGCGCTCCCCACGGTCGCGACGATCGTCCACGGTGTCGCCGCGAACGTCGTCCTCGGCGTGCTGGTCGCGCTGGCGCTGATCGGATCCGGGCTCGACCCCGCCGGATCCTGGCTCATGGGCGCCACCTCGGCGACCACCGGCATCGCCTTCCTCGGCATCGGCCTCATCGCCGCCCAGCTCATGCGCACCTCGCGCGGCGCCAACGCCCTGACGGTCTGGATCCTCGTCGGCACGTTCCTGATCAACGGCATCGGCAACGTCGCGGGGACCCCGAGCGACGACCTCACCCGCATCACCAGCTCCGGCCTCGTCTGGGCCTCGCCGTTCGGGTGGGCCGAGCAGGCCCGCCCCTATGACGCGGACAACGCCTGGCCCGCCGTGCTCGGACTGGTCGTCGGGCTCGTCCTCGCCGGGGTCGCGGTCGCCCTGCAGTCGATGCGCGACATCGGCGAGGGCTTCGTCCCGGCCCGCCCGGGTCGGGTGCACGCCCGACCGGCGCTGTCCACGCCGCATGCGCTCGTGTGGCGGCTCACCAACGGCGCGATCATCGGCTGGGCGATCGGCGGCGCGCTCACCGGGGTGCTCGCGACCACGCTGTCCGGGCTCGCCGGGCAGATCTCCGGGCAGAACCCGGCGGTGCAGCAGATCCTCGACAAGATCGGCAAGGCGGGCAGCCTCGAGGAGACCGTGGTCTCGGTGTTCTTCACGATGATGGGGATCCTGGCCGCCTGCGCCGCGGTGCAGATCGTCGCGCGGGCACGGCAGGAGGAGGCGCACGGCACAGCGGAGGCCGTGCTGGCGCTGCCTGTCGGTCGCGTCCGGTGGCTCCTGGACTATCTGCTCGTCGCGACGTCCGCGATCGCGATCATCGTCGTGGCGGCGATGCTCGCGGCCTACGCGGGTCTCGCGGGCAGCAAGGACGCGGGGTCGCTCGTCCGGGTCGTCACGGTGGTCGGACTCGGGCAGGGCCTCGCCGCCTGCGTGTTCACCGTGCTCACGGCCCTGGTGTTCGTGCTGCTCCCGCGCGGCACGATCGGCATCGCCTGGGCTCTCGTGCTGCTCGCCACCGTGTTCGGCCTCTTCGGTCCGCTGTTCGGGCTGCCGGAGTGGACCACGCGGTTCTCGCCGTTCGCGGTCACCCCGATCGTCGACGGCAGCGGGACCGACCTCCGCGGGACGTGGTGGCTCGTGCTCGTCGTGGTCGCGGGCGCGGCCGCGTCGCTCGCCCTGATGCGCCGTCGCGAACTCCAGACCGCGGGATGATGGGGTCATGAAGGCGAAGGATCCGGCACCCGCCGTGCACCACGGCGTCGATGCCGCGGAGGCCGCGGCGGCGATGATCGCCGCCGTCGGCTTCCCGCGCATGCCCGGGCGCGTGATGATGGCGCTCATCGCCGCACCCGCGGACGGGTACACGGCGGCGGAGCTGGCCGATCGGCTGGGCGTCAGCGCGGCCGCCGTCTCGGGGGCGGTGCGCTATCTGCAGACGATCCAGGTGATCCGCCGCGTCTCCCGGCCCGATCGCCGGCGCGACCACTACGTCATCATCCCGGACACCTGGTACGGGCTGATGACGAACAACGGCCCCATCTACGAACGCCTCGCCGCGCACATCGAGGCGATCGGCGCGGAGCACGACGAGGACCACGCCGCCCGGGACCGGGCGGCGGAGATGGCCGAGTTCTTCCGTTTCATGGCGGGACGCATGCCCCAGCTGATCGCCGAGTGGGAAGCCCTGCGCGCGGCGCGGCGCGCGCCGGACTGACCCGGCGACTCCCTTACCCG
>CAYYKK010000560.1:0-2700 GCA_964467935.1 uncultured Polyangiaceae bacterium
ACCGCGTCTACTTCGCGGCGAACCGCGACGACGCCGCCGATGCCGGCTTCGACGACGCGGTGTTCTACCGCTATTTCGAGGGAGGGCCCGAGGACAGGGCGATCATGCCCGTGAGCGACATCGCCCTGCCCGCTGAGGAGCGCGTCGCGCCCTTCACGGAGTGGAGCCTCACCACCACCCGCATCGAGTACTGACCCGAACCGAAGAAACCAGGAGCAGACAATGACGTCACCCACTCCCTCCCCCGACACCGAGGGCACGCCCGTCTCCTCAGGCGGCTCGCCGTTCTCCCGCACCGCGGAAGACCTGCCGCCCCTGAAGACGGGCACCAGCACCACCGTCGACGCCGAACCGAAGAACGCCTTCGACCGGTTCTTCGAGATCACCCGCCGCGGCTCGACCGTCGCCAGGGAGATCCGCGGCGGCATCGTGACCTTCGTCACGATGGCGTACATCGTGATCCTGAACCCGCTGATCCTCGGCGGCACGAAGGACGTCGCCGATCACGCGCTGCAGGCCGCGCAGATCGGCGCAGCGACCGGCCTCACCGCCGGCGTGATGACGATCCTTTTCGGTGTGATCGCCCGCCTCCCGTTCGCGCTCGCCGCGGGCCTGGGCATCAACTCGTTCCTCGCCGTCTCGGTCGTCGGCCAGGTGACCTGGCAGGAGGCCATGGGCCTCGTCGTCATCAACGGCGTGCTGATCGTGCTGTTCGGGGCCACCGGCATCCGGACGGCCATCTTCAAGGCCGTGCCTCAGGCACTCAAGGCCGCGATCACGGTCGGCATCGGCCTCTTCATCGCCTTCATCGGCTTCGTCGACTCCGGCTTCGTGAACCGTACGCCCGCCGGTCCTCCGGTGCAGCTCGGCAACGGCGGATCCATCACCTCGGTTCCGACGCTCATCTTCCTGCTGGGCGTGGTGGTCATCGCGATCCTGGTGGCGCGGAAGGTGCCCGGTGGGATCCTGATCGGCATCGTGGCGACCACGATCGTCGCACTCATCGCGCAGGCGGTGCTGAACCTCGGACCCTCCGTCAAGGACCCGAACGGCTGGCACATGACCATCCCGCAGCTGCCGAGCTCCTGGGTGACCGTCCCGGACTTCGGCCTCGTCGGTCAGTTCGACCTGTTCGGCGCCTTCGGCCGGATCGGCGCCCTGTCGGCCACGATGCTCGTCTTCACCCTGGTGTTCTCGAACTTCTTCGACGCGATGGGCACGATGACGGGCCTCGCGAAGAACGCCGGCCTGGCGTACAAGGACGGCACGTTCCCCCGCCTGCGCTCCGCGTTCGTCGTCGAGGGCTTCGGCGCGGTCGCAGGTGGCGTGACCTCCACGTCGTCGAACACGGTCTACGTCGACAGCGCCTCCGGCATCGGCGAGGGTGCGCGCACCGGTCTCGCCTCTCTCGTGGTCGGCGTGCTGTTCCTGCTGTCGATGTTCCTCACCCCTCTCACGCTGGTCGTGCCGATCGAGGTCGGATCCGCGGCGCTGGTCGTCGTCGGTGCGATGATGATGGCCCAGATCCGCGAGATCAAGTTCGACAAGTTCGCGGTGGCGCTGCCGGCCTTCCTCACGATCGTGACGATGCCGCTGACCTACTCGATCGCCAACGGCATCGGCGTCGGCTTCATCTCCTGGGCGCTGGTCAACGCGGCGTCCGGGCGGGCGCGCAAGGTGCACTGGCTGATGTGGGTTGTCGCCGCCGGCTTCGCGCTCTACTTCGTGCGCGGTCCGGTGGAGGCTCTGCTGCCGCACTGACGCCCGACGTCCGGGGCCCCGATCCGCATCCGCGGGTCGGGGCCTTCGGCGCGTGGTCACGGCGCTCCGTGCGCCGTTGTGCAGGGCGTGGGGTGCGGTATGCAGGAGGACCGACTGTGTTTCGGAGGGCGGCGCCCGTGATTCCGCGGCATGGCGTCGACGATGATGTCGGCGGCCCTGCACAACGGCGGGGCGGCCCTGCACAACGGCGTCGATCGCTGCGCAACGTCAGCGCGGGATGCGCAACTCGGGCCACGCGGCGAGGTCGGCGGGCTCGTCGATGTCGTCGCCGCGGCCCAGGTCGCCGCACTCCACGTCGTCGACGAGGTGCCGGTTGCGCGCGATCCAGGTGCGCGCGGCCGCATCCCCGGTGGCGAGGGCGGCGGCGGAGCACAGGTCGGCGGTGTCGAACACGACGGGGTTGCCGGGACTCCCGCTCCACATCGCACGGGTCACGCGTCCCGGCTCGTGTGCGGCGAGCAGGCGGCGGATCACGGCAGCATCGACGCCCGGCTGGTCCACGAGCAGCACCACCACGGCGTCCGGCGGGGCATCGGCGACCACGAGGGGCAGCACGGCGGCGCGCAGCGAGGCGGACATCCCGAGGTGCGCGTCGTGCACCACGACCGCGCTCGCCGCGGGGCAGCGGGCCCGCAGCCAGCTCTGCACCGTGCCGCGGGCGGGGCCCACCGTCACGGCGACGGTGCAGCCGGCCTCCACCGCGGCACGGGCGGCGCGCGTGACGAGCACCTCGCCGTTCCACGGCAGCAGCGCCTTGGGCCCGCGGCCGAGCCGGGTCCCGCTGCCCGCGGCCAGCACGATCGCGTGCGGGTGCCGGCGGCTCATTCCGCGAGCCCTCGCGGAGCCGTCTCCTCGGTCGTCGAGCGAGCGGAGCGAGACGAGACGCGGTGCTCTCGCAGAGACCGCGTCTCGTCGCGG
>CAYYKK010000561.1:0-2686 GCA_964467935.1 uncultured Polyangiaceae bacterium
GTGCTTCTCCATCTCGGGCTTCCCCGGCTTCGCGGGCTTCTGGTCCAAGGACGAGCTGCTCTGGAAGGCGTGGAGCACCGTGCCCGCCGAGGCCATGGGCAAGGCGATGTGGACGTGGCCCTCGTGGCTCGGCCAGGCGATCTACTGGGCCGGCATCTTCGGCGCGACGATGACGTCGTTCTACATGTTCCGCGCCTACTTCAAGACCTTCCACGGCGAGTTCCGCGGCTGGAAGATCGTGAAGGGCTGGGTCGATCCGCACGCGGGGCACGACCACGGCGACGATCACGATCACCACCACGACGATCACCACCACGCGCCCGGCGAGAAGCTCGAGGGTCCCGCGCCGCACGAGTCGCCCATGGCGATGACCCTGCCGCTCGTGATCCTCGGCACGTTCGCGGCCCTCGGCGGCTTCCTCGCGGCCGCGCCGATCCACGTCGAGCCGCTCGCCCACAAGCTCGAGTCGGTCTTCGAGATCGCGTCGAAGGGGGTCACCCTCCGCGCGGGCGTCGAGGAGCATGGCTCGGGGATGTGGATGATGATGCTGCCCGGCGTCCTCGCGGCGTTCGGTGGCTCGGGCCTCGCCTACGTCATCTATCTCCAGGGCGGCGGCGAAGGCGAGCGCAACTTCGCGCGCTCGTTCCCCGGCTTCTACAAGCTCCTGGTCGACAAGTGGCGCATCGACGAGCTCTACGACGCGACGGTCATCGGCATGGTCGACGCGCTCGCGGACATCTTCGTCATGGCCGACAGGTGGATCATCGACGGCATCCTCGCGCGTGTCACGGCGATGTTCGTCGCCGCGGTCGGCTCGATCCTGAGGCTCTTCCAGACGGGCAGGGTGCAGGTCTATTCGGGCGCGATGGTCGCGGGGCTCGCCGTGCTGGGTTGGTTCTTCGGCTACCCCCACGCGGCGGTCCAGGTCGATCAGTCGGGCCTCGTCGACACGGGTGAGGTCGTCGTCAAGGCGGCGCCCGGCCTCGGCTACGAGTACCGCTGGGACGGCGACGGCGTCGAGAAGAACGACTACTCGCCGACGCAGATGGAGTACCGCTTCAAGGTCGATCCTGGAAAGACCAGGGTGGTGAAGGTGCGCGTGAAGAACTCGCTCGGCATCGAGACCGAGACGCCGATCTCCATCACCCGACCCGCGGTCACGTCGATGCTGCTCAACGCGGCCGGGCTTCAGGGTGCCCAAGGGCCGATCAAGCTCGACGCGAAGCAGCTCGAGCAACTGCAAATGAAGGGAGGCGCGAAGTGAACCTCGCGACCCTCATCGCGGCCGCCGCCGCCTTCACCGCCGGCGCCGTCATTCCCCGTGGCAGGCAGACGCTCCAGCGCATGGGGCTCGGTCTGGTCGGCGCGCTCACCGTCCTCTTCGTCATCGCGATCTGGCCCACCGGCGAGACCCTCACCGCGGAGCAGGCCCAAGCGGCGTCGAGCAAGGAGTGGCCCCACCTCCTCTCGTTCCTGGTCGGCGTGCCCATCGTCGGCGCCGCCGGGGTGATGTTCATCCCGCGGCAGGCGCTGCGCACGCTCCGCTACTTCACGTACGCCGTGATGGGCGTCGTGTTCGTCGCGTCGCTGTGGTTGCTCAGCGTGCCGATGACGGCGGGGTGGCACTTCCAGGTCGTGAAGGACTGGATCCCGCAGCTCGGCATCCGCTACCACGTCGCGGCCGACGGGATCAGCCTGTGGCTGATCCTCCTCACGACCTTCATCACGCCGATCGCGATCTTCGCCTCGTTCGGCTCGATCAAGGAGCGCATCAAGGAGCTGTGCTTCGCGTTCCTCCTCCTCGAAGGCGCGATGATCGGCGCGTTCGTCGCGCTCGACCTGTTCCTGTTCTACGTCTTCTGGGAGCTGATGCTCGTGCCGATGGTGCTGATGATCGGCATCTGGGGCGGCGTCGACAAGATCAAGGCGGCGATCAAGTTCTTCCTCTACACGATGGCGGGCAGCGTGCTGATGCTCGGCGCGATCATCTACCTCGTGTGGAGCTACCAGAAGCTCACCGGCCACTTCTCGTTCGACTACCTCACGCTCGCGCGCGTGGTGCTCCCGACCGGCCCGTCGAACCTCTGCTTCTGGGCGTTCTCGATCGCGTTCTTCATCAAGGTCCCGATGTGGCCCGTGCACACGTGGTTGCCGGACGCGCACGTCCAAGCACCCACGGGCGGCTCGGTCATCCTGGCGGCCGTCATGCTGAAGCTCGGAACCTACGCGTACATGCGCTTCTCGATGGGGCTCTTCCCCGAGCGCGCGGCGCACTTCTCGGCGAACCTCGCGGGCATCGCGATCCTCGGCGGCATCATCTACGCGGCGCTCGTCGCGTGGAAGCAGGGCGACGTGAAGCGCCTCGTCGCGTACTCGTCCGTCGCGCATCTCGGTTACATCATGCTCGGACTCTTCGGGGCGACTCCGACGGGCATGCAGGGCGCCGTGTTGCAGATGGTGAACCACGGCATCTCCACGGGCGCGCTCTTCCTCCTCGTCGGCGTCATCTACGATCGCCGACACACGCGGCTCGTCGAGGAGTTCGGCGGCCTCGCGAAGGTGATGCCCGTCTACGCGACGCTGTTCCTCATCGTCACGTTCGCCTCGGTGGGCGTGGCCGGGACGAACGGCCTCGTGGGGGAGTTCATGGTCGTGATGGGCACCTACGTGTCCGAGCGGCTCGTGA
>CAYYKK010000562.1:0-2681 GCA_964467935.1 uncultured Polyangiaceae bacterium
CACATGGCCGTGTCGCGCGAGCCGAAGTCGATAAGAGGTATTTGGGGGCCATATTGGTCCGCGATGATTCCAGGCATGTGGCTCACCGAGGGAGGGCAATCGGCGACCGGCGCGCTCGTCGACTACGTCGTAGAGAGCCACGCGCGCGGGGCCGAGCTCGCGCTCGAGGCGAAGCGTCGCGGCGTGCACGCGTTCACGCTGCTCAACGAGCGGCTCGACGCGCTCGCGTCGAAGTCGGCGTTTCCGGCCGAGCTCACGCGCGACCTCCACGTGCTGCCCGATCACCACGGCAACCGATCTCCGCGCGCCGATCCGACGCTCCGCGGGATGGTGAGCGGTCTCAAGCTGTCGGACTCGCTCGACGGTTTGGCGCTCCTCTATCTCGCGACCATCCAGGCGGTCGCCCACGGCACGAAGCACATCATCGACACGATGAACGCCGCGGGCTACCGCATCCGCACGGTGCTCGCGTGCGGCGGTGATCTGAAGAATCCCGTGTTCGTGCGTGAGCACGTCGACGTCACGGGATGCCCCTTCGTCCTGCCGAGCGAGCCCGAGGCCGTGCTGCTCGGCGCGGCGATCCTCGGCGCCGTGGCCTCTTTCGATCAGCCGTCGGTGCTCGCGGCGATGGGCGCGATGAGCCACGCGGCGCGCGTCGTCGCCCCGACGGGCGGGGAGGTCGGCGCGTTCCATGCTCGAAAGCACGCGGTCTTTCAGCGCATGTACGACGACCAAATGGCCTATCGCGCGCTCATGAGCGGCCCGGCTTCGCCCACCTGAGGCGCCCGCCGACGTCGGGCTTCGGCGCCGCGAACCGCGCGCGCCAATCGCCGCCGCGCACCCGACGGAGCCCGCGGGCCTGATCGGCCGAGAGGAAATACGCGTGCGCGACGGCGCCGTCGGAGAGCCGCACCTCTCGCCTTTGGTAGAGCGCCGGGATGTCTCGCTCGAGGTCGAGGCCGCGCAGGATCTCGTACCCGACCTCGTAGAGCTCGCCGACGACGTCGCCTTCGCTGCCCTCGACGAGGCCGGCCATCGCGCGCACCTCGACGAGCGCGTAGCCCTTGGCGGTCCGAGCCGGGCCGAGCGGTTTGGCGCCGCGGAGGAGCGCGTGCCGCGGCTCGCCCACCATGAGGGTGCCGTACTCGAAGACGCGGAACGTGACGCCCGACGGGGCCCCGGAGACCATGCGGGCTTCTGGCACGGCGCCCGCTGGACGTCATCGCCGTCGTTTTCGCTAGAGTCCTCTTTCAAACGAGCCGTCCTCCGTGTAGCGCATGACAATGGTCGATACGCGGCTCCCGCCGACGGTCTTGGTGGTGGACGACAGCCCCTATTGGACTGACACCATCGCCGACGGTCTCCGCCGCGACGGCTGCGTCGTGAGCGCGCTCTCCGACGGCCTGGCCGCGGTGGAGCGCCTGCGCAACTCGCCGCCCCAGGTGCTGGTGACGGACTACTTCCTCGCCAACCTCGACGGCGGCAAGCTCTGCCAGCTCGCGAAGCAGCTGCCGATCGCGCCGTCCGTGAAGACGATCATCCTCACCGGCGGCGCGGATCGAAAGCACTCTCGACCGCCGTCGCCGTTCGCCGACGCGGTCATCGCGAAGAACTCGGTCGACATCGTCCTCGGCGATCTGCGAACGGCGATGGCCGAGCTCCGGCGCGGAGACGCCGCCCCCGCGTCCGACGGTGGGCGGGTGATCGGTCACGAGCGTCTGCACCCGCGCTCGATCGCCAGCAAGCTGCACGGGATGAAGCAATACGTCGACGCCCTCCACGAGGGCATCGGCGACGCGGTCGTCGGCATCGACGCGAATCAGCGCGTCTACTACCTGAACTCGGTGGCCCTCGAGCTGCTCGACGAGCACGAGCACGACGTGCTCGCGCGCCCGGTCGCGGAGGTGCTCGGGCTCTCCAGCGATCACGTGGTGCTCGAGCTCGTGCGGCGCGCCCTCGAGGGGCTGCCCCACGCGGGTCGGCCGCTCACGGTCGAGGTCGCCGGGAGCACCGTGCGCGTGACGGTGGCCGGGCTCGCGGGACAAGACGGACAGGTCACGGCGATCCTCATCGCCCGCGACATCGGCGACCTGATGGCCGCAGAGCGCGCCCGCGCGGCGCTCGACGCGCAGCTCGCCGAAGCCGCGAAGCTCACGTCGCTCGGGCGGATGGTCGCGGGCGTCGCGCACGAGATCAACAACCCCCTCGCCGCCATGCTCCCGAACGTGAGGGCGATGGTGGAGCTCGTCGAGGAGGCGGGTCCCGACGTGCCGGCGATGCCAGGCGCGCGACTCGCCGCGCTGATGACCGAGGCGCCGATCATCGCGCGAGAGGTCCTCGAGGCGGGCGAGCGGATCCGCGCGATCGTGGCGGAGATGCGCAACTTCTCGCATTCGGCGAGCACGGTCGGCGAGCTCGTCCGCGTGAACGAGCTCATCGAGCCGCCGCTCGCGCTCGCGGCGAGCACGCTGCGGACGAAGGCCACGGTCGAGCGCGTCTACCGAGAGACCCCGCCGCTCGTCGTCGATCGCGCGCGCCTCTCTCAGGCCTTCTTGAACATCCTCCTCAACGCGGCGCAGGCGATCGGCGGCCACGATCCGGAGGCCCATCGCGTCCGCGTGGAGACGCGCGCCGAGGCCGGGGGCGTCGTCGTCGAGATCAGCAACACCGGCGCGCCGATC
>CAYYKK010000563.1:0-2678 GCA_964467935.1 uncultured Polyangiaceae bacterium
GTCAGCACGCGGAGCCCGGTGCGCTCGACCTCGGCGTTCAAGGAGCCCGACGTGATCCGGTTCGTCGGCGTCGCAGAGACGAGCCACGTGACGACGTCGCTGCCCGCGCCCTACGACTCGTTCACCCTCGCGCCAGGCGAAGTGAAGACCACGTGGACGCAGGACGACTTCGTCGCCGCCGGCGACAAGCCCTTCCTCATCGGCCAGATCCTCGTCTCGAACGAGTACGTGGACGGTCCGTACATCGGCGATCCGTCGCTGACCGTGTATCCGCCCGTCGAGCAGTACCGGACCGAGTACCTCATCCCGTCGCCCGATTCGTGGACAGAGACGTGGGTGGTGATCGCGGAGGAGCCAGGGACGACGGTGCTCCTCGACGGGATGATGACCGCCAATTGCCCGACCGCACCTTCGGGGATGGTCAACGGCAAGATGTATCAATCACGCAAGTGCCCGCTCGGCGCGGGCGGGCATTCGCTCACCGGCGACAAGCCGTTCGGCATCGTCACGTACGGCTATGGCAGCGCCGGCTCGTACGCGCTCGCCGGCGGCGCCGACGTGAAGCACATCTACAATCCGCCGCCGGTGAACTGAGGATCGGCTGCGCGCCGCCCCTCGCGCGTCAGCCGCCCTCGGGGACGACGAGGCGGAGGGCGCGCGCGTCGACGTCGATCCGCACGCTTCGGTTCGCGGGCCACTCTTCGCCGTCGATCTGCGCGGCGAGCGGCGCGCCGTTCTCCGGCGGCTCGATGGTGAAGAGCATGGTGGACGCGCGGATCGCGTGGGAATGCTCGATGCCGATTTGGTTCAGCACCTCCTCGTGCAGCGGGTTGCCTTGGATGTCGACGATCGCCTTCGAGGTCCAGTCGCGCTTGCCGCGGAAGGGGACGAGCTCGAACGCGCCGTCGTCGTGCTTGCTCGTGCGATCGAAGACCCACGCGCCCGCGTAGATGCGCGTGTTCTTCACGAGCAGATCCGAGAGGCCCTCGAGCTCGACGAGCTCGCCGTCGAGCCGGCCGTGGATGCGGAACTTGTCGGGGACGACGTAGGACTCGAGGAACGTGCCCAAGAGCGCGCCCGCGTACACGGCGTAGTCGCGATAGAGCTCCTTCAGCGGGCCGAGCTTCTCGACGATCTTGCGGTCGCGGTTGCGGCGCGCGAGGACGCGCGCGGAGAGGCCCCAGCCCGCCGAATCGAAGAACACGGCCGCGGGGCCGTCGGCGGGCGAGCGGAGCAGGCCCGTGTCGAGGCGCGTCTCGTGGCCGCGGACGATGACGTCGACGTTGCGCGCGAGCGCCGACGGCGCCGCGTCGAGGCCGAAGCTCTTGCCCTGATCGTTCGCGGTGCCGGTCGGGAGCATCGCGAGCGCGACGCGATCGCGCGCGTCGGAGCCGTAGAGCCCGGCGCCGACCTCGCGGAAGGTGCCGTCGCCGCCCATCGCGATCACGACGCGTACGTCCCGGTCGTCGAGGGCGCGGCGGACGAGATCGATCGTGCGGCCCTCCGGCTCGGTGGGGAGCACGCGCACCGAGAGGCCCTCGTCCTCGAGGAGCTCCACCGCGCGGGCGATCCTCTCCGCGTTCTTTCCGCTCTGCGCCGTCGGGTTCCCGACGAGGACGTGGGACGCCATGGTCGAAGCGTAGGCCAAGGGCGCCTCATCGGCGTAGCCTTCTCGGCGATGAGCCCCCGCTTGACCGGTGCGCGCGCGATCGCGACCGACGCGCTCGCGCGCTTCTCCGGCAAAGGGGCGCGCTTCCTCTCGGCCGCGATCGCGTTCTACGCGCTGCTCTCCGCCGCGCCGCTCATCGTCGTCGTGGTGCACGTGGTGGGCCTCCTGTTCGGCCGCGAGCGCGCGCAAGGGGCGCTGTTCGCGGGGCTCTCGACGTGGATCGCGCCCGAGGGCGTGCGGGTGATCGAGCAGGTGACGCGCGATCTCGACCGGGAGCGAGGCTCGGAGGGCGTCTTCGGCGTCGCGCTGGTCTTCTATGGATCGACGCGCCTGTTCCGGGGGCTCAGGCGCGCCCTGAACCAGCTCTGGGGCGTCGATCTGGAGGCGGTCGAGCGCGCCCGGCCGCGCCTTCGGCGCTACAGTCGACGCTATGGGCTCGCGCTGCTGCTCATGGGTCTCGTCGTCGTCCTCGTGGCCGCGCTCGTGGTCGTGAAGGCGGCCTGGGCGGGCCTCGGCGAGATCGGCGGCGGCGCGCTCACGCGCGTCCTGTGGCTCGCCGATCTCACCACCTCCGTCGTGCTCGCGTTCGTGCTGTTCTTCGCGCTCTTCAAGCTGCTCCCGGAGACGAAGGTGGCGAACGGAGAGGCCGCGTGGAGCGCCGCCGTCAGCACCGCGCTCTTCGCGCTCGGCAGCGAGGTCGTCACGCTCTACCTCGGCCACAAGCACCTCGCCGATCTCTACGGGAGCGCGGCGACGCTCGTGGTGGCGGTGTTCTGGGTCTACTACTCTGCGCAGACCTTGTTCCTCGGCGCCTGCGTCGGCATCTCGATCCACGCTCACCGGACGGGGGGTGCCGCGCGATGAGGATCGCCGTCGCGCTCGTCGTGGCCGCCACGCTCCCGGCTTGCGACAAGCGATCGGGCGAAGCGTCGGCGGGACCGGTCGCGAGCGCGAGCACCGCCGCGTCCACGTCGGCGAGCGCCGCGACGTCGACGAGCGCGGTCGCGTC
>CAYYKK010000564.1:0-2647 GCA_964467935.1 uncultured Polyangiaceae bacterium
CTGCGCGTGTGCGGGCGGGTGCTCATCCCTTCAGAGTAGGCGCCGGTGCCGCACGCCGCCCGTGCTCATTACGGCGTGACTCGTGGGGTGCGAGCTCACCGCGCGGAGTGACGCAGGCCGGGTACCAGCGCGGGGGTGCGCCGGGCGTACCGGCGGTAGGGCTCGCCGAGCACGGTCCGCAGATCCCGCTCCTCGAAGCGGATCCCGATCGCGATGTAGGCGCTGAACGCCGCCGCGAACAGCGCGTGCCCCCAGGTCATGTCCGGCGTCGCCCAGAATGCCAGGAGCAGGCCCAGCATGAGCGGATGCCGCACGAGGGCGTACAGCCAGCGGGCCTGGAACGTCGCATCCCCGCTGCGCCCGGTGACGGCCTGGCGGATCCCGACGAACTCGAGATGGTCGATCATGAACGTCGATCCGATCGCGATCAGCCAGCCCAGCGCGAAGACGGCCCAGAGCGCCGCGCGCCAGGGTTCGGCGGTCACCTGCCAGATCAGCCCCGGGATCGGTCGCCACTGCCACAGCAGCAGAGCGAGCAGCGCGCTCGCCGCGAGCACGTACGTCGAGCGTTCGATCCGAGGGGCGAGAACGCGGGTGATCCGGTTCTTCACGGGTGTCCGTGCGAAGACGGAGTGGTGCAGTGCGAAGACGAGGACGAGCAGGAGGTCGATCGCGATGGCAAGCGGCGGCGCCGTGACAGGTCCGCGATCGACGACGGTCCCGGTTCCGAGATCGGTGAGGAACGCGATCGCCCAGACGATCACCGTCAGGAAGGCCAGATAGGCGACGGCCGCGAAGGCGGTGGCGAGCATTGTCGACATGACAGCTCCGGTCCGCGCCCGCGCTCACGCCGAGTGGCCGACGAAGCCGTGGTCGATCGCGAACAGGCTGGCTCCGACGCGGTTCGCGACGCCGATCTTGGCGTAGGTGTGCTCGACGTGGTTGCGCACGGTCTTCTCGCTGAGCGTCAGCGTCGCCGCGATCTCGCGATTGCTGCGCCCCTGAGCGACGAGCGTGAGGATCTCGGCCTCACGCGGGGTGAGCCCGGCGGGCAGTGCCGTGCGCGGCGTCCGCGCATGGCGGGATCCGGTCGCCGCGGCCTCGACGGCGGCGACCGCCTCGCCGTCCAGGTGCCCCGCGGCCACGCGCCGGTGCAGGCGGGAGATCGCCTCGCCCGGATCGAGTGCGTCGCGGTAGGGGCGCGGCTCGGTCGCCGCCCGGTAGGCGGCGGCCGCCGCGAGCAGGCGGTCGGAGCGGGTGAGGCCCGTGCCGGGCGTACCGGCCGGATAGCCGCTGCCGTCGGGACGCTCGTGGTGGGTGCGCACCAGGGCGGCCTCGGCGGCGAGCCCGGGGATGTGTGCGAGCACGCGGCCGCCCAGATACGGATGCATCCGCACCCGCTCCCAATCGGCGTCGTCGAGCGTGCCCGGCTTCGACCAGATGCGGTTCGAGACGCCCAGCCGTCCGATGTCGTGCAGATGCGCCGCGCGCCGCAGCGCGGTCGCCTCGTCGGCGGGAATGCCCACCGCCAGGGCGGCGGACGACGCGATCTCCGCGACTCCGCGGGAGTGCCCGAGTAGGAACGGGCACTTCAGGTCGGCGAAGTCGCCGATCGCCGCGATCGCCGCATCGAGCGCCTCGCCGTGCAGCGCCTCGTCCCGATCGGGGGCGCGGTCCAGGGCAGCGGTCCATGCCGCGGACCCGCGCGGCATGTCGAGCAGTGCGATCGCGTCGGCGGTGAACGCGTCGACGACGGCGGGATCGAACTGGCCTCCGCGGCGCTCACGGGCCATGCGCACCGCCGATTCCGCCCCGCCGAGACGATCGTGCACCTCGGTCGTGTCGGCGAGCTGCGCGATCCGCATCGTGAGCGGGATCTCGTCACCGACGAGGCCGCGCGGCAGCCCTCGACCGTCGTATCGCTCGAAGGCCGCGGACACGGCGCCCTGCACGGCGCGGGACAGACCCAGCCGCTCTGCCAGCAGCGCGGCGGAGAGGCAGTGCGAGTGCAGCAGCGTCCCGAGGCTGCCGCGCGCGTCGATCATGAGTGCGGTGAGCGTCGTCGCGCGCTGCACGAGCGGACGCCCCTGGGCGACGTGCTCGACCAGGAAGCGCAGGAACGGCAGCCCAGACCAGTCCACGAGATATGAGGCGCTGCGCACGGCGATGTCGTCGCCGAACCAGCGCGCATACTCCTGTGAGTCGGCCGTGCAGCCGATCCACATCAGCAGGGTCGCCTGATACGCCGTGCCGCGCTGCTCGGCGTCGAGGCCCAGCCGTGCGGCGAGGCGGTCGGCGAGGATCGCGGCACGCATCATGTGCTCCGCGGGCTGGCCGAGACCCAGGTCGATCGCGACGGAAACCGCCGCGAGCATCTCGCCCCTGGTCGGAGCACCGGCTGTCGCGCCCACACATCCATTGTCGGCGATGCGCTTCTGCACGGACAGGGACATCAGTGCGGCCGCGCCGGTCCGACGAGCCCGTCCGCGGATGCGGCCATGGCGGTGTGCACAGCGGGGTCGAACGCGCTGAAGCGCGCGTCGCCGACGTAGAACAGTCCGCGCTGCGGGATCCAGAAGTCGCCGAGCACGCTCTGCCGATCGAGCCGGCCGAGCGGGCGGTTCTGGGGCCGGCAAGCTGCAACCTG
>CAYYKK010000565.1:0-2631 GCA_964467935.1 uncultured Polyangiaceae bacterium
CCCCGGCGGTGCGTCGGCCGCATCCGCGTCGAGCGTCCCCGCGTCTCCACCGGCGCCCGTGTCGCCGCCGGCGCCGCGGTCGAGATCACTCCGCGCGCCGCAGCCGGGGGTGAGGTACGCGAACGGCGCGGCCATCGCGACGAGCACGGCGAGCCACCGCGCGACGACGCGCCGTCGCGCGCGCAGCGGTCGTCCCCTCACCCGACCCTCCGACCCGGCTCTGCCGCTCGTGCCAACGAGACCTCCGCCCGAGATCCTACGCGCAGCGCACGCGCTCGGCGAGATGAAGAGGGCTCTTTCGGCTCCCACCGAAAGCTCTCGCAGCGGCGCCCGAGGTGATACGCTGGCGACAGTCCATGGAGGTCGAGGGCACGCTCGTCGGTCGAACGCTCGCGGGGCGATTCCGGATCGAGCGTTGCATCGGCCGCGGCGGCATGGCCACCGTCTACGCCGCGGTCGTCGAAGCCGGCGAGGGCCAGGGCAAGGAAGTCGCGCTGAAGGTCGTCAATCGCGAGCTCACGCGCGACCCGATGGTGCTCAAGCGCTTCCATCGGGAGGCGAAGGCCGCGTCGAAGCTCAAGCACCGCAACACCGTCGAGGTCTACGAGTACGGCGTCGACGGCTCCGACGCCTACATCGCCATGGAGCTCGCGCAGGGCGTCGATCTGCTCCAGGCGCTCACGGCAGAGAACCCGATGCGCCAAGCGCGCTCGGCGCTGGTCGTCGCGCAGGTCTGCGCCGCGCTCTCCGTCGCGCACGCGGCGGGCATCATCCACCGTGATCTGAAGCCCGAGAACGTGATGCTGATCCCCGATCCGGCGGAGCCCGGCGGCGAGCTCGTGAAGGTGCTCGACTTCGGGATCGCGAAGATCGTCGAGACGGCCGCCGTGCGCGCAGGCTCGGAGGACGAGCCGCCCTCCTACGTGACGAAGACGGCGCTGACGCGCGTCGGGACCATCGTCGGGACGCCGGCCTACATGTCTCCGGAGCAGTGCCGCGGAGGCGAGCTCGACGGTCGCAGCGACGTCTACTCGTGCGGCGTCCTCCTCTACCAAATCCTCACGGGCGAGGTGCCTTTCACGGGAGAGACGCCGCTCCACACCGCGATGCGGCACATCCACGCGCAACCGAAGCCGCCGAGTGAGCTGCGACCGGGGCTCTCCCCTCTGCTCGAGAAGGTCGTGTTGAAGGCGCTCGCGAAGTGGCCGGGCGAACGTCACCAGACCGCCGAGCAGATGCGCGCCGAGCTGCTCGCGGCGCTCCCGGAGCTGCCGGACCGCGGGCCCCGCGACGTCGCGATGCTGCAAGCGGGAGCGCGCGCCGCCGAAGCCTCGCCCGAGGCGGTCGCGGCGACCGAGCTCCTCATCCAGGCCGATCCGAGGATGGTTCACGGAGCGCTCGGCGCGGGCAAGCTCGGCAGCGTTCGGCTCGCGTCGGCGCCGCTCGCGCCGTCGGCGAACCCGCCGAGCTCGGACGATCAACGCACGCGCGAGCGACGCCAGATCGCGCGCGCACCCACCGGGCTCACACCGGTCGGCGGCGGAGGATCGGGGCCGGTGCGGCAGCGGACGGGGGCCACACCGACCGGACCGAGCCCGGGCGCGCTCGCCGCGAAGGCGAGCCTCTCCTCCGCGGCCGCCGCCGTGATCGAGCCCGAGGGGAACGACGAGCCGAGGACGCAGGAGCGCAAGAGCACCTCCACGCCGCCTCCCGATCCGATCGCGGAGGCGGCCAAGCATCAGCGCGAGCGCGCCTCGACCGAGCGCGCGCCCGCGGGCCGCAGCGCGCAGGGCCCGGGCTTGGCCACGGCGCCGACCGTGCCCCCGGAGGCCGCGCAGCCGTCGGCGCGCGCGCGCGGTCAGAGCTGGGCGCGCCCCACCGCGCCTTCCCCCGTCGCTTCGGCCGAAGCGCGGGCCGCGAGCGCGGAGGCCCAAGCGGCCGGCGCCGCACCACGGAAGGTCACGCTCCGCGGCGCGTTTCCCAGCTCGACGGAGGTCGGCGAGGGCGCGGGCGGCGAAGGCGCGACCGACGAGCCGCGGACGATGCAGAAAGGGGGAGCCCGCGAGGCGCCGCGGGCGGGGGGCGCGGGCGCCACGCCGCCGCTGCGACAACAGCCGCGACCGGCCGCCGGCCCCCCGCCGAGCCACCCGACCGAGACGGGGCTCACGCCGACGACGCAGATTCCCGGGCACCTCACCGAGAAGGAAGCGCTCGCCGAGCCTCCTGCGGCCGCGGTCGACGACGACGAGCCGCAGACCTTCATCCGCAACCCGCCCCCGATCGCGACACCGCTCGCGGAGGAGGAGGAGTTCAAGCGCGCCGTGCACAACACGCTGGTGATGGAGGAGGCCGAGAAGCGCGGCCTCGTGACGGGATCGCGGCCGCCACCTCCGCCGACGGCGAAGAGCGAGCCGGTCGCGATCGCCGCGCCCGCCGCGTCGGGACCGCGTCTGCTCGCGAGCCCGCAGATGAGCGCCGCGGCCGTCGCGAAGACCGTCGACGCTGCGGTCAGCAAAGACGCGCGCGCGTCGCTGGACGCCGCCTACGACGAAGGGATGAAGCGCCAGGCGCCCGCCGCGAGCGGCCCGCTCCGGTCGACGCTCGCGTCGGCGAAGTCGGCCAGCTAGTTTG
>CAYYKK010000566.1:0-2628 GCA_964467935.1 uncultured Polyangiaceae bacterium
CGCGCGATCGGCCGCCCCGTCGAGGCCCAGCAGCGAAGCCTCGGCCACGGCGCGAGCGAGCGACTGATCGGCGTCGCACGCGCCGCCCACGCTCGGAGGGACGACGACGAACGCGCTCGAGCCGTCGGTGAACGGATCGGTGCCGCCAACGTCGAGCAGCGCCGTGGCGTCGTCGACGCGCGGGGAGACGTAGAGGTCGAAGCGCCCGTCCCCTCCGAGCGTCCCGTCGAACCGAGGACGCCGGAGCCCCAGCGCGTCGAGCGTCACGAACGCCCCCTCCGCGATCGTGAGCGCGTGGTCGGCGGCGCGACGCGACACGCCGGGCTCGACGTGGACGCAGATCGGCCGTGTGGAGGAGCAGGCCGCGATCGGCGCGGAGGGCCGCGGCGCGAGCCTCCGGAGCCGGCTCGAGCGAGCAGCCCGCACGGGACGTGGGAGCTTCGACGACGAGGGCTCGAGCGGGTCGGCGCCCGGCGCGGTCGCGAGCGCCGAGGCGGGGGTGGAGAGGAGCGCCACGAGCGCACCGAGGAGCACGAAGCGGGCGCCGCGAGCGTCGCGGCGGCGGCGAGGCCGCGCGCTGACTGCCGGTGGGATCATGAAGACGGCGACATCCTACTACGCAACCGTGTTCCCATGAGCAGGCAAGGCCCGCGCGAGCCGCGAGAGAAGGCCGCGCTCGCCGCAATCTCCGCTTTCGCCCGGAGGGGGGTCGAGCCTAGCCTAGCTTCCCTACTCCCATGGCTCAGGCACCCTTCGATCCCACGAGGTCCGTTCAGTTCGACCTCGCCGCTGGATCGGTTCGGCTCCCCGCGAGCGAACCGCAGGTGCTCCTGTCGTCGAGTGTCGTCGGCGCGCTCTGCGCGTCGAGCCCAGCGTCGCGCGAGCTCGGTCGACTGCTCGGATCCGAGGTCGCAGGCCGCGCGAGGATTCGCCGCGCGATGTCGGGCGCACCGCTCAACGAAGAGACGCTGCGCTCGCTGTCGCTGATGGACGTGGTCGATCTCATCGGCGGCGAGCTCGCGCTCCTCGGCGTCGGCAGCTTGCGGACGGAGCGGTGGGGCGCCGCGCTCGTGTTCGTGCTGGATCCCTGCTCGCTCGACGCTCGCGCCGACGGGCTCCTCGCAGGGATCGTGGAGGGGGCCGTGGCCGCCGCGGGCGGGCGCGAGCTGCGCGCGGTCGTGGTCGATCGCGAGGACCGGTCGGTGCGGCTCTTGATCTGCAGCGAAGCGACGAGGGCGCGTGCAGAGCAGCTCCGAGCCGAAGGGCTCGCGTTCACGACGATCGTCTCGGCGCTCCAGGGAGGCTCGCGGTGAGCACCGACTCGCGCGTTTCGGCTCTCGAGGCGCTGCTCGAGCGCGTGCGCCGCAACTCGCAAGCGCCGAGATCGCGGCGCGTGGAGGAGCTCGCGCCGGCCGCCGTCGCGACGAACGGCGTCAGCCACGAGCCGCACGAAGACGACGCGGGCATCCTCTCGCTCGACGGCGACGCCCTCGAGCGCGATCTGCGGAGCGAGCGCCCGACGCCGCCTCCGCCGAGCGCGCGCACCCTCGAGAACCTGAACCTCCAGCGCCGCGGGACACCGCCGCGCGGCGTCTCGCCGCGGCCGCCGACCCCGGCACCGCCCGCGATCACCCGGAGCGACTCCTCACCGCTGCACGACGCGGTCATCAGCCACACGGCGACCTCGTCGCGGCCGGGGCGCATCGAGAGCGACTTCGGCCTCGTTCCGCCGCCGCCGCGACGTCCGACCGCGATCGCGGACTTCGTCGACGAGCCGACCGCGACGGGCGACTCGGAGGAGGCCGAGCAACTGCTCTTGGCGGAGCAGGAGGAGGCGCTTCGGGCGCAGCGGATTCGCTTCCCGACGCCCGTGCCGAACCGCCCGCCGACACCCGTCCCGCCGCCGCTGACGCTGCGAGAGCCACCGCGCTCGCCGCCGGCGCGACCGGTCCTCGAGCTCGATCTCGATCCCGGGTCGCAGGCGGTGCCGACGCGGCCGTTCGGCTACGACCCGCGGGCCGACGCGGAGCGCCGTCGCGCCGCCGCGACGCGAACGAGCTTCGAAGAGGCCCCGCCTGCGCCCACGGAGCTCGGCCTCGACGATCTCGAGCTCGAAGGGGCCAAGACGGATCGTCCGCCCGTCTCGATCGCGACGCCCGATGTCCCGCCGATCTCGCTCGCGCGGCTGCCGAACGTCGACGCGATCGAGACGGCCGCCCTCTCGATCGAGGGCGCCGTCGCGGAGGTCGAAGCGCCGTCGATGCAAGACGAAGCCACGGCCGAGCCGCCCGCGATCGAGCGCGCGCCGGTGCACTCGGCGCCCGAGACGACGACCGACGGGGAGCCTCCGTTCGAGCCGCTCTTCGACGAGGCGTCGATCGAGACGCGCACGTCTCGGCCACCCGCGCCTGCCTCCGAGCCCCCGCCGCCCGACTCGGAGCCGGGGGCGGACCGGACGCTGATCGTCGTGGCACCGCTCGACAGGGACGCGTCGCTCGCCGCCGTCGACCCTTCACCGCCGACCGCGATCGAAATGGCGCCCGTCGAAATGGCGCCCGTCGAAATGGCGCCCGTCGAAATGGCGCCCGTCGAAATGGCGCCCGTCGAAATGGCGCCCGTCGAAATGGC
>CAYYKK010000567.1:0-2615 GCA_964467935.1 uncultured Polyangiaceae bacterium
AGCATTATGCCGGCCAATACGTTGCTGGTGGCCGGCGGTCTGATCGGTGACTACGAGGTCGAGATCGAGGCCGAAGCGCTGGTGGGTTGAACTCGCGCCGCTGTCGCGGGGCCTGCTCGGGGCGATGCCGGTCAAGGCGAAGGGCTCAGTCCGGCGCGGCATTCAGATCGGCACGGCGCTGGTATCCTTCACCACATCGAGGATGACGGAGCTTTGCATTTCGCGGACGCCGGGGAGCGACACGAGCTTTCCCTGCAGCAAATGCTGATAGTGCTCGATGTCGCGCACCATGATCCGCAGGTAGTAGTCGAAGTCTCCCAGCACCAGCAGCGCCATCTGGATTTCGGGAATGTCGCGGACAGCCTTCTTGAAGGCATTGAGCGCCTTGGTGTCGTGGCCATGCAGCTTGATCCTCACGATAATGAGGGTTCCGTAGCCCAGCTTCCTGGCATCGAGCAGGGTCTGCTTGCCGCGGATGATGCCATCGGCCTCCAGATTGGCGATCCGCCGCGAGCACGGCGATTGCGAAATGCCGGCCCGCTCGGCGATCTCGGCGACAGTCAGGCCGCCATCGTTCTGCATCGCCCGGAGAATGCGAAGATCAGTTTCATCGAGAGTGCGCATAATTCATCCGCAAATCGCCAAAGTATTGGCTGTTTCATGCGAAAGATTAGCAATGACAGGGCCAAAATGGCAAGATTTTGCTGAAATTCAGGTCCAATATATGCCTGTAGATTGGAACAGGACGCTTTGACGTGACAGACATTGCTCATCTCGAAACCATTCACCGGCGTTTGCTGTGGCTGTCGTGCTGGACAATCCACAACGCCAACCATGTGCGGCCGAAAGCCGACGGCGACGTGAAGGTGGGCGGGCATCAGGCCTCGTCCGCCTCGATGGCGGCGATGATGACGGCCCTCTACTTTCATGCCTTGCGGCCGGAAGACCGCGTGGCGGTGAAGCCGCATGCCGGTCCGGTGTTTCACGCCATGCAGTATCTCATGGGCAATCTGCCGCTCGACAAGCTGCAGAATTTCCGCGGATATGGCGGCGTGCAGAGTTATCCGTCGCGCACCAAGGATGTGGACGATGTGGATTTCTCGACGGGCTCGGTGGGTCTCGGCGCCGCCCTGCCGATCTTCGCGTCGATCATGCAGGACTACCTGCATGGCCATGGCTGGGCGAAGGCGCTCAATGGCCGCATGGTCGCGCTGATCGGCGATGCCGAGCTTGACGAAGGCAATATCTACGAAGCCCTGCAAGAAGGCTGGAAGCACGATCTGCGCAATGTCTGGTGGCTCATCGACTACAACCGCCAGAGCCTCGATGGCGTGGTGCGCGAGGGGCTGTGGGGCCGGATCGAGGCGATCTTCTCGGCTTTCGGCTGGCGCGTCGTGCGTCTCAAATACGGAAGGCTGCAGCGTGCGGCGTTCGAAGAGCAGGGCGGCGGGGCGCTCAAGGACTGGATCGACGCCTGTCCGAACGCACTCTATTCCGCGCTCACCTTCCAGGGAGGTGCTGCGTGGCGGAAGCGCCTGCGTGACGATCTCGGCGATCAGGGCGCGGCGACCGCCCTCATCGAACGCCGCAGCGATGCCGAGCTTGCGGCGCTGATGGAAAATCTCGGCGGGCACTGTCTTGTGTCGCTGTGCGAGGCGTTCGACGCGGCCGACGATGATCGGCCCACGGTATTCCTCTCCTATACCATCAAAGGCTGGGGCACGCCGCTTGCCGGCCACAAGGACAATCATGCCGGCCTGATGACGCCGGCCCAGATGGAGACGTTCCAGACCGCCATGGCAGTGCCGAAGGGCGAGGAATGGGACGCCTTCGCCGCCGTGGCCGATGTGCCGGGACTAAAGGCCTTTCTCAAACAGGTGCCGTTCTTCGCGAAGGGCAAGCGGCGCTATGCGGCCGCGCGGGTCGCAGTGCCCGCGCCGGTCGAACTCACCGACCGCATTCAGTCGACGCAGGCCGGCTTCGGCAAGGTTCTGGACGAAATTGCCCGGCAGGGAGGCGAGCTTGCGGACCGGATCGTCACCTTCTCACCGGACGTTACGGTCTCCACCAATCTGGGGCCCTGGGTGAACCGGCGCGGGCTTTTCGCGCGCGATCGCCGCAATGACACATTCCGCGACGAGCGCATTCCATCGGCGCAGAAGTGGGCATTCTCGCCAGAGGGGCAGCACGTTGAACTCGGCATCGCCGAGATGAACCTGATGCTGGCGCTCGGCGCTGCCGGGCTGTCACACTCATTGTTCGGGGAGCGCCTGATTCCCATCGGCACGGTCTATGATCCGTTCGTGGCGCGCGGCCTCGATGCCTTGAATTATGCCTGCTATCAGAGCGCGCGCTTTCTGCTGGTTGGCACGCCCTCCGGTGTCACGCTGGCGCCGGAAGGCGGCGCGCATCAGTCGGTCAGCTCGCCGCTGATCGGCATGGCGCAGGACGGCATCGCCTCGTTTGAACCGGCGTTCCTCGACGAGCTCTCGGTGATCATGAACTGGAGCTTCGACTATATTCAGCGGGACGGCGAAGGTGACCCTGATGAGCGGACGTGGCTCCGCGATGAGACCGGCGGCTCGGTCTATCTTCGCCTGTCGACGCGACCGATC
>CAYYKK010000568.1:0-2586 GCA_964467935.1 uncultured Polyangiaceae bacterium
CTTGAGCGCTCGGCGATGGACCTCACGCAGCTCCGAGAGGTCCTTCGTCGCGACGCGGCGGTCGCCATCGCGATCGGCGTCGGCTCGTTCGTGATCAGCATCGGCGCGACCATGGTGGTCGTCGTTCGACTGCCCGCGGACTACTTCGTCGTCGAGGCGCGACCGCTGCCGTTCGCCGGCCGCTCGAGGGGCGTGCGCTGGGCCGCGCGCGTGGCGATGAACGTCCTCGGCGTCTTGCTCGTCCTCCTCGGGATCGTGATGAGCCTCCCCGGCGTGCCGGGCCAGGGGCTCCTCACGATCCTCTTCGGGATCATGCTCCTCGACATCCCGGGCAAGCGCGCGCTCGAGCGGCGCCTGCTCCGCCGTCCATCCATCCACGGATCGATCAACAAGCTCCGTGCGCGTTACGGAAAGTCACCGATCCTCGTCGATCCCCCCGCGCCCTCCACCGAGCCGCGCGACGAGCCCCGTCCGCTCACCTAGCTCGACGGGCCGGTCTCCGCGCGCTCTCGCGGAGCTTCCCCCGCCGCCTTCTTCGCCGCGGCGGCCTCGCGCGCGACGCTCTTCGAGCGCGCCGCCTCGCGCTTCGTGATCCGTCGATGCCGAACGAGGAGCGCGCCGCTCACGACGAAGAGGATCGCCGCGGAGACCCACTGCCTCGGCGGCAGCAGGATGCAGCCCGCCACGAAGGTGAGGATCACGAACGTCCTGCGGATCGCGCTCTTGTCCTCCTCGCTCGGAGGCTCGACCTCGGGTTCGGTCGTGGGATCGGCGGTCACGTCGGGCATGGCGGCGTCGTCGGGGCGGCAGCGCGGAGATGGTCCGGCCGCGGCACATGGAGTACGTTTCGACTGTTTCCTTACTCCAGAATGGATCGCGGGCCCATGACCGAGCGAGAAGAACCGACGAGCGAACGCGCTTCGGCACCGAGCGCGCCGGCCGTTACGAAAGAGCAAAAGAACGGCGCGTCGGAGGAGACGAACGGTGCGACCCCGCGTGGCGACGGCGCCCGCGCGAGCGAGGCCGAACGAGCCGACGACCGCGGCGACGAGAAGCGTGAGGCCCCCGCGAAAGAGCGCGCGACGAAGGCATCGGCGAAGCCCGCCGTCCGCGAGCCGGCCCGGCGCGTCGAGACCTTCCGCGAGATGATGACGTCGACGTACTTCACGTTCGACCGCCGCACCCTCGGTCTCTCACGCATCCTCCTCGGCTGGCTCCTCGTCGGCGACCTCTTCCGCCGCACGCCCGATTGGCTCGCGATGTTCGGCGACAAGGGCGTCCTGCCGACCATCCTCATCCTCCAGCGGCCGCAGGCCGGGAATTTCTCGCTGCTCCACGGCTTCTCCGCGAACTGGGAGCTCTGGTCGCTCTGGGCCGTGATGCTGGCGACGTTCACGTGCGTCCTCGTCGGCTACAAGACCAAGGTCGCGCAGGTGCTCTCGCTCCTCTTCGTGACGAGCCTGAACGGTCGCGTGCTGCTCATCGAGAACGGCGGCTACGTCGTCCACAACCTCTTGCTGTTGTGGACGTGCTTCATGCCCATGGGCGACAGGTTCAGCCTCGACGCCCTGCTCGCCGAGCTCCGCCGCAAGCGCGAGACGACGATCGAGGAGCTCAACGATCGCACCGACGTCCTCGAGCCCTTCCGAACGCGGCCGTGGGTGTCGGTCCTCGGCCTCGTGCTGCTCGTCCAGTGCGGCGCGATCTACTATTTCAACGTCATCCACAAGTACGGACCGGCGTGGGACATCCGCAACGGCACCGCCGTGCACTTCGTCATGTACGTCGACCGCATGGTGAACCCTTGGGTCGCCGACGTCCGCACGCACATCCCGTTCTTCATCTTCCAGCAGATGGGCCGCTCGGTCATCGCCTCGGAAGCGCTGCTCGGGTACATGATGCTCCTGCCGATGCTCCCGCGCATCGACTGGCTCTTCACGAACGCCAACAAGAAGAGCTTCTTCCCCGACTTCTCGGATCAGAAGTGGGCGCGTCGCATGGCCGTGTTCCTCATGTGCTTCCTGCACATCGGCTTCGGCTCGACGTTCGTGCTCGGCCCGTTCGCCTGGTCGCTCTGCGTCTTCTCGACCCTGCTCTTCTCGCGCGCCGACTGGGAGGACACGATCGCCGTCATGCGCCGCCCGAGCCGCGCGCGCACGATCCTCATCGATCCGACCTCGGGCGCCGCGATCTTCTTCGGGCGCATCGTGAAGCGCTTCGATCGCTTCGATCTCCTCGGGTTCGACGAGGCGAAGGGCGCCGAGCTCTCGCACGGCGTCGTCGTCGAGCGACGCGACGGCACGCAGGTGACCGGCGCCGTGGCGTTCTCCGAGATCGTCGCCGCGCTGCCCGTCGGCCCCGCGTTCGCGTGGATCTTCCGCTTGCCCGTGGTCTCGAGCCTCGTGTCGTGGGCGCTCCAGCGCGGGCGCTGGTCGAAGCTCTTCGGCCTCGATCCGAAGGCGCCTCCCGCGGACGACACCACCGACGTGGTCGGCGTCGTTTCGTTTCTCTCGCTCTCGGTCGTCGGCGCGCTGCTCGTGCTCTTGACGCTCGGCCTCCCGGTCATCCCGCTCTCACCGGATCTCG
>CAYYKK010000569.1:0-2572 GCA_964467935.1 uncultured Polyangiaceae bacterium
CGCACGCGCCGCCCGCGCCGATCGAGGATCCTCCCTCTCCCGTCGCGAGCGCGACCGTCGCCCCCGTCGTCGATCCTGGACAGGTCGCGGTGCTCGAGCCGACCGCGAGGCAGGTGACGCCGATCGACGACGGCCCGCTCCGCGCCGAGGTGGTGCCGGGCATGGAGCGGCTCGAGCGGATCGGCCGGCTCGAGGGCGGGACGCGCTGCGGGACGCGCATCGGCAAATCGCCCGTGTGCATCGGCGATTTTCGCGCGGGGCCCACGTCGCTCGAGGCGCTCCAGCCGGTCAAGCGCCTGGAGGCGCAGGGCGGCGCGCACTGCGTCCTCTTCGAGAGCGGCAAGCTCGGCTGCGACATCGTGAGCCGCGCGACGGGCGCGAAGTCCTCCGTGGCGAGCACCAACGTGGACGATTTCGTCATCGGTCCCGCCGACGAGATCTACGCCCTCTCGCACGGCGGCAACGTCGTCGTGAACGTGCCGCGCGAGGACGGCACGCTGCGGACGAAGATCGTGCTGCGCGGCGCGAGCGACATCGCGAGCGCGCTGTCGGGCGTCTGCGCGCGCACGCTGAAGGGCGGGATCGAGTGCACCGACGTGGACGAGCCCACCGAGCAGCGCACCCACTCGGTCAACGGCATGGACGAGGTGCTCTCCATCGAGCTCGGCGGGGTCATCCGCAAGAAAGACAAGACGCTCTGGATCCTCGGCGAGGACAAGGCGGATCCGTTCCGCGCGACGCGCATCGAGCGGCCCGAGGGCGGCTCGGTCACGGCGAAGGACTTCGCGTGGGATCCCGAGCCGTGCGTCGTCACCGTCGAGGGCGGCGTCGCGTGCGTCGACTTCACGAGGACGCCGTCGGTGACGAAGTTCGCCTCGCGGCGCGTGGAGCTGCCGCGGACGGCGGTGCGGATCCGACCGCGCGGCGCGCCGTGCGCCGAGCTCGACGACGGCACGGTCGCCTGCTGGGGCAGCCAGCTCGACGAGCTCCGCAGGCTCGGCCTGCGCGTCCTCGCCATGAGCCCGGGCTCGATCGCGCCCCACCTCTGAGGGGCGCGTGCGCGCGTCCGTCACTTCGGAGCGACGCGCCGAAGCCCTTCGCACCCCTCGGCGTAGGACGCGTCGCAGGCCTTCTTGTAGAACGCCGCCGCCCCCTTCGCGTCCTTGTCGCCCGCGCGACCCGTCTCGAGGATCACGCCGAGGTCGTAGCAGGACACCGGCGATCCTCCCGCACAGCCGAGCTCGAGGATCGATCGGCCTCGCGCCGGATCCTTGGGTGCCGCGTCGCCCTCCACGTACATGACGCCGAGCGTGGAGCAGCCGCTCGTCTCGTCCTTCGTGCAGATCTTCTCGAGCAGCGCGCGCGCCTTCTCTTCGTCCTTCGGCGTGCCGGTGCCGTCCCGGTGTGCGAGCGCGAGGTTGAAGCAGCCGAGCGGCTCGCCGCCCTTGCACGACTTGTCCCAGAGGGCGACGGCGCGCGCGGGATCCTTCGTCTTGCCTGCGCCCTCGGCGTACATGCCGCCGAGCATGAAGCACGCTCGCGGCTCGCCGGCGTCGCACGACTGCTGGAACAGCATGGCCGCGGACGAAAGGTCACGCGCGACGCCCTTGCCGTCCGCGTAGAGCGTCCCGAGGTTGGTGCAGCCGTCGGCGCTGCCCTGCGCACAAGACATCTCGAAGAGCCGCGCGGCCGCGCCCGGATCCGCCGTCACCCCGTCGCCGTGCTGGAAGAGGGCGCCGAGGTTGTTGCACGAGATGGGCTCTCCCGCGTTGCAGCCTCGCTCGTACGCGGTGAGGCGCGCGCCGGGGGTCGGCTCGGCGAGGCGCTTGGATCCGTAGAGCTGAGCGAGGTCGAGGCAGCTGCGGCCCGTGCCGAGATCGCAACCGCGTTGCAACGACGCCAAGGCGCGCGCGTCGTCGCGCGGCCCTCCCTCTTGCCCGAGCAAGAGGACGCCGAGGTCGTGGCACGCGCGCCCGTCGCCGAGCTGACAGCCCTCGTCGTGGGCCGTGACGGCGGCCTTGTTGTCGACCGGCCCGCCCGTGCCTTCGTGGAGCGATCGACCGAGCTCGTAGCAGCTCGCCGGCTCCCCCTGGTCGCAGCGCTTCTTGCAGTCGGCGCGGTCGCCGGGGTTGCACGACTGCGAGCCGTCCGGGCTCGTGGGAGGTAGACACGCCGCCGAGGCGAGGCACGCGAGCGAGAGCGGGATCCAGGGCTTCATCGCACCCCGAAAGGTACGCCGCCGCTCCGCGAGAGGCCCACGATTTCTCAAGCGCGCAGCTTGAAGCGCTGGATCTTGCCCGTCGCCGTCTTCGGCAGCTCGTCGACGAACTCGATCCAGCGCGGGTATTTGTACGGCGCGAGCGTGGCCTTCACGAACGCCTTCAGCGCATCTTCGAGCGCGTGCGTGGGGAACGATCCCGGCTTGAGCACGACGAACGCCTTCGGCTTGAGGAGGCCGTCGTCGTCCGTGTGGCCGACGACCGCGGCTTCGAGCACCTCGGCGTGCGCCGCGAGGGCCGACTCCACCTCGAACGGCGAGACCCAGATGCCTCCGACCTTCAGCATGTCGTCC
>CAYYKK010000570.1:0-2566 GCA_964467935.1 uncultured Polyangiaceae bacterium
GACGCGGGCAGGAAGAGCGCCGCGATCTCGGGGCTGTCCTTCTCGACCGCGCCGAACACCATGGGCACGTGCCCGAGCACGGCTTGCGGCGACGTGACGATCGTCTGCGCCGTCATCCACTTGAGGTCCGGCTCCTTGTTGTTCGGCGCCTTTCCGAGGTCGTACGCGGTGAACGCCACGTCGGCCCCGAAGGCCGATCCCGCGAGCGCGACGGCGAGCACGATCACACCCGTGTCGTCCGCGCGCGCCTCTCGCGCGGGCAGGACGAGAGCGCCGAGGGCGAGGAGAGGGGCTCCGAGCGAGCACGCGCGCCGCATCCGCGCGAGGCTATCAGAATGCGCCGACGACGAGCGCCCCGGGCACGACGCGGAAGCCGTCGGTCAGCGTCGCTGGCACGACGACGGGCGCGCGCGTCTCCTGCTTGGGCGGCGCTTCGGGTGGAGGCGGCTCGGGCGCGGGCTCCGGAGCGGCCGGCTCGTCCGGCCCGCCGCGCTCGGGCAGCGGAGACTCTTCGGGCGGCGGCCGAACGGGCTTCGGAGCCTTGGGCGTGGGCTGGACGTTCGCGACGCCGGCGAGCAGCGAGATCACGCCGTGCGTCGCGAGCACGCCCGACCAACCGGCGAGCCCGATCCAACCGCCGCGCGACGATGGATCCTTCACGGCCTCGAACGCGCAGATCGCCGCTTCGGGCGCCATCACGAGCCCCTCGACGAGCGCCAACGACTTGGGCAAGAGCTTGCCGTTGAACGTCTCGGAGAGCGACAGCGCCGTGAAGGTGAGATCGGTCCCGATGAGCCACGAAGCGCCGAGCCTCGGCGCGGGAGGAAAGCGATCGGTCGCCACCGACCAGATGCTGTGGGTCGCGAGCGAGGACGCGGCCACGCCGAGCGGGATCGCGAGCGGCGCGCGCGCCTCGAAATCGGGGCTCTCCGCGTCGGCGACGATCACGATGTACGCGACGACGGTCTCGGGCGCTGCGACGGCCGTCTGAGCGACCATCCAGCCCTTCTCCGGCTGCTCGCCTTTCGACGCCGTCGCCACGTCGTACGTCGTGAAGACGACGTCGCCCACGATCGCGCCGGCGACCCCGATCCCCTCGAACACGTGGAGCAGCTCGTCGTCGGCGCGGGCCGTTCGCGGCGCCACGAGGGCGAGCGACGCGGCGGTCACGCCGACTGCGATGCGCGCTCGCGTCTCCATGTGCCCAAGCTACCCATCGGCCGCGGCCTCATCAAGCAGACCGTCCGACGCGTCGCTCAGGGCACGTGCGTCGGATCGTCCATGACGTTGCGACGCGGCGCGGTCGGCGGCGAGTCCGGCTGCTCCGCGAGGCGGAGGTAGAGCTTCGCCGTGCGGTGATGCGGCTCGGCGGCGAGCACCTCGCGCAAGCGCGCCGCGGCGCCCGCCTTGTCCCCCATGGCCAGCGAGACGACCCCGAGGTGGAGCCGCGCCTGGACGTAGCCCGGGTTCATGCGGCAGGCGATCTCGAGCTCGGCGCGCGCCTCGGCGAGCTTTCCCGCGGCCTTGTACAGCGCGGCGAGCTTCACGCGCAGATCGACGAACGCCGGGCGCAGCGCCACGGCGCGCTGGAGCTCGCGCTCCGCGTCCGCGGGGCAGCCGGCATCGGCGTAGGCCGCGGCGAGATCGGCGTGCATGTTGGCGATCTTGCCGAGCGCGAACTCGTCGGGACCACGCGTGCCGGTCGACGACTCCGATCGCCGGAAGCGCTCGAACGCGGCGCGCGCCTTCTCGTATTGCCCGACGTCGTTGTAGCCGATGACGAGGTTGAGGAGCGCCTCGGTGTACCCCGGGTTGAGATCGACCGCGCGCTCGAAGTGCTGCGTCGCGAGGAGGAAGTCGCCTCGCTCGTGCGCGATGACGCCCATCATGTTGTGCACGTCCGCGTAGGCCGCGCCGCCGCCGAGCACCTGCGAGAGGGCCGCTTCGGCGCGATCGTACTCGCGGCGCTCGTAGTGCTCGCGCCCGAGGACCAAGAGCTGCTTCAGACGCTCGTCCATCGTGATCCTTATAGCTGACGCGCGCTCGTCTTTCGCGGCCCGTCACCGCCGCGCGATCGCGGTGTACTCGCCGGATGTGCACCTACGCCGCGGTTTTCGGCGGTTGCTCTTCGGCGAGGCCACTGGTAGAGCCGCGACGTGGCCGAAGAAGTACCGCCCAAGCCACGCCCGAACGGGGTCCGAAGGCTCGCAGGGCTGACCCGCGACTCCGACCCCACGTCGAGCGCACGTCGGCGCGTGCTGGACCGAATCTCGAGCGTCGATTCGGCCGCGGGCGACGAAGCCGACGTCCCGCCGACGACGACGCCCGTCAGCCCCAGCGTGCGCCCGGGCTCCGATCCCACCCTCGATCCCGAGTCGACGAGCGCGTCGCGTCCAGAGCTCCGCCGCCCCGCGCGACGCCCGCTCGAGCCGCGGACCCCGACGCCGCGACCCACCCGCGCCATCGCCGGGTCGACCGGCGGGCCGGCGGCCGGTCCCGCCGCGCCGCGCAGCTCGCTCCCGCGATCCCGCGACGACGGCGAGCCGGAGAGCTTCGCGCCGCCCCC
>CAYYKK010000571.1:0-2547 GCA_964467935.1 uncultured Polyangiaceae bacterium
TCCAACGCGACGCTCGGCTGCTCAACCACGAGCCCGCGCTCACGCAGGCGATCGAGCGCGGTGCGCCGATCGGCAAGCTCGTCCTCGGCCCGGCGCGCCGCTTCACCGATCGCGATCACGACGGCGTCAGCGGCATGTTCGGCGGCGGAGACTGCGACGACACGAACCCGCGCGTGAACCCGAACGCGGAGGAGATCGTCGACAACGGCATCGACGAGGACTGCTCGGGCGCCGATCTCACGCGCGCCGCGCTCGATCGACTCGCGCCCCGAGCGAGCGCCGCGCCCGCCGTCGACGACCAGCTCTTCCCGAAGGATCTGAACCTCGTCCTCATCACCGTCGACACGCTCCGCGCCGACCTCGGCTACGCGGGCTATCCGCGCGCGATCACGCCCCACATCGACGCCCTCGCGCGCCGCGCCACCGTCTTCGATCGCGCCTATTCGCTCGCGAGCTACACGGGCAAGAGCATCGGCCCGCTCCTCATCGGCAAGTACGGCAGCGAGACGAACCGCAACTGGGGTCACTTCAACAAGTTCAACGAGAAGGACACGTTCGTCACCGAGCGCCTCGAGCGCGCGGGCATCCGTACGCTCGCCGTCCACGGTCATCGCTACTTCGACGTGGGCAGCGGGCTCGAGCGAGGCTTCGACGTCTCGGACTTCTCGGCCGCGCCGCCGAAGGACGCCGCCTGGGACGTCGACTCGCGCGCGACGAGCGAGGGCCTCTCGAACGCGGCGATCGATCTGCTCTCCAAGGACGAGAACACGAAGGGTCGCTTCTTCCTGTGGGTCCACTACCTCGACCCGCACGCCGACTACGTGCGGCACGAGGGGTTCGACTTCGGCAGCGACGCACGCGCGCTCTACGACGGCGAGATCGCCTTCACCGACGCGCACATCGGTCGGCTCCTCGACGCGATCGCGAAGGCTCCGTTCGCGGGTCGCACGGCGATCGTGCTGACGAGCGATCACGGCGAGACGTTCGGCGAGCACGGCATGTACCGGCACGGCTTCGAGCTCTGGGAGCCGCTCGTCCACGTCCCGCTGCTCGTGCTCGTCCCAGGCGCGAAGCCGCACCACGTGCACGAGCGGAGGAGCGCGATCGATCTCGTGCCGACCATCCTCGATCTGATGCGCGTCCCTCGTCCGACCGGCGAGGGGACCGACTTCGTGAGCGGCGTCTCGCTCCTCGCCGACGTCTTTCCGCGCGAGGGCGCGAGCGAAGCGCGCCGCGACGTCTTCATCGACATGCCCGCCGGCCCCTACAACGACGCTCGGCGCGCGCTCATCCACGACGATCTCAAGCTCATCGTCTCCGGTGAGTCCCGCTTCGACCTCTTCGATCTCGCCTCCGATCCCGGCGAGGAGAAGAACCTCGCCGACGACGCGCCGAAGCTCCGCGAGATGAAGGACCTCTATGCGGCGCTGAAGGCTCGCCTCCGCGAGGTGAAGGTGACGGGTCAGCGCAAGTGATGCCTGAGCATCCGTCCCGAAAGGCCCGTTTTTATGGGCTTCGCGCCTCGCCCGGGACCGGGTAGCATCCTCTTCGATGCTGGCTCCCACGGCCATCGTGTTCGATCTGGACGGCACGCTGATCGACAGCCGAGGGGACATCGTCGCCGCGACCAACCACGCGCTGGGCAGGACGGGGCGCGCTGCCCTCCCCGCGCAGGTGATCGTCCGGTTCATCGGTGACGGCGCGCGGACGCTCTGCGCGCGCGCGGCGCAGCTCTCGGAGAGCGCGCCCGAGGTCGACGAGATCTACAAGCACTTCATCGCCTACTACGTGCAGCACCCGCTCGACTTCACGCGATGGGTCGCCGGCGCGCCGGAGGCGCTCGAGCAGCTCGGCGACACGGACTTGCCGATGGCGATCTGCACGAACAAGGCGCGGCCCGTCACCGACGCGGTGCTCGCGGGGCTGGGTGTGCGCACGCGTTTCCGTGCGGTCTACGCCGGCGGTGACGGCGCGGAGAAGAAGCCTTCCGCCGCGCCGCTCCTCTCGCTCGCGAAGCAGATGGACGTCGATCCGCTCGGCCTCGTCATCGTCGGCGACGGTCCGCAGGACGTCGAGAGCGCGCGCAAGGTGGGCTGCCGCGTGGTCGGCGTGCTGTCCGGCTTCACGCCGAAGGAGCGCTTGCTGGCGACGCGACCCGACGTCGTCGTCGAGCGGCTCGACGAGCTGCCGGGCATCATCCGTCGCTGGTGCGACGCGACCGCGCGCCTCAGCGTCATTCGCTGATCGGGGGACGACCCTCGCGATCGCGCCGGGGGGACGATCCGCGCGATCCGCGTCGGGGGGACGACCCTCGCGATGCGTGTCGGGGGGACGACCCTCGCGATGCGCGTCGGGGGGGACGACCCGCGCGATGCGCCGAGGACGATCCTCCGCGATGCGCGTTGTCTCTTGGCGTGCGATCGTGCGCCCTCGTGGTGTACCCTCGCCCTCTTGGCTGAGGTCCGCCTCTCGTCGGCATGGGCGCCGGTGCGCGCTCGCCCGATGGATGACATTGACGGACGCGCAGTGTCGAGGGCCTGCGAATTG